>DATLPI010000044.1:0-11852 GCA_035535815.1 Actinomycetota bacterium | reverse complement strand
GGCGAGGTCACCTCCGGGCACGGCCGTGGCAAGGGGCTCGGCTATCCCACCGCGAACCTGCGCACGTGGCCCCGGCTGCTGCTGCCCGGTCAGGGCATCTACGCCGGCGTGGCCGAGGTCGACGGGCTCCGATACCCCGCGGCGATCGACGTCGGCACCAATCCCACGTTCGGCGTGGAGCCGCTGCACGTCGAGGCGTTCCTGCTCGACTTCGAGGGAGAGGAACTGCGTGGCAAGCCGATCTCGGTCGAGTACTGGGACCGCCTGCGCGATGAGATCAAGTACGACTCCGTGGAGGCGTTGATCGATGCGATCGCCGTCGACGTCGAACGCACCCGCGAGCTCGTCGATCCTTCGGCCTGAGCTACCCGTCGCGGGTCCGCAGCAGGCGGATCGCCAGCCGTGCCATCAGCAGCAACGGGATGGTGATGCCTGCGCGCTGCACGAGTCCGTTGCCCGGTCGGGTCACGCCGCGCGCGAACCAGGCGAGCAACCCGGACCCGGTGGCGGCCGCCACCATCGTGGGTCGCGCGAGATCCTGAAGGCCCGGTTCGCGCCGGAGCCTTGCCGCCAAAGCGAACAGGCCCACCGCTGAGGTGAGCGCCCCCACGACCGACGCGGCGTCGTGGACGTCGTTGATCCCCGACTGCCCCGCCGCCTGGCCGGGCTCGGGGTGGTTGGACATCCGGTCGCGCCGGAACAGCCCCGCCACCACCATCGCCACGCCCGATGCCCCGATCAGCGCGGGGCCGAGGCCGGCCGATCCCTTGGCGGACCCCTCGGCCGATCCCTCGCCGCCGAGTCGCTCTTCCAACGCGGTGGCGAACCCGACGGTGGCCGTGCCGAGCGCGAGGAACCCCACCGTCATGACCGCGGGGTTGTCGGCATCGGGGGCTGCGAGGCCGCTGATGTGCTCGTGGGCGACGGAGTACCCGGGTTGCCGGATGGTCCCCAGCGCCCATGCTGCGGTGAAGGCCGCGGGTCCGATCAGCCCGCACAGCGCCAACGCCCGCTGCACCTTCCCGCTCACGGCGCCATCGTAGCGGCGACCGATCGTGGGAGGATCCGACGATGGGCTCGCTCCGCGGGGTGTTCGTGCGCGTGCTCGCCCGGCTCGCCACCCTCGGGTGGTTCCGCACGGTGGAACACACCGGCCTGGAGCATGTCCCCGACGATGGCCCCGTGCTGGTGGTAGCCAATCACGGGGGAGGGTTCGTCGATCCGGCGCTGCTGGCGGCCACGCTGCCCCGGTTCCCCCGGTTCCTGGCGATGGCCACCCTGTGGAAGACCCCCGCCCGGCCGTTCCTCTGGCTCGCCGGCGCGATCCCCGTCTACCGCTCGGCCGACGGCGGCACCCGGGGCAACCTCCACACGTTCGCGGCCTGCCACGACGTGCTGGCAGAGGGCGGCGTGATCGGGATCTTCCCCGAGGGCCAGGCGAGCGACGAGCCGCATCTGCTGCCGGTGAAGACCGGGGCGGCCAGGATCGTGATCGGGGCGCGGGCGCTCGGCACGCAGGGACTGAAGATCGTGCCGGTCGGACTGATCTACGAAGACAAGGCGAGGGCCAGAGCCGCCGCCTACGTCCGGGTCGGTCCGCCGTTGGAGCTCGATCGCTGGGTCGAGGGGGCCTTCCCCGGTCGCGCGCCGGGTGGCCACGTGATCGATGACGACGACCACGAGGTCGTCCACGCGCTCACCGAGCTGATCCGCGCCCGGCTCGCCTCGGTGGCGTTGAACTTCGACGATGCGGCGCAATCGGCCGCCATGGTGCGTGCCGCCGAGGTGGCCTTGCGTCCGTTGGACTCCGACCCGGGGTGGACACCGTCGCTGGACGATCGGGAAAACCTGGCCGGACGGCTGGCTGCGGCGCCCACCGAACAGGAACGGTCCGTGGTCGAGGCCGTGGCGGCTTACGCAAGGGCGCTCGAGGCGAACGCCGTGACCGATCGGGCCGTCGCCGCCGACCCCTCCAGTCATCGGCGCATCCACCTGTTCGGCGATCTGCTGGCGTTGGCGCTGATCCCCTTGGCCGTGGCGGGCGCGGTGATCAATGTCGTGCCGGCGTTGTTGACCCGAGCGGCCGGCCGCCCCTCGATGGCGCCCGTGACGCGGGCCACGGCGAAGTTCCTCGTCGCGTTCATGGCCTTCCCGGCCACCTGGGTGGTGTGGCGATACACGGCCATCGCGGACGAACCCCATCCGTGGCTGGTCACGGCCTTCCTGGGGCCGCTCTGCGGGCTGGCGGGAAGTTGGCTGGTCCGCCGCTTGGAGCGCGGGTATCGGGCCCGCCTGAGCTTTCGGGAACTGGCCGGGGTCCAGGCATCGCTCATCTCGCTGCGAGCGCGCCGGGCAGTGCTCGTCGATGCCGTCGAGCGTGCGGCGGGCGCTCAGGGACCCTCGGAACCGGCGAGGTCATGAGCGCATCGCCGCTGGTAGCCTTGGGAACTGACTATGACGACACTCACCAAAGACGAGAAGACGCAGATCATCACGGAGTACGCCCGCGCAGATGGCGACACCGGCTCGGCGGACGTTCAGATCGCGGTTCTGACCAAGCGGATCGCGGACCTCACCGAGCACCTCAAGACCCACAAGCACGACCACGCGTCGCGTCGGGGCCTGCTGAAGATGGTGGGTCGACGGCGCCGGTTGCTCGACTACCTCATGCACGAGGATATCGAGCGCTACCGCGCGTTGATCGCGCGTCTCGGCCTGCGCCGATAGACGCGGATGACATCGAAGGGGCGCCCCGAGTAGGCGTTCGTTCGTGAAGGAAGTGATGCGCACGACCCACTGATCGCAAGCCACCGGAGGTGGGAGCGACCCGCGGTCGGTTATCAGTAGCGAGCTCCCGGGAGACCTGTGAAGGATCCCGGTGGCCCACCACTGAGAATCGGCCGGACCCGCCTCCCGTCTCCATCGACGCGCCAGGAAGTGCCTGCGCGTTCAGACGAACAAGGAGGAACGGCCCCATGGCCACCACCAACCTTTCCCGGAAGATCGGGAATCAGACCTTGACCTTCGAGACGGGCAAGATGGCCCGCCTCGCCGACGGCGCGGTCATGGTCACCTACGGCGAGACCCAGGTGCTCGGCACGTGCGTCTCGTCCAACCCCCGCGAGGGGATCGACTTCTTCCCGCTCACGATCGACGTCGAAGAGCGGATGTACGCGATCGGCAAGATCCCGGGCAGCTTCTTCCGCCGAGAGGGCCGCCCCGGCGAGACCGCGATCCTCACCGCCCGACTGATCGACCGCCCGCTGCGCCCGACGTTCGCCGACGGCTACCGCGACGAGGTCCAGGTCGTCATCACGGTCCTGGGCTCGGACGGGGAGAACCCCTACGACATCCCGGCGATGAACGCCGCGTCGGTCGCCACCTGCCTGGCGGGCCTGCCGTTCGACGGCCCTGTGGCCTCGGTACGGGTGGCGCTCATCGACGGACAGTGGACCGTCAACCCGACGTTCGCCGAGACCGAGGAGGCCACGTTCGACGTGGTCGTGGCCGGCCGCCGGAGCGACTCCGGTGAGATCGACATCCTCATGATCGAAGGCGAGGCGCCCGACAAGACCTGGGAGCTGTTGGCCTCCGGGGCCCAAGCGCCCACCGAGGAGACCGTCGCCGAAGGCCTCGAGGCCGCCAAGCGCGCGATCGCCGAGGTGCTCGAGTTCCAGCAGGAGTTCATCGACGCCGCGGGCGTCACGCCGAAGGAATGGACCCCACGTCCCCTCTTCGGCGACGACCTGTACGAGGCGCTGTCTTCGTTCGCGAAGGCGCGACTGGAAGAGTCGATCGTCACCGACAAAGCCGAGCGCGAAGCCAAACTCGACACGCTCAAGGCCGAGGCCAAGGAGCACATGGCCGCCAACTTCGCCGACTTCGACACGCGAGGCGGCGAGTTCGGCCCGGCGTGGAAGCAACTGCAGAAGAAGGTCATGCGCGCTCGCGTGATCGCCGAGGGCGTCCGCCTGGACGGTCGCGGTCCCAAGGACATCAGGCCGCTGTCGGCCGAGGTGGGCGTATTGAAGCGGGCCCACGGTTCGGCGTTGTTCAACCGCGGTGACACCCAGGTGCTGAACGTCACCACGCTGGGCATGCTCCGCATGACCCAGATGATCGACACCCTCGACCTCGAGGACTCCAAGCGCTACATGCACCACTACAACTTCCCGCCCTACTCCACGGGCGAGACCGGCCGCGTGGGTTCGCCCCGCCGGCGCGAGATCGGCCACGGGGCGCTCGCCGAGCGGGCCCTCATCCCGGTGATCCCCACCGAGGAAGAGTTCCCGTACGCGCTGCGACTGGTGAGCGACGTGTTGAGCTCGAACGGCTCGACCTCGATGGCCAGCGTGTGTGGTTCAACGCTGTCGCTGATGGACGCGGGGGTGCCGATCAAGGCGCCGGTGGCGGGCATCGCGATGGGCATGATCGCCGACGACGGCAAGTTCGTGACGCTCACCGACATCCTCGGTGCCGAGGACGCGTTGGGCGACATGGACTTCAAGGTGGCGGGCACGCGGGAGTTCGTCACCGCGATCCAGCTCGACATGAAGGTCACGGGGCTGCCCGGCGACGTGCTCGCCGGTGCGCTCCAGCAGGCGCGTGATGCTCGCTTCACGATCCTGGACGTCATGGAAGGCGCGATCGCGATGCCGCGCGAAGAGGTCAACGCCAAGGCGCCGCGCATCATCAGCATCCAGATCCCGGTCGACAAGATCGGTGAGGTGATCGGACCCAAGGGCAAGCGGATCAACGAGATCATCGCGGCCACCGGCGCCGACATCGACATCCAGGACGACGGCACGGTGTTCATCGGCTCCGAGCTCGGCGGCGAAGGTGCCGACGAAGCGGCGCACATGATCGATGAGATCGCGAACCCGCGCCCGGTGCTGGTGGGCGAGCAGTACGACGGCCTCGTGGTGAAGACCACCACGTTCGGCGCCTTCGTGAACCTGGTGCCCGGCCGTGACGGCCTAGTGCACATCTCCAAGCTCGGACGCGGCAAGCGCCTGAGCAGCGTCGAGGAAGCGATCAAGGAAGGCGACAAGATCACCGTCCTGGTCGAGGACATCGACGGCCAGGGCAAGATCAGCCTGAAGCCGGTCGGCGAGGAGTGGGCCATCCCTGAGGGGCAGGCCGACGAATCCGGCGGCGGACGTCCGCGCGGCGACCGTGACCGTGGTGGTCGCGGCGGTGGCGGAGGACGCGACCGCGATCGCGGTTCCTCAGACCGCGGTTCCTCGGACCGCAGCAGCGGCTCCGGCGACCGTGGTGAGCGCAGCCGAGGCCGTCGCTTCCGCGACGGTGAGGGCGGCGGCCAGGCCTCCGGCGGCGAGAGCACGCCGGCTTCGGCCGACGCACCCGCCGGCGACGCGCCCAGCGCCGAGTAGCCGGCACCAACGATGCCGATCGCCCGTACCGAATTCGGCTCGGGCCTGCGAGTGGTCACGGAGCGGATGCCCAGCGTCCGCTCCGTGTCCCTCGGCTTCTGGGTGCTCGCGGGGTCCCGCGACGAAGCCCCGAAGATCAGCGGGTCCAGCCATTTCTTGGAGCACCTGCTCTTCAAGGGCACCGAGCACCGGACCGCGCTCGACATCGCCGAGAACTTCGACGCGGTGGGCGGTGACATCAACGCGTTCACGGCCAAGGAGTACACGTGCTACTACGCGCGGGTGCTCGACCGCGACCTGGAGATGGCGGTCGATCACCTGGCCGACATGCTGGAGCACTCGCTGATCCGCAAGGCGGACCTCGACGCCGAGCGGCAGGTGATCTTGGAAGAGATCAACATGCACGAAGACTCTCCCGAGGACGTCGTGCACGACATGTTCACCGAGACGCTGTGGCCGAATCACCCCCTGGGTCGCCCGATCCTGGGCACGGTCGAGACGATCCGGGCCGCGACGCCGGCCTCGGTGAAGCGCTTCTATCACAAGAATTACGTGCCCGGGCATCTGGTGGTGGCGGCGGCCGGCAACCTGCGCCACGAGGACCTGTTGAAGATGCTCAAGGCGCGCATGGACACCGGGCGGGTCGTTCGCTCGGGTCAGCCGCCGGGCTGGCGCGTGCGCTCGGCCGCGAAAGCGCCCCGTCCTTCGGGTCAGGACCTGGTGAAACGACGCAAGACCGAACAGGCCAACATCTGCCTGGGCACGAACGGTCTCGACCGGGCCGACCCCGACCGGTTCGCGTTCCTCATCGTGAACACGGCGCTGGGTGGCGGGATGAGTTCGCGCTTGTTCCAGGAGGTCCGCGAGAAGCGCGGCCTCGCCTACAGCGTGTACAGCTACCACGCGCAGTACACCGAGGGCGGGCTGTTCACCTGCTACGCCGGGACCATGCCGGGCAGGGCCGCAGAGGTGATCGGCCTGCTCCGCCGCGAGGTCGCCGACGTCCGCGACGGCGGGCTGACACAAGCTGAGTTCGACCGGGCCAAGGGACACGTGAAGGGCTCGATGGTCCTGGGTCTGGAAGATCCGGGGGGCCGCATGAGCCGCCTGGGCAAGTCCGAGATCTCCCAGGGCGAGATCCTGTCGGTGAACGAGTCGCTGAAGCGCCTGGATCACGTGTCGCTCGAGGATGCACGGCGCGTGGCCGAGCGGGTACTGTCGCAACCGATGACCCTGACCGTGCTCGGACCGTTCAACAAGCACGCGTTCCGCGAGGAGACCGTGGCGTGATCCGCGTCGGGGTCGTGGGCGCCGGCGGTCGCATGGGCCGCGAGGTGGCTCGCGCGGTCGGCGCCGATCCCGAGATGCACCTGGTCGCCGCCATCGATCCGAAGGCCGCCGGCGACACCGTCGAAGGGGTCATCGTGGCGGATGACCTCCCGACGCTCCTCGACGCCGGAGCCGAGGTCGCGGTCGACTTCACCGCTCCCGACGCCGTGATGCCCACCCTCCGCTGGACGGTGGCCAACGGCATCCATGCCGTCGTGGGCACCACCGGCATCTCCCCGGCCGACCTGGACGAGCTCCGCTCGCTCACCGAGGGCGCCACGGCCAACGTGTTCGTGGCACCCAACTTCGCGATCGGCGCCGTGCTGATGATGCGGTTCGCCGAACAGGCGGCGCGCCATCTGCCGGCCGCCGAAGTCATCGAGCAGCACCACGATCGCAAGGTCGACGCACCCAGCGGTACCGCGCTCGCGACCGCGCGCGCGATGGCTGCCGCGCGCGGCCCGGTGCCACCGGCCCCCGGCGGCGACGACGAGCATCCGGGGGCCCGCGGGACCGACGTCGACGGCATCCGCGTGCATTCGGTGCGGCTTCCGGGATTGGTGGCCCACCAGGAAGTCGTCCTGGGTGGACCGGGCCAGACGCTGTCGATCCGCCACGACACCACGGACCGTTCCTGCTTCATGCCGGGCGTGCTGATGGCGATCAAGGCGGTTGGATCCCGCGCTGGGCTGACGGTGGGTCTGGACGTGCTCTTGGAGGACGCATGAGCTCGCGCCGCCTCGCGGCCGTCGTCGCCCACCCTGACGACGACACCTTCGGGTGCGCCGGCACCGTGGCGCTCCACACGAACGATCCCGGCTTCCATTTCGTGTTGATCCATGTGACGAGCGGCGAGAACGGAGAGATCGCCGAAGGCTCGGGTGCCACGCCGGAGACCCTCGGTGAGATCCGCGAAGCCGAGGATCGACGGTCATGGGAGGTGCTGGGCCGCGTGCCCGACAGGCACGAGTGGCTGCGCTACCCGGACCACGCGGTGGCGGAGAGCGATACCGACGAACTGGTGGGACAGATCGCCGCGGTGCTGCGCGATGAGCGGCCCGACGTGGTGATGACCTTCGGGCCCGACGGCATCACGGGTCATCCGGACCACATCGCGGTGGGGGAGGCAGCCACCCAGGCGTTCCATCGAGTGCGGGAAGAAGGCGTTCCCGGATTCGCCCGCTTGCTGCATCAGGCGATCCCGCAGTCGATGCTCGATTCTTGGAACGAGCAGCTGGTGGCCGCCGGCGAAGATCCCATGGATCCCACCCAGATGTATCAGCCGAGGGGCGTGCCAGATCAGCAGGTCGGCGTACGGGTGGATTGCACCGGCGTCGCGATGCGCAAACTCGCCGCCGTGCGTGAACACGTCACCCAGATGGACGGCACGCAGGAGCACATCGGGGACGAGACCCAGCAACTGCAGGCGCTCGCGTTCGAGACCCATGTCGTCGCGTGGCCCACCACCGAACCGGGTGCCATGGTGATGACCGACGTCTTCGAGGGTCTCGACGTCCGCTGATCGGCACGGGGGCGACTCCGCCCGGCGGTAGGCTGGACGCCATGGACGTCGAGATCCGACCGATCACCGCCGACGAGTTCGAGGACTACATGGTGGCGCTCGAGGTGGCCTTCAGCGCGCGCGTCGAAGAAGGCGATCTCGACCGCGAACGGTCCGTGACGATCCCCGAACGGTTCCTGGCGGCCTGGGACGGCGACCGGATCGTGGGTGGTGCCGCGTCGCTGCCCAAGCAGATGACCCTGCCCGGCGGCCGGATCGCGACCACCGCCTTCATCACGGCCGTAGGCGTGCAGCCGACCCATCGCCGCCGGGGGATCAACACCGCGCTGATGCGCCGTCAACTGGATGACATCCATGCCGGCGGCGAGGCCTTCACGGCGCTCTGGGCCTCGGAGGGCGGAATCTACGGCCGCTTCGGGTACGGGATGGCGTCCCTGTTCGCCGACGTCAAGATCGATGCGGACCGAGCGAGGTTCGTCCGTGGCTACCGGCCCGAAGGGCGCATCGAGCTGTTGGTTCGCGACGACGCGATGCCGGTGATGGAGACCGTCTATGACGCCGTGCGGCGCACCCGGCCCGGCATGCTCGATCTCGAAGGCGCGTGGTTCGCGTGGCGGTGGTGGCAGCGGGAGCGCGACAAGGACGCGATGGCCTTCTACGCGATCCATCGCGGTGAGCGCGGCGAGGCGGACGGCTACGCCGCCTACGTGGTGAAGCACGATTGGCCCGACTCCATGCCGAGGTTGCAGGTGGAGGTCAAGGAGCTGATCGCGGCGACGCCGCACGCCCACGCCGACCTGTGGCGGTTCCTGTTCGACATCGATCTCGTGGCGTCGGTCGATGCCTGGAACCGACCCGCCGACGAGCCGCTGATGTGGTTGATGGCCGAACCGCGGCAGCTCCGCATGAGGCTGGGCGACGGTCTGTGGGTGCGGCTGGTGGACGTCCAGGCCGCCCTCGCCCTTCGGGGCTACCGCGCTCCTGGCCGCCTGGTGCTGGACGTGCAGGACCGGTTCTGTCCCTGGAACGAAGGGCGTTTCGAGCTCGTGGCGGCCGAGGACGGTTCGGCGACCTGCCGGCCGACGGACGACCGACCCGATGTGGTCTGCGCCGTCAACGACCTGGGCGCCGTGTTCCTGGGCGGGACCACGTTCGGCCAGTTGCACCGGGCCGGACAGGTGACCGAAGCCACCGATGGGGCGATCGAACGAGCCGATGCGGTGTTCGGCACGTGGCCGGCGCCGTGGTGTTCATTCATCCTGTAGGGCAGGCTCACAGCAGCCCGAAGCCCTGCAGCACGAACGCCACGCCGATCGCCAGGAGCAGCACCGACAGCCCCGCGCGAACCCAGGTGAGCCCTCGTTCGCCCAGCAGCGCGCGGCTGCCCGTGCCGATCAGGGCCGAGCCGAAGTCGGTGACGGAGACCCCCAGCGTCATCGCCAGGGCGGCCGCCAGTGCGGTATCTGTCCCGCCGTCGGCGCTGGCCTCTGCCACCACCGCGGACGCCGTGGTGGCGAAGAAGATCCACGCGCCGGGGTTGACGAGCACCAGCATCACGCCGCGTGCGGTCGGCCCCAGCCTAGCGCCGGGTCCACTCGCCTGGAGCGCCGCCTCCTCACCCAGCAGGTGATGGCGTCGAAGCGTGCGCAGCTCCGAGAGGGCGAGGTAGATCAGGAACAGGCCGCCGACCACCCGCAGCACGTCGATCACGGTCTGGGACGGCTCGGTCGTCGAGAACCCGAGCGCCAGCACCACCATCACGGCGAACAGCATCCCGTTGGCGCCCAGCATCACCCGGAAGCCCTGCACGAGTCCGCCCTTCGCGGTTTCGGACAGGATCAGCAGTTGCACCGGTCCGGGGGCGGCACCGAGGGCAGCGCCCAAGGCGAACGCCGGCACGATGTGCTCGCTCCATGCCGTCATCCCGCCGGCGTCCCGAGTCGGAGTTCCTCGACCGAGATCGTCCCGGCCTCGTCCTGGGTCACGAGGATCCCCTCGCACTCGGCGAAGGGTTCGACCTCGACGCCGGTGAGGCCGAACGCCGCCCGCTCCACCAAGGGCGTGTGGCTGATCGCAAGGCCGGTTCCGCCGTCGGGGAGCTGATCCAGCAGGGCTCGCACGCCGGCGGCCATCCCCTCCGGGCTGCCACCGGAGGCGTCACGACCGGCGAGGCCACCGATCACCGCGTGTTCGGGCAACTGCTGGCCGGCGCCACGGAGGAACCAGGCGGCCGTCTCCGCGGCTCGTTCGGCGGGGGAGACGAACACCAGGTCGTACGTGCGTCCGGAGCCGCGACCCACGTCCTCGGCTTGAGCTCGGCCTTCCGGAGCGAGACGGTCGGCGGTGGGGTCCCGGCGAGCGTGGCGACGGAGTTCCAGCTGCTTCACGATTCCTCGTTTCCTGTTCCTGTGACGACGACCTGAGTTCGGCTCGCCAGGCATCCGGTTCGCGTATCATGCCGCAACCGTGAGCCCCTTCCGTCGAACCGTCGTGCCCGTCGTGCTCCTCACCCTGCTCGCCGCGGCGTGCACCGGAGGCGGCGACGATGAGCCTTCGGCCCAGCCGACGTCGGCGTCGTGCGCCCCCGGTGAGTGCGTGGTGAGTACCGACCCCGGTGACATCGCCTACCAGCCCGGCGAGTACGAATACACGTTCAACGGCGTGACGGCCAACTTCTCGTTGGATAGCGGCACCCTCGAGGTCAAGAACGACTCACCCGCCGAGATCGGGAAGCCGGGTATGTACGTGATCTCCGGCGACGACCAGCGCTACGAAGCCTCCGTGGAGGCGCCCGCGGTGATCCCTCAGGGGGAGTCGGCCACGTTCACCGTGACGTTCCCCGATCAGGTCGATGACACCTCGGTGGGCCTCATGGTGCTGCTGTTCGGCGGGAGCAATTTCGGCGCGATGCACCCCGTCCCGGTCGCCTGATCCCTGCGTTGTACAGGGGTTGCCTCTCCCGTACACTCGCGCGGTTCCGTTCTGGAGGGAGAGCCATACATGTCGCGTCGTCCATCGATCCTGATCGCCATCACTGCGGTGTTGCTCCTCTTCGGAGTGATGCCCGCTGGCGCCTCGCCACGGATCCCTCGCTTTGCGAGCAAGGGGTTGCCCGAGATCGCGCCGCCGGCTCAGGCGCCCGCCGAACGCGCCTTCTCGATCTCCCGCAAAGACGGCAACGATGTGCCAGGACCACTCGACCTGGCGTCGATGAAGATCAGCCGTGGCAAGACCAAGGACACGGTCGCTTTCTCCGCGAGGGAGTCCGTCTCGAATACGGCGCTCGATCCCTCGAACGGCAACTTCGCGATCCTGATCGACGTCAACGATGACCGTGAATACGACTACGGCCAGTACGTGTTCTTCGCGGCCGGCAAGCTGCGTGGAACGCTGGTGAACCTCAGCACGAACAACCTCATCGATCGCACCGTTCCCACGTCGAGGACCGGTGCCAAGAGCTTCCGCCAGGTGGTTCAGCGAGCCAAGATCCACAGCCCTGGGACCTACCGATTCGCCGTTTACGGCTACTACCAGGCGTCGCCCTGCTCCAAGCAGCATCCATGCGTCGATACGATCCCCAACCGCTACCCTCTGATCCCGCTCGATCA
>DATLPI010000043.1:0-2366 GCA_035535815.1 Actinomycetota bacterium | reverse complement strand
ATCCGGGAATTGGCCGAATCGCTCCTGGCCCGTGACCATGCCGTCACCGTGATCGCCACGGTTCGCGATGGAGCCGCCCAGCCGTGGGTGAGCGCGGTGGGCCATCCCGTCGATGTTCCGTACAACGCCTCGAACGCCCCCATCGACCCGCGGCCCTGGTCCACGGCTCGCATCCGAGACCTGTTGCGGCGCTTCGGACCCGACGTGGTCCATGCCCACGAGCCGCTCACCCCGAGCACGTCGATGTGGGCCACGCTCGGCGCCTCGGTTCCGGTGGTGGCGACCTTTCACTCGGGCGCCAGCCGGTCACGCTTGTACGACGTCACCGCGCCGGTGCTCCGCAGGATCGCGCGTCGCATCTCGATCCGGGTGGCGGTCTCGGAAGCCGCCGCCGCGTTCGCGGGCTCGCGTATCGGCGGCGCCTTCGAGATCGTGCCCAACGGCGTGGACGTGTCCCGGTTCGCCGACGCGGAGCCCGCCGACCTCGGTGCGGGCACGAAGCTCTTGTTCGTCGGGCGCCTCGACGAGCGGAAGGGGTTCCCCACCGCGGTCGAAGCCTTCTCGATGCTTGCCGCGGAGCGTCCAGACCTGCGACTGGTCGCGGCGGGAGATGGTCCCGACCGTGCGGTCCTCGACCGCCTCGCGCCGTCGGTCCGGGCGCGCGTCACGATGCTCGGGCCGGTCCCCAACACCGACCTGCCCCCTTTCCACGCGGCGTGCGACCTCTACCTCGGGCCGTCCGTGGGGGGCGAGAGCTTCGGGGTCGTGCTCGTCGAGGCGATGGCCGCCGGGTTGCCGGTGGTGGCCAGCGACATCGCCGGCTACCGGGAGGTGATCCGAGGCGAGGTCGACGGCCTGCTGGTCCCGCCGAAGGATCGGGAGGCGCTCGCGGCGGCGATGGCGCGGGTCCTCGATGACGAGGCGCTCGCCGAACGCTTGTCGACAGCGGGCCGCGCCCGCGCGGCGACCTACGACTGGTCGGTGGTGACCGCACGGCTGGAGGCGATCTACGAGCGGGCGGCCACCGGGTCGCCACCATCGATACGATAGGTGCATGTCACCGGTGCTCTGGATCGTCGTCGGGCTGCTGGCCGTCGTGCTCCTGGCGGGCATCTACCTGTTCAACCGCCTGGTGGCGCTCCGCACCCGGGTCGACAACGGATGGTCCCAGATCGATGTCCAGCTCCGCCGTCGCTACGACCTGATCCCCAACCTCGTCGAGACCGTGAAGGGCTATGCGAGCCACGAACGCGAGGTCTTCGAACACGTCACCGAGGCCCGGGCCGGCGCCATGGCCGCTGAGGGCGTCGACCAACAGGCGCAGGCGGAGAACGCGATCACCGGCGGCCTGCGCCAGTTGTTCGCGGTCGCCGAGAACTACCCGGAGCTCAAGGCGAACCAGAACTTCCTCGCGCTCCAGGAGGAACTGACGGGCACGGAGTCGAAGATCGCCTACGCCCGGCAGTTCTACAACGACCAGGTGATGAAGCTGAACACGCTGGTGGGCTCGTTCCCGTCCAACCTGGTGGCCAAGGCGTTCGGGTTCACGACCCGGGACTTCTTCGACATCGACGATCCGGAACGAGGACCGGTGCGGGTGGATCTCACCCCGGGCACCTAGATGTACGAAGAGATCGCGTCGAACAAACGCAAGTCGGTCCTACTCGTCATCGGGGCCTTCCTCTTCCTGGGCGTGATCGGCCTCGCGATCGGCTACCTCTTCGGCACGGGACCGCTCGGGCTGGTGATCGCCCTGGTCGTGGCCTTCCTCCTTGCCACCTGGTCGTACTTCTCGGGCGACAAGGTGGTCCTGGCCTCCACTCGCGCCAAACTCGTGACCCCGGACGAACAGCCAAGACTGCACAACATCGTCGAGGGCCTCGCGATCGCCGCTGGCGTGCCGAAGCCCAAGGTCTACGTGGTCCCCGAGCAGGCGCCCAACGCCTACGCGACGGGGCGCGACCCCGAGCATTCGTCGATCGCCGTGACCGAAGGACTGCTCGCGATGATGAACCGGGTGGAGCTCGAGGGCGTGATCGGCCACGAGATGTCCCACGTGGTCGACCGAGACATCCTGCTGGGCACCATCGTCGCCACCCTGGTGGGCGCCGCGGTGCTGCTCTCGGAGTTCTTCATGCGCACCTGGTGGTGGGGCGGGATCGGCGGACGCCGCGGCAACGATTCGAACGGCGGCGGGTTCGGCCTGATCATGTTCGCGGTCGGGTTCGCATTGATGGTGATCGCGCCGCTGGCGGGCCAGGTGATCAAGCTGTCGGTCTCGCGCAACCGCGAGTACCTCGCGGATGCTCAGGGTGCCTTGCTCACACGGTATCCGCCGGGATTGATCTCGGCGCTGCACAAGCTCG
>DATLPI010000042.1:0-4267 GCA_035535815.1 Actinomycetota bacterium | reverse complement strand
CGCCATCTTCAACTGGGGCGCCGACATGACCTACGAGAACAACCCGATCGAGATGGGGCTCGACCGCCTGGTCGACTGGGACTCGCTGAGCGACGACCGATGCATCTCGCTCGCCGCGCTGAAGAAGATCCGGGACGCGGGCGTCGGTCGCAAGATCGTGGGCATCGAGATGGACGGGGAGCCGTTCGAGGCGCTCAACAACGTGAAGTGGGCCGTCACGGCAGACGGCAGCGAGGTCGGCAAGGTCACCTCGGCGATCTACTCGCCGCGCCTGGAGAAGAACATCGGCTATGCGTGGGTGCCCACCCAGTACGCGAACCTGGGCACCTCGCTCGGGGTCTCGAGCGAGTGGGGGGAGCGCAACGGCGTCGTCGTGGAGATGCCGTTCGTGGACCCGAAGAAGGAGATCCCCGTCTCCTGAGTTCGTCGCATCATCGCTGCGCTGGAAGGGCCGCCCCATGGGGCGGCCCTTCTTGGTCAGGCGTTCAGCGTTCCGTCGCTGTTCAGGGCCCATCGGAGGATTTGCGTTCCGGTCTCGGGTTGAACCATGATTCAATCCGAACGACCGGGCGGTGGGCCCGGCAAGACAAGGAGGAACGATGGCCAACGAGCGACAGGAGATGCTCGAGAAGAGCGCAACGCTCTACTTCGGTCCCTGGTACCGCAAGTCGCCGATGTTCGAGGCGACGCGCCGCGCCGGCTGCACCGCCTACGACATCTCCAACCGTATGTACCTGCCGGGCTACTACGACGATCCAGAGGTCGAGTACTTCGCGCTGAACAACGACGTCACCCTGTGGGACGTCGGCGTGGAGCGCACCGTCGAGGTGAGCGGGCCCGACGCCGACAAGCTGATCGACTCGATCACCTGCCGCGACCTGACGAAATGCCAGGTGGGCCAGGGCAAGTACATGCTCGTCACGGCCCCCGACGGCAGCATCGTGAACGACCCGGTCCTGCTGCACATCGAGAAGGACAAGTGGTGGATGCAGCTCGCCGACTCCGACGCGGGCCTGTACGCCCTCGGAGCGCTCGCCAACTCAGGACTCGACGCCGAGGTCACCCTTCCGGACGTGCATCCCGTCCAGGTGCAGGGCCCGAAGGCCGTCAAGACCCTGCAGAAGCTGGTGGGCGACGAGATCCTCGACCTCAAGTACTACTGGTGCGGGTACTACGACATCCAGGGGATCCGGGTCGCGATCAGCCGCACGGGCTGGACGGCGATCCCGGGTTTCGAGGTCAACCTGCTGGACTACAGCCAGGGTAACGCGCTGTGGGACGCGATCATGAAGGCGGGCGAGGAGTTCAACATCCGTCCGATCGCCCCGTGCGAGGCTCGTCGCATCGAGGCCGGCATCTTCAACTACGGCTCGGACATCCGGCTCGGCGACACCCCGTTCCACGTGATGGGACTCGAGCGCCTGGTCGAGGAGCAGCCGCAGGACTACATCGGCAAGGCCGCGCTCGAGGAGCTCCGCACCAAGGGTGTCGACCGCAAGCTGGTGGGCATCATCCTCGACGGCGACGAGCTGCGCGCCGAGATGAGCGAGTACTGGCCCGTCCACAAGGACGGCAAGGAAGTGGGACACATGACCGATGCGGTGTGGAGCCCCGGGCTCAAGCAGAACATCGGCTACGTCTGGGTGCCGATCGAACTCGCGGAGCCGGGCACCACGCTCGACATCGAGTCCGAGAACGGCATGATCACCGGCAAGACCGCGGCGATCCCGTTCGTCGACCCCAAGAAGGAAGTGCCCGCGGGCGCGCTCGCCTGACCTTCCTGCGCACGGTTCCGCCGTCGACGGGCGCCCTCCGGGGCGCCCGTCGCGCGTCGTCGGCACAGCTTCGACACAACTCGGCACGTTCCCGCGCGAACCCGGTACGGTCGGTGTGACGAAAGGACCATGTAGCTCCCCGATCCGTCGAAGGAAGGTCTGTTCATGCGCCGTCTCCTCGTGCCTCTCGTCCTGCTGGCGGTTCTCGCGTCGGCATGTTCCGTCAAGCTCGGTGACCAAGCCGACTCCGCCACCACCCGCGGCGCGGAGTCGTTGTCCTCGCCGATCCCGCCCTCGAAAGAGCCGGTCGCCGCGGTCGTGAACCGCGTCCTGCCCGCCACCGTGAACGTCACCACCGACATCTTCTCCGCCGATCAGTTCGGCAACCCCCAGGAGGGCCAGGGCGTCGGGACCGGGTTCATCGTTCGGTCCGACGGCGTCATCGTGACCAACTGCCACGTGGTCGAGGGCGCTTCCAAGATCACCGTCTTCAGCTCCGACAAGGATCCCGCCGAATACGACGCCCGCCTGATCGGCGCCGACTGCCTCCACGACCTCGCCGTGCTGAAGATCGACGAGACCGGCCTCCCGACGGTGGCCCTGGGCAACTCGGGCGACCTCGCCCTCGGTCAGCGCGTCGTCGCGATCGGGTACGCCCTCGCGCTCGACGGCGGCCCCACGGTCACCACCGGCATCGTGTCGTCGCTCGACCGCACGATCCAGGCACAGGACCAGGGTTGTGAGACCTGCCCAAAGAAGGGCAACCCGCCCGTGCCCGTGCGCACCTACAGCGACGTGATCCAGACCGACGCCGCGATCAACCACGGCAACTCCGGCGGTCCGCTGGTCGACATGCAGGGCCGTGTGGTGGGCATCAACTCGGCCGGCGACGACCAGGCCGAGAACATCGGGTTCGCCATCGCGATCGACTCGGCGAAGGACACCATCGCCAAAGCGGAGCAATCCCCGCTGGCGCCGACGGCCTACCTCGGAGTGTCCACCCAGCCCGTCACGGGGGACCTCGCCCTTCAGCAAGAGCTGAGCGTCGACCAGGGTGCGTATGTCAGCGCCACCACCAACGATGGGCCGGCCGCCGCCGCCGGCATCGCTGAGGGTGATGTGATCGTGGCCGTCGATGGACGCACGGTGAACTCGCCGGACGACCTGGGATCGATCCTCGATTCGATCCGGCCGGACACGGCCGTGCCGGTCGAGGTCGTGTCACCGTCGGGCGAACAGCGCACCATCCAGGTGACCCTGGCCGAGCGCCCCTTGCCCGTCGACATCCCGTAGGGCGACCGCGGGACGGCGTGCGCTAGCCTGCACCGGTGAGCGACACGCCGTTCCAGCCGGGTGAGAAGGTGCTGCTGATCGACCAGCGGGACCGCACCTACCTGGTCACCTTGCAGGCCGGAGCCACCTACCACACGCACAGCGGCACGCTGGCACACGACGACCTCCTCGGGAACGCCGAGGGCATCACCGTCGGCACGTCGAAGGGGATGGTGCTCGTCGCCTTCCGGCCGCGGTTCGCCGACTTCGTGATGAAGATGCCCAGGGGCGCCCAGGTCGTGTACCCGAAGGACCTGGGCCCGATCGTGACCTCCGCGGATGTCTTCCCCGGCGCGCGGGTGGTCGAAGCCGGCACCGGATCGGGGGCGCTCACGATCGCGCTCTGCCGCGCGGCGGGCACCGACGGGCACGTCGTGTCGTACGAGCGCCGGGACGAACACCAGGCCCAGGCCGTCGCCAACATCGAAACGTTCTTCGGGAAGGTCCCTCCGTCGCTCGAACTGCGGACGGGAGACCTCCAGGAGGTGGCCGCGGGCACCGAGCGCTTCGACCGTGCCGTCCTGGACCTGCCCGAACCCTGGGCGCCGTTGGAGGCGCTGGCTCGCGTCCTGGAGCCCGGAGGCGTGCTCGTGGCCTATCTGCCCACGGTGATGCAGGTCCAGCAGCTGGTCCTGGCCTTGCCCGAGCACGGTTTCCACCACGTCGAGACCTTCGAGACCTTGAAGCGGGGCTGGCACGTCACCTCGCGGAGCGTTCGACCCGATCACCGCATGGTGGGCCACACCGGGTTCCTTTCCGTGGCACGGCGCCTGGCCTGAGGCCGGCACACACGCTATCCAGCCTCGTCAGGGGCGATGCGTAAGCTCATGCCGGAACCCAAGGTCAGAACTACCTTGGAATGGGCATTACTCATTCCGCGAGAAGTTCCGTATGTAGGGAAGAGATAGGGGTAGAGCTCCGAGGAGTCGCGGGGGGCCAGGAGTACGATGCTGACCCACCAGCGGAGGTGAAACCGATGGCGGACCAGCACGATCAGGTCGAGCGCTACGACAAGCAGGTGCACGAGCTTCAGACCCAGGTGAAATACCTGGAGGAGGAGGTCGGCCTCCTGCGTCGCCGCCTCACGAATGCGCCGCGCCAGGTCACCATCCTGGAAGAGAAGCTCGTCGAGACCCGCGAGTCCCTCACCAAGGCGGTCG
>DATLPI010000041.1:0-24684 GCA_035535815.1 Actinomycetota bacterium | reverse complement strand
ATCGACCATTTCGTGTTCATCGTGCAGGAGAACCGTTCGTTCGATCACTACTTCGGGACGTTCCCGGGCACCAACGGCATCCCTCGGTTCCCCGACGGCCGTTTCAAGCCGTGCGTCCCCGATCCGAAGGGTCCGTGCCGCAGGCCCTACCACGACCGGAACCAGTTCGATCAGGGCGGACCGCACGGCGAACAGGGCTCGAGGATCTCGATCGACGGCGGCAAGATGGATGGGTTCGTGCGCTCGCTGCGCCAGATCGGCAACGGCTGCTCCAAGCCCGAGAACCATGATTACTACCCGTGCAGGAAGGCGAGGAACGGGCCGGCCGGCCAGCCCGACGTCATGGGCTTCCACACGGGGCGGGAGATCCCGAACTACTGGAAGTACGCCAAGCGCTACACGCTCCAGGATCGGATGTTCGCGCCCAGCGATTCGTGGACGCTGCCCGCCCACCTGTTCCTGGTCTCGGGGTGGTCGGCCACCTGCACCGATCTCGACAACTGGCGGAGCTGCCACAGCGACCAGAAGTTCCCCGGCGGGATCTGGGCTGACGGCGGCGCCAAGATGTGGACCCCTCCGATGGGTGCGCCGCGTCCGTACATCTGGGCACCCATCACGTGGATGCTCGACAAGGCCGGGGTCGACTGGGGCTACTACGTGGGTCCCGGCACGTGCATCGCGCCGCCGTGCGACGAGCTCCCCGGCCAGGTGACCGCTCCGGTGCAGAACCCATTGCCCGGATTCTCGGCCGTGGCCAAGAACCACAAGCTGGGCAACGTGCGACCCAACACCGAGTTCTTCGATGCGGCGGCCGACGGCACGCTGCCGCCGGTCTCGTGGGTCATGCCCACCTCGGGCCGGGGCGAGCATCCGCCGGACTACATCGGCAACGGCCAGGCCTGGGTCACCAAGCTCGTCAATGCCGTGATGCAGGGACCCGAGGAACAGTGGCTCCACACCGCGATCTTCATCACCTGGGACGACTGGGGAGGGTTCTACGACCACGTGAAGCCGATCAGGATCGACGAGAACGGCTACGGCATCCGCGTGCCCGGGATCATGATCAGCCCGTTCGCGGCCAAGCGGATCGACTCCCAGACGCTCTCGTTCGATGCCTACCTCAAGCTCGTCGAGGACCGGTTCCTGGACTCGCGTCGCCTCGACGGCTGGAACTGGGGCTGGCGTGACAACCGCCCCACCACCCGGGAGGATGAGGTGCCCGGCACCCTGGCCAAGGAGTTCGACTTCACGCAGATGCCCATCCCCCCGTTGATCCTGGATCCAACCCCGTGAGGGCACGTCGAACGTTCGCGCAAGCCGGAGCGCTGGTCGCCACCGCCGCACTGATCGCCGCCGCCTGCACGAGCTCGGGTGAGGAACCTCCCGAGCCCACCGCCACCGTGTCGGCCTCCGGGGCAGCCGTCTCGCCGCTGGTGTCGCAGTGGGTCGAAGCCACCGATGTCCTGGGCGCGCCCGGCCTGGTCTCGGACCCCGACCCCGCGAAAGCGCCCGTCGGGGTCGACACGTCCTCGCTGGAACAACCGCCCGCGCTCCAGGTCCCGTCCGATCGCAACCGTCCCATCGATCCTTCGGCCGGCATCATGAACCTGGACCACTTCGTGTTCATCGTCCTGGAGAACCGCTCGTTCGATCACTACTTCGGGACCTACCCCGGGGCCGACGGGATCCCGATGGACGCGAACGGCGTTCCCACGGTGTGCTCTCCGGATCCGGAGGATCCCGGCGTCTGTCACAAGCCCTACCACGACACCAACTTCACCGATCAGGGCGGCCCGCACGGCACCGACGCCTCGATCACCGACATCAACGGCGGCAAGATGGACGGGTTCGTGACGGCGCTGCGCAACATCGGGAACGGCTGCATGAAGCACCCGCTCGACCCGCCCTGCCCCGAGGCGACGGACGGACCGCAGGGCCAGCCCGACGTCATGGGCTACCACACGGCCGACGAGATCCCGATCTACTGGAAGTACGCGCAGACGTTCGCGATGCACGATCGGATGTTCGCGCCCACCGATTCGTGGACGCTGCCCTCCCACCTGTTCCTGATCTCGGCGTGGTCGGCCAATTGCACCGACCCGATGGACCCGATGAGTTGCGAGTCCGATCAGAAGTTCCCGGGCCAGCAATACGCGGACAAGGGGAACATCTGGACGCCGTCGGCCGGCGAACCGCGCCCGTACGTGTGGGCTCCGATCACGTGGCTGCTCTACCAGCAGGGGGTCTCGTGGGGCTACTACGTCGGCGAGGGCACCTGCATCGCGCCCCCATGCGAGAAGCTCAACGGCATCGAGACCGCTCCGGTGCAGAACCCCTTGCCGGGGTTCACCGCCGTCGACGCCACCGGCCAGCTCGACCACATCCGACCGAACAAGGAGTTCAAGCGCGACGCCCTGGCGGGCAACCTGCCCTCGGTGTCCTGGGTGATGCCGGTGGAGGACAAGGGCGAACACCCGCCGGATTCGATCGAAGCAGGCCAGTCCTACGTCGCGTCGACCATCAACTCGGTGATGAAGGGGCCGCGCGAGCAGTGGCTCCGCACCGCCATCTTCCTCACGTGGGATGACTGGGGCGGCTTCTACGACCACGTGAAGCCGCCGGTGGTCGACGAGAACGGGTGGGGGCTGCGGGTACCGAGCCTGATCATCAGCCCGTGGGCCAAGCAGGGGTTCATCGACCACCAGACGCTCTCCTTCGACGCCTACCTGAAGCTGATCGAGGATCGGTTCCTGGGCGGGAGCCGGCTCGACCCCGAGACCGACGGCTGGCCGGATTCGCGGCCCACCGTTCGGGAGGAGATCGAACGGCTCGGCGACCTGTCCAAGGACTTCGATTTCTCCCAGGATCCGATCCCGCCGCTGTCGTTGAACCCGTACCCGTTCCGGAACTAGTCCTTCAGCGCTGACTTCTGAGGCAACCCCCGGGCTAGGATTGCGCCGCATGCATGGTCGCGGAAGGACCTGGGCGCGAGGCTCGGCACTGCTGCTCATCGCGGCCCTCGTCGGCGCGGCGTGTACCCGGGGGGACGGTCCGTCGGTGGCATCGTCCCCGGAGGTCGACCTGACAGCAGGCACCTCGTCCGCCCCCGTGCCGGCGCCGTCGGAGCCACCGCTGCCGTTCCTGTTCCCCGATCAATACCCGGTGCTGCCCGGCCGGGCGCCGCTGGGGGTCGACACCGGACCGCTGACGGATCCGCCCCAGCCCGCCGAGATGCTGAACCCCTTCCGCCAGGTCGACCCCGACGCGGGGATCATGAACCTCGATCACCTGATCTTCATCGTTCAGGAGAACCGATCGTTCGATCACTACTTCGGGACCTTCCCGGGCGCCGACGGCATCCCGCGCAAGCCCGACGGGACGTTCGCGCCGTGCGTGCCCGACCCGAACGGTCCGTGCCGGCGTCCGTACCACGACGGCAACACGGTGGACGGCGGGGGCCCGCACGGCTCGGAAGCCGCCACGACGGACATCGACGGTGGGCGCATGGACGGCTTCCTACGGGCGCTCGAGATCAAGGGCAACGTCTGCATCCGGCATCCCCACCAGGCGCCCTGCCCTCGGGCGACGCCTGGCCCGGGCGGCACGCCCGATGCGATGGGCTTCCACACCGAGCAGGAGATCCCGAACTACTGGGCCTATGCCCGCCGATACGTCCTGCACGACCGCATGTTCGCGCCGGTCGATTCCTGGACCCTGCCCTCGCACCTGTTCCTGGTGTCGGGGTGGGCTGCGACGTGCCCGAACCTGAACGACGCCATGAGCTGCACCTCCGAGGTCGACACCCCCGGTTCGAACGCCGCGGACCGCGGACACACATGGTCACCGCCCGACGGCGCGCCGCGGCCCTACGTCTGGGGCGACATCACCTGGCTGATGTACAAGGCGGGCGTGAGCTGGGGCTACTTCGTCGGGCCGGGAACGTGCAACGCACCGCCCTGCCCCGACGTCGAGGGTTCCATCTCGAAGACGGTCGCCGTGCAGAACCCCCTCCCGGGCTTCCGGTCGGTCGAGGTCACCGGCCAGCTCGACAACGTCCGTCCCAACACGGAGTTCTTCGAGGCCGCCGCCGAGGGGAACCTGCCGGCGGTGTCCTGGGTGATGCCGACGCAGGGCCAGGGGGAGCATCCGCCCGACGACATCGCACCCGGCCAGGCGTGGGTCACCCAACTCGTCAACGCGGTGATGGAGGGTCCGCGGGAGCAGTGGATGCACACGGCGATCTTCATCACGTGGGACGACTGGGGCGGGTTCTACGACCATGTGGCGCCCACCGTGGTGGACGAGAACGGCTACGGTCTTCGGGTGCCCAGCCTGGTGATCAGCCCGTGGGTCCGCCAGGGGTACATCGACCACCAGACACTGTCCTTCGACGCCTACCTGAAGCTGATCGAGGACCGGTTCCTCGGGGGGGCGCGGATCGATCCCAGCAAGAACGGATGGCCCGACTCACGGCCCACGGTGCGCGAACTCGTCCCCGAGCTCGGCGATCTCGCGAGGGACTTCGACTTCTCCCAGGTGCCTCTCGAGCCCCTGGTCTTGGACCCCAACGCCTGAGGCGCGAAACCTTCTGGGCCCGAACGCTTGAGTTGGGGGTGGGAGGCGGCCGACACCTCCTAGATGGTCTCCGCCTCCGTGCGTCGTTCCCTCGCCTGCATGCTCGCGACCCTGATGCTCGCCGGTCTGCTGGCGAGCCCGGCCGCCGCGGTTCGAGCCCGGCAGCCCGATCCTGGACCGGCGGTTTCGGTGCGGGGACGGCTCGTCGCCATGGCCGGCGATCCTCGAACCCCCGAGGACGGTCGCCCGATCCAGCGCTACGTCGTGGCCTCACGCCACGGATCCGTGAGGCTCTCGGTCGATGCCGCACACGAAGCCGGACTGCTGGCCCAGGTCGGGCGCCGCGTGCAGGTGGTGGGGACACAGGGGCCTGACAGGTCGGTGTCGGTCCTCGCCTCGCGGGTGGTCGAACAGCGCCGCGCCCCGACCGAGGCGGTGACGGGCTCCCAGAAGTGGGTCAGCTTGCTGTGCCGCTTCGCCGGCACCCCTTCGGTTCCACATACGAAGTCCTGGTACGACGGCCTGGTGGGCGGTTCGTCGAGCTTGATCAGCGACTACTTCGAAGAGACGTCGTACGGGAACATCGACCTCGCCGGCGGCACGGTGTTGGCGTGGGTCGACATGCCGCACAACCGGTCGTTCTACGGCGCACCCGCCAACGCCGACCTGACCCAGATGGCGCAGGACTGCGCCACCGCCAGCAACACGGCCGGACTGGATTTCGACGACTACATGGGCATCGACATGCACTTCAACGAGAACATGACCTACTCCTGGGGTGGCTCGGTCTCCCTCACGCTCGACGGCGTGGCGCGGATCTGGAAGGCCACCTGGATGTCGGACTGGGGCGTCGCCGGGGTGCAGGCACATGAGATGGGGCATGGGTTCGGACTGCTCCACTCGTCGGGCCCCTATACCCAGACGTATGACTCCCATTGGGACCAGATGAGCTATGCGTACGCCGGCCCGCAGGACGCCACCTACGGCTGGACGCCCGAAGGCACGATCTCCTATCACCGTGACGTCCTCGGATGGTTCGACCCGTCGTGGGTGACGACCGTTCCCGACGGCGGCTCGGCGACCGTGACCCTCCGTCCCCTGTCGGATCCTGCCTCTGCCGGTGGCGAGCGCGAGATCGTGATCCCCGTCACGGCCAACGTCTCCTACACCGTGGAAGCGCGGGAACGATCCGGCGCCGACGTCGGAGTACCGGGCGACGCCGTGGTGATCCATCAGGTGGACGAGTCACGCGCGACCAGTTCGCCGTTCGACCGGATCGCGCAGGTGGTGGACGCCGACGGCAACGGTGACGTCAACGACGACGGTGCGATGTGGATCGTAGGAGAGACCTTCTCGGTCGACGCGCTCGATCTGACCGTATCCGTGAACTCCAAGGCCGGCGACGGTTCCTACCAGGTGAGTGTCGCCTACGGCGTGGCCGATCTCGACGCGCCGTCGAACCCCACGAGCTTCGCGAGTTCGAGCCACACGGTGGGTGACTGGTCGGCCGACGACACGATCGCGATGGCGTTCTCGGGCGCGAGCGACGCGGGCACCGGGGTCAACGGCTACTCGGTGGCATGGGGAGGCGCCGCCGTGGCGGCCGACACCACGAAGGATCTCGGCGCGAACGCCTCCTCGTTCACCAGTCCTGCCCAGCCCGACGGCGATCGCTACGTCGCCTTGAGGACCGTGGACGAAGCCGGAAACTGGGCCGGTCAGATCGTGGCGGGCCCGTTCCGGATCGACACCATCGTGCCGGATGACGCGCAGGTGGATGCACCGGGTTCGCCGTTCACGTGGTCGACGTCCGTTCCCGTCTCGTGGAGCGGTGGCGCCGACGCCGGGAGCGGGTTCGCCGGGTTCGATGTCCGATCACGGGCGGCCACCGCGAAGGCCGACTTCGGCGCATCGGAGGACTGGCTCACCGGGGTGGTCGCCACGGACGACACGTTCGTGGGCGATCCGGGTTCGACCCGGTGCTTCAGCGTCCGGAGCGCCGACCTCGTCGCGAACCGGACGGCATGGAGCGACGAGGCCTGCACCGCCGTGCCGCTCGACGACCGCGCGTTCGGCGCCAAGGGGGCGTGGGCCCTGCAGCCAGGCGGCGCCTTCCAGGACACGGTGACCACCACCAAGGCTCGCGGAGCCACGCTCACCATGAAGCACCTGCAGGCTCGCCGGTTCGCCGTGATGGCCACCACCTGCCCGACGTGCGGCGCGTTCCGCGTGCTCTGGCGAGGGGCGGTGCTGGCGAAGGTCGACCTGCACGATGCGGTCGGCGCGTCCGGCGTGGTGTTCGCGCTGGGGACGAAGGCGTCGGTGAAGGTCGGGAGCCTGGTGATCGAAGTGACCAGTCGCCACAGGCCGGTCGCGATCGATGCCGTCGGCGTGACACGCCTGTAGGAGCCTCGCTGGCCCGCCTGGATTCGAACCAAGACTAACTGATCCAGAATCAGTCGTGCTACCGTTACACCACGGGCCAATGGCGACGACGATGGTAACAGTCCGTCCGCCCCGCTCGGGATCTCCTCCTCGCCGCTCAGCCTGTTCCTCGCTGCACCGCAACGTCCGCCGGGGTGACATGACGTTGACCCGACCGCTCCGATGCGACTACGGTGGGCACGTCGCAACCCTCATCGAGACGAAGGGACGCAGACCATGAACAAGGGCGGACTGGTCGCAGAGGTCTCGAAGCGGACGGGTCTCTCCAAGGCGGATGTCGGACGGGTCGTCGATGCCACGATCGACGCGGTCCGTGATTCGGTGGTGCGTGGGGAGCGCGTGACGCTCGCGGACTTCGGCACCTTCGAACGCAAGCATCGCAACGAGCGCATCGCCCGCAACCCTCGCAAGCCCGACGTGCCCATCGTGGTGCCGGCGCGCGATCTCCCGGCGTTCACCCCGGGCAAGGAGTTCCGCGGTCAGGTGCTGAACAGCGCCTCGCCGCCGCCGGGCTGACCGTCAGTCGAACGTCACCAGGGTCAGCGTCCGGGCGATCGGACCGCCGTCGGCTTCGGTGAGATCGAACCGAACCCGCTGGCCCAGCCGCAACGTGCGGATGTTCGACCCCTCGATCGAGGTCGCGTCGATCCCCACCTCGGTTCGGTCCTCCATGAGCAACGAGCCCGTCCTCGTCTCCTCGTCCCAGTCCTTGATCGTTCCCTGCGCCATGCGTTCGCGCTCCTGTCGTCGTCCCCTCAGGCTCGAGCGGGGATGCGGCTCCGTAGATCGAGGTCGTGGCACACCTGCATGGTGCGGGTGTCCCGGCCTGCGTCCAGCACCGTGAGGATATCGTTCGGCAGGTCCAGGTCGAAGGCGAGTTCGTCCACCTCGACCACGGCGGTGGGGACGTCGGCCTCCGCGGCTTCCTGCAGGTGCTTGCGGTAGGAGTCGTGTCCGAACCGGGCCGGGATCGAGGTGGGGGGCCGCCGGAGGAGCAGGTTCGTGCCCCCTTCGTCGGCCGAGGGCGCCAGCACCACCGACCCCAAGGTGTGCAACGCCTTCGTCAGCGCGGTGGCGGTGACCAGCGGCGTGTCGGGCAGCAGGATCGCGAGCGACTCGACCATCTTCGCATCGGCTTCTTCCTCCACCTGATGGATCGCACTCGACAGCGGCGGCGCATCCTCGATGACGGCGTAGGCCCCCCGGGAGAGCGCGATCTCCAGCACCGTCTCGTCGGGCGAGACCACCCACGTCTCCCACCCGAAGAGGTCCTGGGTGGCGTCCATCACGTCCTCGAGCATGGCGAGCGTGAGGGCCCCTCGCTCCAACGGGTCGAGCACCGGGTCGAGCCGGCTCTTGGTGTCGCCGAGCGACTTCACTGGCAGAGCGATCACGCGCACGGGGCGAAGGGTAGCCGGTAGGCTCACGGCCTGCCTGCACCGAGTTCCGTCGCAAGGAGGCTGATACGACGTGTCGACCATCGCCCTGACGCTCGCGCCACCGCGCTCCCGCGCGGCCGCTCGCGTCACCTTCGAGATCTCGTGTGCGGTCGTGGGGAGCTTCTTGATCGCGGGTCTGGCCCAGATCTCGTTCGCGCTGCCGTTCACCCCGGTCCCCATCACCGGCCAGACGCTCGGGGTGCTGCTAATGGGCGCCGCGTACGGTCCCGGTCTCGGCGCCGCGACGGTCCTGCTGTATCTCGCGTGGGCCGTGGTCGGGCTTCCCGTGCTGGCGCCCGTGGACGGCGTCCATGACACCGGCCTCGATGTCCTGCGGCTCACGGCCGCGACCGGCGGCTACCTGTGGGGATTCGTGCTGGCGGCGGTCTTGACCGGCTGGCTCTCGCGGCGCGGGTGGGACCGTTCGTTCCGGAGTTCGATCGGCGCCATGCTGCTCGCCTCCATCGTGATCTACGCGGTGGCCCTCCCGTGGCTGCACCACGTGCTCGCGTCACCCACGGTGGAGGAGACGCTGCAGGCCGGTCTGTACCCGTTCATCATCGGCGACACGCTGAAGCTGCTCGCGGCGGCGGGAGTGCTTCCGGCCGCGTGGGCGCTCATGAAGAAGCTGCGCCCGACGAACCGCATCAGATCCGAGGAGGACTGAATCCTGGCCGAGCCCTGGTATCACCTCGCCAAGGCCGTCGCGATCCCGCCGGTGACCTTCTGGTTCACCTGGCGGATCGAAGGTCTGGAGCACATCCCCGCCGAGGGTCCGGCGATCGTGGTGTGCAACCACCTGTCCTACCTGGACCCGCTCGCCAACGCCCGCGCGGTGATGAAGGCGGGTCGGCGACCGCGGTTCCTGGCCAAGGACGACCTGTTCAAGATCCCCGTGGTGGGCTCGGCGTTCCGCGGGGCGAAGCAGATCCCGGTCACACGAGGATCGCGTGATGCGAGTCCGTTACGCGCAGCGCTCCGTTCCCTCACCGAGGGCGAGGTCGTGGTGATCTACCCGGAGGGCACGGTGACCAGTCGCCCCGATCACCTGCCGATGCAGGGCAAGACCGGCGCGGTTCGCCTGTCGTTAGCCAGCGGCGTCCCCATCACGCCGCTGGCCAACTGGGGATCGCAGGCCGTGTGGCAGAAAACGGGCAAGGGCAGCCTGAAGTACGGCCGTCCGGTGTGGCTGCGCGTAGGGGAACCGATCGACCTGTCCGGCCGGCGTGAGGAGGCCGACGACTCCACCGCCATGCGCGCCATGACCGACGAGGTCATGGACACGCTCACGACCATGGTGGTGGACCTGCGCGACCACTACCCCGAGCGCTGGTCGGCCCAGGGGTAGGCTGGGTCCCATGAGCGAGGGCAGGGGCTTTTCCACCCGGGCCGTCCACGGCGGCACGCCGCCGGTCGATCAGCAGACCCCCAGCGTCCCCATCTACCAGACCTCGACCTACCGGTTCGATTCCTCGGAGGACTACGCCGAGACCATCGCGTTCCGCGCGGAGGGCTACACCTATTCGCGCGGCTACGGCAACCCGACCGTGCAAGCCTTCGAAGCGCAGATGTCGGCGTTGGAGGGCACGGAAGCGGCGTTCGGGTTCGCCTCCGGGATGGCGGCGATCCACACGGTGATCATGGCTCACGCGAAGGCAGGCGCGCACCTGGTGTTCTCGAACGAGCTCTACGGCGGGACCTACTCGATCGCCACCAGGGTGCTGCCGAAGCTCGGCGTGGAGGTCGACCTCGTCGACCCTCATGACCTGGAGGCGGTGCGCGCTGCACTCCCGGGCGCGGCGCTCTTCCACGTGGAGACGATCGCCAACCCCAACGTGACCGTGGCCGATCTCGAGGCGCTGGGGGCGCTCTGCCGTGACGCGGGCGTGCCGGCGTCGGTCGACAACACGTTCGCTTCGCCGTACCTGTGCACCCCCGCCCGGCTCGGGTTCGAGTACGTGATCCACTCAGCCACCAAGTACCTCGGCGGCCATCACGACCTGATCGGTGGCGTCGTGTGCACGAGCTCGGAGGGACGGGCGCGCCTGCGGGACGTCGCGATCGACACCGGCGGGACGATGAACCCGTTCGAGGCGTGGCTCTGCCTGCGAGGGCTGATGACGCTGGCGCTGCGCATGGATCGCCACGGCGCCACCGCGATGGCGCTCGCCGAGATGCTCGAAGGACACGAGAAGGTCGAGCGCGTCCGCTACCCCGGACTGGCATCGCACCCGCAGCACGCGGTCGCCCTCAAGGAGCTGCGGCACGGGTTCGGCGGGATGATGGCGATCGAGGTCGCCGGCGGCGTCGAGGGTGGTCAGCGATTCTGCGACGCGCTCGAACTCGCGTGGGTCGCCACCAGCCTGGGCGGCACCCACACGCTGGTCGGCCACGCCGCCTCCACCACCCATCGTCAGATGGACCCGGTGGCGCGGCGCGCAGCCGGCATCGCCGACGGGCTCGTGCGCATCAGCGTGGGCATCGAGGACCCCGAGGACATCCTCGACGACATGGCGCGGGCGTTGGAGAAGGTATGAGCGAGCGCCTTCGCGTCGTCGTGCTGTTCGGGGGCCGGTCGGCCGAACACGAGATCAGCTGCATCTCGGCCCGGTCGGTGATGGACGCCCTCGACCCCGAGCGGTTCGACGTGATCCCGGTGGGCATCACGCGGGAGGGCCACTGGCATCGGATGGCGGGGCCGCCCGCGCTCCCGGCCGAGACCGGCCGCATGCCCGAGGTTACTGAAGGGTCGGGCATGACCGTGGAGCTCGCCACCGAGCGCGCCCGTCGCGAGATCGTGGGCGCCGACGGCAGCCGCGCGCCGATCGACGTGGTCCTGCCGGTCCTGCACGGGCCCATGGGCGAAGACGGCGCCGTCCAGGGGATGCTCGAACTCGCCGACACGCCCTACGTGGGCGCCGGGGTCCTGGGTTCGGCGGTAGGGATGGACAAGGCGGTGCAGAAGGTGCTGTTCGCTGCCGCGGGACTGCCCGTCGTGCCGCACGAAACGGTGCGAGAGCCCGAGTGGCTCGAAGACGCCGAGGGGGTCGCCGCCCGCGTCGCGGCGCTCGGCTACCCGGTCTTCACCAAGCCGGCCACGCTGGGGTCCTCGGTCGGGATCTCGAAGGCTCACGAACCTGCGGCCCTTGACGCCTCTATGGATGAGGCGTTCCGCTATGCCCGCAAAGCCGTGGTGGAACGCGGCATCGAGTCCGTCCGCGAGATCGAGTGCGCCGTGCTGGGCAACGACGATCCGGTGGCGTCGGTGTGCGGCGAGATCGTGCCCAAGGGCCACGAGTTCTACGACTACGCCTCGAAGTACCTCGATGCCGACGGCGCGCAGCTGGTGATCCCGGCCGACCTGCCCACCGACACTGCGCAGGCGATCCAGCGGATGGCGATCACGGCGTTCGAGGCGATCGAGTGCTGGGGCATGGCGAGGGTCGACTTCTTCGTGCGGGACGACGAGGTATGGATCAACGAGATCAACACGATCCCATGGTTCACGTCGATCTCGATGTATCCGAAGTTGTGGGAAGCGAGCGGGCTGGCATACGACGACCTGGTGGAGCGGCTGATCGACCTCGCGATCGAACGCCACGCGGTCGAACGCGCGAAGGGCACGATCGCCCGGGAACTCGAACCCTGAGGCGCGCCCCGGGTCCGGTCCTGCGATGGACTAGAGGTGCACCACCGGGCAGGTGAGGGTTCGCGTGATGCCCTCGACCGCCTGGATGCGGGCGACGACCAGCTTGCCCAGTTCGTCCACGGTCTTGGCCTCGGCGCGAACGATCACGTCGTAGGGGCCGGTGACGTCCTCGGCCTCGGCGACGCCGCCGATCGACCGCACTTCATCGGCGACGGCGGCGGCCTTGCCGACCTCCGTCTGGATCAGGATGTACGCGTGCACCACCGGTGAACCTCCCTCATCGAACCTCGTCTCCATGACCCGCGCGGTGAACCGGGTGCGCGAGGGCGCCCATGCTAGCCGTGGACGTCGAGCGGACGCAACGCGCATCATCGCGGCGTGATGAGGTTCCGCGATCGAACCGAAGCGGGGGAACGGCTGGGCGCCGCCGTCCGCGAGCACGTGTCGGGTCCCGCCGTGGTCATGGGCCTCGCTCGCGGCGGGGTGATCGTGGCCGCCGGCGTCGCCGAGGCCCTCGGCGTATCGCTCGACGTCGCTGTCGCCAGGAAGCTCGGTGCTCCCGGGAACCCGGAACTCGGCATCGGTGCGGTGGCTCCCGGGGTGCGGGTCGTGGACGAGCGCCTGGTCCAGCTGCTGCACGTGACGCCGCGATTCATCGAGGCCGAAGCCGAGGCCCAGTCGCAGGAGGTGGAACGCCGGCTGCTCGCCTATCGAGGTGACCGGGCCGCACCCGTGCTGCGCGGCGCGACCGTCGTGGTGGTCGACGACGGCGTGGCCACCGGCGTGACCGCGAGGGCCGCGCTCCGATGGGTCCGCACCGAGGGCGCCTCCCGCGTGGTGTTCGCCGCGCCGGTGGGGCCCCAGGGCGCCTGTCGCATGCTGGCGCCCGATTGCGACGAGTGTCTGATCCTCCACACCCCGACGTCGCTGCGGGCGGTGGGAGAGTGGTACGACGTGTTCGACCAGACCACCGACGACGAGGTCCGCACGGCGATCGAGGACCGAGATCGGCCGGGCGGCGACGCGTGAAGATCCTCGAGATCGTGCTGGCGGTGCTCTTCGCGGCGCTCGGCGTCCGCTCCGTCGTCCACTGGGTGCGGCGCCCGTTCGCGAGCCAGGACATGACCGATCAGGTGTTGTTCGCGCTGTTCGTGACCGCGAGAGCCGGGTGGTGGTTCGCCGCCTCGGGGTTGTTCGCCCTGTACGCCACGATGGGAGACCAGGGTGACGTCGCCGTGACGGTGCGACGCTACGACTGGTACCTACTGTTGCTGATCTCCCTGGCGGCGCTGCAGTTCGTCTCGGGATTCATCCTGGGCCGAAGAACGAGTGACAGCTGAACCAGCAGTTGACCCTGTGACGAACTTGTGCAGCCGCCTGCTCGAGCCGGCCCTCCGCCCGAACCGGTGTTACAAAGGGGTATGGCCGTTGCCGTCCGCACCCGCCTGATCGCCGTCCTCGCCGTGGCCGTCACGGTGCTCGCAGTGGCAGGGGTGGGCGTGGTCCGAGCCGCCGACGCCGCCCCGTCGCTGCCGCCCATCACGCCCGATCGCCTGCTGGCGTCCACGGCGCAGGCGCTCTCGCAGCCGGTGACGATCTCCGGCGACGTCGAGACCTTCGTCGATCTCGGTCTCCCGCAGATCCCGTCCGAGCTGGGTGGGGAAGGTGGCCCGATCGCCATGGTGAACGGCACCCAGCGCTTCCGGGTGTGGCATTCCCCCGACGGCCTGCGCATCGCCCATGTGCTGCAGGTGTCCGAACGCGATCTGGTCGTCAACCATGACGAAGCCTGGTGGTGGGACTCGAGCGGTATGAAGGCCGTCCGACTGCGATTCGAGGACCTCGCCGCGAAGGCCGGCGCCCTCCCGGGTGCCACCGCGTGGATGCAGGGTGACGATGCGGCCGGAGCGGCCATGGCCGCGGAGGCCGATCCGATCACCGCGGCGCGTGCGGCGATCGACGCCGTTGCCCCCTACGCGTCCGTGTCCGTCGAAGGCACGACTGAGGTCGCAGGGCGCGCCGCCTACCGACTCGTGCTGCGCCCCGCGACCGATGGGACGCTGGTCGACTCGATCGTGCTCTCGATCGATGCGGAGTCCCGCCTGCCGCTCCGCATGGAGGTGGTCTCCCGTACCACCGGGGCCGCCGCCCTCTCGGCCGGGTTCACCTCGGTGTCCTTCGATGCGGTCGATCCGGCGGTCTTCATGTTCACGCCGCCGGAGGGCGCGCACGTGACGGACGCGCTCGAGGGCGCCATGGATCCGTCGCTGCCGGCCGGCCACGAAGCACCATCCGGCCCGGCGCCTCGGATGTTCGGGTCCGGCTTCGAGACCCGTGTGGCCGTGGCGATCGACGGACAGGTGCCCGCCACGGTGGACCAGCTGCTGCCCTACGCGGGCCCGCTGCTGTCGGCGACGATCGTGCGTAGCGACGACGGGACACAGTGGCTCCTGCTGGGCTCGGTGCCGCTCGACGTGCTCCAGGCCGACGCCGAACGCCTCCCGTGACGCCGGCGATCGCCGCGCGAGGCCTCACGAAGCGCTACGGCGACACCGCTGCCGTCGATGCGATCGACCTCACCGTGGAACGAGGTGAGCTCTTCGGGTTCCTCGGACCGAACGGCGCCGGCAAGACCACGACGATCCGGATGGCGCTGGGGCTGATCCTGCCGACCGGCGGCGAGGTCGATCTGCTGGGCGAGACGGTGCGCACCGACCACGCCCCGCTGCAGCGGGTCGGCGCACTGGTCGAGGAGCCGGCGTTCTGGAAGTACCTGTCGGGGCGCAAGAACCTGGAGTACTTCGCTCGCGCCGGCGGTACGCGAGCGGACGTGCGCGCGCGGTTGAGCAACGTGGACGGGGTGCTCGAGACCGTCGGCCTCACGGCCGCGGCCGGCAAACGCGTAAAGGCTTACAGCCAGGGGATGCGCCAGCGTCTCGGCATCGGGCTGGCGCTGTTGGGCGCTCCGGAGCTGCTCGTGCTCGACGAGCCCACCAACGGTCTCGATCCCAGCGGCATGCGGGAGATGCGGTTGCTCCTGCGTCGGCTGGCCGACGAAGGCACCACGATCTTCGTCTCGAGCCATCTGCTCGCCGAGGTGGAGGCGATGTGCGACCGGGTGGGCGTGATGGCCTACGGGCGCCTGGTGGCGCTCGGCCCGCCGGGGAGCCTGCGAGGTGACGCCGACGGGGTGCGTCTCGAGGTGGACGATGCCGCCGCCGCCGCGGCGGTCGTCCGTGCGTTCGACGGCGTGTCCCTGATCGACGACGTCGACCTGCCCACTGGGCCGGGCGCCGTGCGGGTGTCCGTCGCCGAGCAGGCCACCGTCGCTGCACTCAACGCAGCATTGGTCCGGGCCGGGGTCGGCGTGCACGCGCTCGTGCCCGAGCGCTCCTCGCTCGAGGACGTCTTCCTGTCGCTGGTGGAGGGCGCCGATGTTCCGCGTTGAGCTGGCGAAGGCGTTCCACCGGTGGCGCACCTACCTGTTGGCGGCCGCGATCGGCGGCATCCCGATCGTCATCGTCTTCGCGCTGAAGGTGTCTCCGCCCGACCCCGGTGCCGCCGAGGATGCCCCGCCGTTCCTGTTCCAGATCACGTCGAACGGACTGTTCGCGGCGCTGACCGGGCTGGCGGTGGTCCAGCCGTTCTTCTTGCCGCTGGCGACGGGGTTGTTCGCCGGGGATGCCGTGGCGGGCGAGGCACAGTCCGGGACGTTGCGCTACCTGTTGCTGCGCCCGGTGCGTCGCACCCGGCTGGTGCTGGCGAAGTACTGCTCGTCGATGACGCTGTTGGGAGGACTGGTCCTCGTCACGCTGATCTCCGGCCTGGTGGCCGGCGCCGTGGTGTTCGGGATGAGGCCGTTGCCCACGCTGTCCGGATCCACGTTGTCGGTGACCGAAGGGCTCGCGCGCGTCGGGGCCTCGGGCGTGTACATGCTCGCGGTGCTATCGGGGATCGCGTGCATCGGGTTGTGCATCTCGACCCGGACAGACTCCGGTCCCGGCGCGGCCGTGGCGACCATCGTGATCGCGATCGCGAGTCAGATCATGGATCAGATCCCCAGCCTCGGCGCGATCCATCCGTTCCTGCCGACGCACGGCTGGCTGGGGTTCACCGGGTTGTTCCGCTTCCCGGTGGATTGGGCGCCGATGCGGGCGGGGCTCGCGGTGAGCGCCGCCTACACCGCGGTGTTCCTCACGGCGGCGGTCGTGGGGTTCCGACGGCGCGACGTCACCAGCTGAGGCCGGAACACGAACGAGCCGGAGCGTCTCGCCCCGGCTCGTTGCGGTGACCTCGCTTCAGGGTGCGTCAGCCGACGGCCTTGATGATCTCTTCCGACAACTGGGTGAACTGCTGCAGATGGGCGACCCGGTCAGTCTTGAGGCGCTCGACGATGGCGTCGTAGTCCTCGCCGCGACCTTGTGCTTCGTAGAGCCGGCGCGGCTGGAGCTTCTCGGGGTCGTCGAGCCCGGGGACCGCGGAGGCCACTTCGTAGCCGAAATCGGGATCTTCTTCGAACACGATCGTCTGCTCGGCGATGCCCTTCACGCACGCGGAGGTGTCCGGGATCTTCAGCTTCTTGGAACGGTCGTCGCCGTCCTTGCCTCCGACCCGGCCCGTGTTGAGCAGGTAGGTCTCGATCGGGTGGGTGGCCAGCAGTTCGAGCAGCCGGTTGCCCTGCAATCCGTGGGGGAGCGGGAAGAACGGGTTCGTGCCGGGAACCCGCAGGAACTTGCCTTCTTCGGCCGCGCCGCCCGCCGACGTACCGGTGGTCTCCCCGAGCATGAAGTAGGCCGCGGCCTGGGTCTGTGAGAGCTTCGCCACCGCCGGGATGATGTTCTCGTTCCGGTTGAGGATCAGCAGGTAGTCGACCGTGCCCACGTTCTGGGCGTCTTCGTAGGAGAGCAGGTCGCTCATCGAGAACACCGCGCGCCCGTTCTTCGTGTAGTGCTCGTTGTTGAAGTCGACCGTGCCGTCCTCGGCCTGGTAGACGTTCTCCATGTAGGTGCTGGGCTTGATCACGGCGCCGTAGATCGAGGGCTCGAAGTCAGGGTCGAGCGCGAACGTCTTGGCGAAGCACCCGTTCTCGGTGCCGTAGGCCTTGCCGCCCGGCATCAGCCCCACGAAATCGTCCTGGATGGGCTTGGAGCCGTTCTGCGTGGTGAACGTGGTCGTGGTCTTGCCCGTGCCCGACAGGCCGATGATCATGAACACCTTGTCGCCGTCGTCGGTGGGGATCACCTTGAGGCCGGCGTGGAGTGCCAGACCGCCCTTGTTGTAGACGATGTCGTTCCACATCCGAAGGCCGCCCTTCTTCGACTCACCGAAGTAGTCGGAGTTGAGGACGCGCGTCACGTAGTGGTCGAGATCCACGGCGATCAGTCGGTCGTCGGGCCAGCCCTCGGCCTTGAGACCCGGCGTGTAGATCACCTGCACCATCTGCTCCCCGCCCGCCCCCTCCGCATCGTCATCGCGCTCGAAGTAGAGCTTCTGCTGCATCCCGGCGACGTTGGCGTAGCGCTTCTCCATCAGCAGGCGCGCGGCGGTGCGCATCTCCGGGTCGTTGCCGATGTAGCCGTCGATCTGGACCATGTCGTGTTCGGCGATGTACGCGTCCTGCAGCGCGGCGATCTCGTCGTACTGCGCCCGCGTCATGGTCTTGCCGCTGGACTCGCGATCGACCACGTGCGTGCTGGCGGCGCTGCGGGACAGGACCTGGGTCTGCGTGTTGGTGTTCCCGAACGCGGAGATGCGCGTCTCGGGCATCTCCTCCGTGAACGCCCGGAGCTGTTCCGGGGTCGGGTTGACGTGAACCTCTGCCACGATGGGGCCTCCTCGTTGCGGGATGCTTGGGATTGCGCGTGACCCGGCCGTTTTGGACATGCCGGAGTACGGCTGAGAGTCTACCGAACGGCGTTCAGGGCTCCTCCGGCGCAACTGGCCGCGATGCAGCGGCTGGACTTGTACGGAACGGACAAGACGATGGACATCACGGAACCGGAGCTGCTGGCGGCGATCCGCAAGGTCCTGTCGGGGGCCGGACCTGAGGTGCGGGTCGGTGTGGGCGACGATGCCGCGGTGGTCGCACCGGGGTCGGGAGAGCTGGTGCTCACCACCGACGTGATGGTCGAGGGCACCCATTTCCGCCGTGGGCTGACGACGGCGCGCGATCTCGGGTCCAAGGCGATGAACGTCTCCCTGAGCGACATCGCGGCGATGGCCGCGAGCCCTCGATACGCCCTGTGCGCGCTCACGCTGTCCGATCGCGTGGACGCCGCCTGGGTGATGGAGCTGTTCGGCGGCATGCGTGAAGCCTGCGACGAACATGCGCTGTGGCTCGTCGGCGGCAACCTCACCCGTGGGTCCGACATCTCGATCGCGATCACGGTGGTGGGCGAGGTCGCCCCCGGCCGCGCCCTCCTTCGCTCCGGGGCAAGGCCCGGCGACGAGATCGTCGTCACCGGATCACTCGGTGGGGCAGCGGCCGGCCGCCGTCTGGTCGAAGGAACCGAGCATCGAGGGCTGGGGGCGGCCGAGCGCGACGCCGTCCAGCGGTTCATGCGCCCCACGGCGCGGATCGGCGAGGCCGCCGTCATGGCTCGGGGAGGCGCCCGGTCGATGATCGATGTGTCGGACGGCCTTGCGCTCGATCTGTCACGCCTGTGTGAGGCCGGCGGCGTGGGCGCTCGCATCGATGCGGAGCGCGTCCCGATCCACGAAGCAGCCACGTTGGAGGACGCCCTGGACGGGGGAGAGGACTACGAGGTGCTTGCCGCGATCTCGGACGGATCCGAGGCCTCGGCCGAGATGCGTCGCACCTTCGGCGTCGAGCTTTCGCCGATCGGCGTCATCACCGAAGACCTGGGGCTCGTGCTCGTCGATCCTGCCGGGAGCGAGCGCCCGCTGGATCCAGCCGGCTGGGATCCGTTCGCGTAGCGAGCGATCCGGGTCCGCGCGTCGGATCGCTAGGTGGTGGCGGGGCGCTTCGGGATGCGCGTGACCTTGCCGGCCTTGATGCACGAGGTGCAGGCGTTCACGCGGGTGGGGGTGCCGTCGACGAGCGCGCGGAGGCGCTGGATGTTCGGATCCCACCGGCGGTTGTTCCGCTTGTGCGAGAACGAGACCGACTTGCCGAAGAACGGCTTCTTGCCGCAGATGTCACAGGTCGCTGCCATAGCCGAACGAGGCTACCAGACGACTTCGGCAGAGGATTTCGGCAGACGATTTCGCCAACCCTCGAGGGACCCGACGGGGCTCCGTCACGAGGTGATCTCGGCGAGGTGCTGGTCCAGGGTCTGCTGACTGAGTTCACCCACGACCGACGCCGCCTGGGTGCCATCCGCGTCGTAGAACACGGTCACCGGGGGGCCAAGGGCGTCCAGGTCGGTGATGATGGCGCCGTCAGGATCGAACACGCTGGGGTAGGGGATCGAGTACTGCTCGATGAAGGACTCGGCACCTTCCCGGGAGTCCTGCGTGTTCACCCCGACGAATCGCACGCCGGGGTGGTCAGCCGCCGCGGCGGTCAGCATCGGGGTCTCGCGTTCGCAGGGTTCACACCACGATGCCCATACGTTGACCACCAGCGGGGTCCCTTCGAGCTGGCCCACCATCGCATGGAAGTCCTCGGCGTCCATATTCGGGAGGGCGTCCGGTGTCGAGGGGAGCAGGCCCCCGGTCGAACTCGCGGACGGTGTCGGGGTGGGATCCTCGTCGTCGTTCGACCACGTGCAGGCGCTGGAGACCAGCGCGATCAGAGCGAAGGCGAGGACGAACCGGCGGACGAGCATCCCGTCCATGGTAGAACCGACGACGGATGAGGAACCCCCGATGCCGCTGACCCTCGAGTCCCCGATCGCGCAGATCGATCCCCGGCTGGCCGCTCGGACCGCCGGCCGCCGAAGGAAGGGCGTCGAGCCCGCGAAGGCCGACGAGGTGCTCGCGAGCGCCTTCGACATCACCACTGTGGGAGGGCTGCTGCACCACTACCCACGTCGCTACATCGACCGTTCCCGCGTGCAGACGATCCGCGAGCTGAAGATCGGCGGGTTCGTGACGGTGATCGCGCGCGTGCGCAAGGTGGCGAAACGGCAGACCCGCAACCGTCAGACGATGGTGACGGTCACGATCGGCGACGGCACCGGATACCTCGACCTCACGTTCTTCAACCAGCCATGGCTGGCATCGCAGTACAAGGAGGGCCAGGAGGTCGCGGTCTCGGGCCTGGCCACCCTGTACCGGGGCCGTCTCCAGCTCTCGAACCAGGAGGTGGAGTTCCTGGGAGGCGACGACGCCGACCTGGTGCACACCGGCCGGATCACGCCGGTGCACAAGGCCTCGGAGGGCATCACCACCAGGACGATCCGCGAGCTGATCCACCGCGCGCTCGAGCAGCTCCCCATGCTCCAGGATCCGATGGCCGGCGCGCTGACGCGGGCGGGATCGATCGTCGCCTACGACCGCGCCGTGCGCGACATCCACTTCCCCGACGACGACCGGGCGCTGGCGCGAGCCCGCGAGCGGCTGAAGTTCGACGAGCTGTTCACGCTGGAGCTGGGGGTCGCCTTCCGCAAGCATCGCGTGGAGGCCGAACAGCAGGGGATCGCTCACGAGCCGGACAACGAGCTCACCCGCCGGCTGCCGGCGACGCTCCCCTTCGAACCCACCGGGGCACAGCACCGCGCGATGGCCGAGGTCGGCGAGGCCATGGCGCGGCCCCGCCCCATGAACGTGCTGCTGCAGGGTGACGTGGGAGCCGGCAAGACCCTGGTGGCTCTGCACGCCGCGCTGGTGGCGATCGGGTCCGGCCATCAGGCCGCGATCATGGCGCCCACGGAGGTGCTGGCGGGCCAGCACCTCCGCTCGGTGGCGGCGCTGCTGGACGGCGTGGGGGGCGTCGCCTACCTCGACCTGCTGGCCTCGCGTCCGGCGAAGGCCGCCGAGGGACAGGTGTCGCTGCTCGACAGTCTCACCGAGCCCGATCCGGTTCCCGACCCCACGGGTGCCGCCGCCGATGAACCCGTCGTCACCTACGCGATGCTGACCGGCGCCGTCACCGGCAAGGACCGGCAACGCGTCCTCGAGGGGGTGGCCGACGGCAGCGTCGACCTCGTGGTCGGGACCCACGCGCTGGTGCAGGAGGCCGTGACGTTCGCCGACCTCTCGCTGGCCGTCGTGGATGAGCAGCACCGGTTCGGGCTGCACCAACGCAGCGCACTCAAGTCCAAGGGCGGCGAAACGGATGTCCTGATCATGACGGCCACACCGATCCCCAGGACCCTGGCGCTCACCTACTACGGCGACCTCGACGTGGTGGTCCTCGACGAGTTGCCCGCGGGGCGCCGTCCGATCGAGACGCGCGCCGTCCGTGGCCCCGGCGAACGGACGGCCGCTTACGACCTCGTCCGGGGCGAGATCGCCGCGGGCCGGCAGGCCTTCGTGGTGTGTGCCGCGATCGACGAAGGCAACCGCACGCAGGTCAAGGCCGCCGAGGCCGAAGCCGAACGCCTCGCCACCGAGGTCTTCCCCGATCTGCGGATCGAGCTGCTCCACGGGCGCATGCGTCCCAAGGACAAGGAGGCGATCATGGATCGGTTCCGAACGGGCCGGGCCGATCTGTTGATCTCCACCACCGTGATCGAGGTGGGGGTCGACATCCCCAACGCCACCGTGATGCTGATCGAGAACGCCGAGCGGTTCGGCCTGGCACAGCTCCACCAGTTGCGTGGGCGCATCGGCCGGGGCGAGCACCGCTCCTTCTGCATCCTGTTCGACGAGTCCGAGCCGGACAACGAGGAGGCGCGGGCCCGGATCGACGCGATGGTCCGGACCACCGATGGGTTCGCGCTCGCCGACGAGGATCTCAAGCTGCGAGGCGAGGGCACCCTGTTCGACACGAAGCAGTCCGGCATGCCCGACCTGAAGCTGGCGCGCCTGGCCGAGGACATGGAGCTGGTGAAACGTGCCCGCACCCAGGCGTTCGCGGTGATCGAGGACGACCCACATCTGGAGCGGCACCCCGAGCTCCTGGAGGAGCTGCGGCACCGGTTCGAACGCTCGATCGACTGGCTCTTCCGCTCGTAGGCTGGCGCGTATGCGCATCGTCACCGGCTCTGCCAAGGGCGCCCGCCTGGCCCCCGTCCCCGACGGCGTGCGGCCGCTATCCGACCGCGCGCGGGAAGGGTTGTTCTCCAGCCTCGGTCCGGACGTGGTCGCCGACGCGATCGTCCTCGACCTGTTCGCCGGCACGGGAGCAGTGGGGATCGAAGCGCTCTCGCGCGGCGCGGAGCGGGCCACCTTCGTGGAGCGATCAGCCCAGGCAGGCGCCACGATCCATCGCAACCTCGACATCACCGGCCTCGCAGCCGATGCCGTGGTGCAGACGCTGAACGTGGCCAGGTTCCTGGCGGGGACCGAGCGGCCGGGGGCGCCCTTCGACCTGGTCTTCTGCGATCCGCCATACGACATGGCCGGGAGCGAGGTGCAACCCGTCCTGGAGGAGCTCACGGCAGGATGGGTCCCTGACCAGGGCGGAACCATCGTCCTGACCAGGGGGGAACGGAGTTCCATGCCTGTCATTCCGGTACACTGGGCCGTCGCGAGGGAGCTTCGCTACGGCGACAGCCTCGTGCTCGTGATCCGGCCGCAGGTGCCGGCCGGCAGTCAGCCAGAAGTCCTGCCAGAGAACGCGTAACGCGACACCACGGAGGTTGCATGGGTTTGACCGCCCTGTGTCCGGGGACGTTCGACCCCGTCACCAACGGCCATCTCGACATCATCGGGCGCGCATCCGAGACCTTCCACGAGGTCGTGGTCGCGGTGCTCGAGAATCCGGCGAAGCAACCGCTGTTCGCCCTGGAGGAACGTGTCGCGATGCTGGAGGAGGCCTGTTCGTCCATGGCCAACGTCCGCGTGACGGGGTTCGAAGGGCTGCTCGTGGATTTCGCCAAGGCCCACGGTGACGCGGTCATCGTGAAGGGCCTGCGCGCCATCTCCGACTACGAGTTCGAGATCCAGATGGCCCAGATGAACCATCGTCTCGGCGAGGTGGAGACCCTGTTCATGCCCACGAACCCGAAGTGGTCGTTCCTGTCGTCCTCGCTGGTGAAAGAGGTCGCGCGGTTCGGCGGCGACGTCGAGGGCCTGGTGCCCGACCAGGTGAAGAAGCGGCTCCTGGACCGGCTGGAGGCGCGCTGACCGTGGACATCACCGCCCGTCTCAACCAGCTGGATGAACTCGTGCGCGAGGCCAAGGCCATGCCGCTGTCCTCGTCGGTGCTCGTCAACCGCGACGAGGTCCTCGACCTGATCGCCGAGATGCAGGAAGCCTTGCCCGACGAGATCAAGCAGGCTCGCTGGATCGTGAAGGACCGCGAGGAACTGTTGTCCAAGGCCAAGGCCGACGGCGAGGCCCTGGTGGCGGCCGCCCGCGAGGAGCAGCTGAAGATGGCACGCCAGGAGTCGATCGTGGCCCGTGCCAACGGGGAAGGCGAACGGATCCTGGCCGAAGCCGAGGCGACATCCCGCGCGATGAAGCGCGAGGCCGAGGAGTACGTCGACGGCAAGCTGGCGCAGTTCGAGATCGGGCTGCGCAAGATCCTGGAGGATTCCCAGTCGGCGTCCAAGGCACTCGCCAAGACCCTCGACCAGGTCGAGGTGGGTCGCGACAAGCTCCGAGCACCGTCGACGGCCGCCGAGCAGGAGTTCGGCGATCACGAGGCTCGCCCACCGCGCGAGACCCAATTGTTCGACGAGGAGGGGTCGTGACCTTGGCGGCGATCGATGTGCGCGATCTCGTGGGCCAGCCGGGCAGTTCGCGTCAGACCCATGTTGAAGGCACCGTGGACGATCTCGGCACCGAGCTGGCACGTGTGCGCGAGGAGGATGCCGTCGAAGGTGACCTCCTGCTGGAGGGCCTGGTCGAAGGCATCCTGGTCTCGGGCACCCTGCGCGGCACGATGGCGCTCCAGTGCGCCCGGTGCCTGAAGGATTTCGAACAGCCCTTCGCGGTGGACCTGCACGAGATGTTCGTGCCCGCGCCCGACGAGGACACCGACGACTACCCGCTCGACCCCGAGGGCCTGATCGAACCCGACCAGATGGTCCGGGACGCGATCGGGGTCGAACTGCCGTTCTCGCCGCTCCACAGCCCCGACTGCAAGGGCCTGTGCCCCGTCTGCGGCGGCGACCGCAACCTGGGCGAGTGCCCGGGCGACCACCCCAGCACGGATCCGCGCTGGGCGGGGCTCGAACAGCTCCTCCAACAGATGGACCAGAACTAACCGACATCCCCGCACCGACGGAAGGATCGACCGATGGCCGTACCGAAGAAGAAGCAGAGCAAGTCCCGCGGCGACAAGCGCGCCGCCAACTGGAAGGCGACCGCACCAGCATTCGCCGAATGCCCCCAGTGCAAGCAGCCCAAGCTCTCGCACCGGGTCTGCGGCAACTGCGGGTACTACGCGGGCCGGCAGGCGGTCGAGGTCGAATAACGCACGTGGCCGACGCCCACGTGCAGGCCGCTCCCGACGCCCTCGACCGCGCCCTCGGTGTCGAGTTCGGTGATGCTGTCCTGCGC
>DATLPI010000040.1:0-3187 GCA_035535815.1 Actinomycetota bacterium | reverse complement strand
GACACCGACGCGAGCCGCGTCACCGAGGAAGCGGTCCACGGCGTCCTGGAGGATCTCCGGTGGCTCGGTCTGGACTGGGACGAAGGCCCCGAGGTGGGAGGCGATCACGGCCCCTACCGTCAGTCCCAGCGGCTCGACATCTACCGGGAAAAGGCCGACGAGCTGCTCGCGAGCGGTGCCGCCTACCGCTGCTACTGCAGCAAGGAGGAACTCGAGGCCCGGTCCGCCGCCGCCCGCGCGCGGAAGGAGGCCCCGGGCTACGACGGGCACTGCCGTGCCCTCGACGCGGCCCAGATCGCCGCGTACGAGGCCGAGGGCCGCGAGTCCGTGGTGCGCTTCCGCATGCCAGACCACGAGTGGGTGGTCGACGACATCGTCAAGGGCGAGGTCCGGTTCGCGGCCGGGCAGCTGCGCGACTTCGTGCTGATGCGTTCCGACGGATCGCCGGTGTTCCTCTTGGCGGTGGCCGTGGACGACCTGCTGATGGGCGTCACCCACGTCGTGCGCGGGGACGACCTGCTCGCCAGCGCGCCCAGGAACGCCGCCGTGATCGAGGCGCTCGGCGGCACGCCGCCCCGCTATGCCCACGTCCCCCAGGTTCTCGGCCCCGACCGCCAACCGCTGTCGAAGCGGCACGGATCCACCAGCGTCGAATCCTTCCGCGAGCTCGGGTACCTGCCCGAGGCCATGGTCAACTACCTCTCGCTCCTGGGCTGGTCGGCGGGCGACGATCGCGAGATCCTCAGCCGCGACGAGCTCATCGACGCGTTCGACCTGGAACGCGTCTCGTCCAACCCCGCCGCGTTCGACACCGAAAAGCTCACGTGGCTCAACAACCACTTGATCCAGGGCCTCGACGACGACGACCTCGCGGCGCGGTGCCTCCATTTCCTCACCGAGGCGGGCCTCATGCCGGATCCAGCGATGCTCATGGCCGCCATGCCACTGGTGAAGGAGCGGATGAAGACCCTGCGCGAGGCGCCGGAACTGCTCGCCTTCCTGTTCACCGACGACATCTCTTTGAATGAGAAGGCCCAGGGATTGGTCGCGAAGGCTCCTGAGGGCTACCTGTCGAAGGTGGCCGACGCACTTGAGACGGTCGAACCGTGGGATGCCGAGCCGATCCAGGCCACGCTCGATGCCCTCGCCGAAGCCGAAGGATTGAGCCGCACCAAGGCCTTCCAGCCGGTCCGTGCGGCGGTCACGGGATCTAACGTGTCGCCGCCGCTGCCGGAGTCCCTGGCGCTTTTGGGTAGGCAACGCACTACTACGCGCCTCCGTTCGGCGGTCACCGAGTAGTACCACTCCTCACGCCGATGCCATAGCCCGACCGGGTGCCAGGCGAATGGGTCATGAAGGCGATGTGCGGGGCTCTGGGGAGGACTAGCATCCGCCCCCGTGGGGGGTTCGCTTCGAGGCCGTGATTTCCGGTTGCTGGTCCTGTCGACCGGACTTTCCTCGCTGGGTGACGAACTGGCGCTGATCGCGCTCGCGATCAAGGTCGCAGACCTCACGGATTCCGGCTGGGCGGTGGCGGCCTTGCTGCTCGCCGGTCTGCTGCCGCTGGTGATCTTCGCCCCGGCGGCCGGGGTGATCGTCGACAACTTCGAGACCCGCCGGTCCCTGATGATCGCGTCCGCCCTCCAGGCCGGGATCGCCGGGTTGCTCGCGTTCACCACCGGACTCCCGGGCATCTTGATGCTGGCCTTCCTGCTGGGGGCGTGCACCGCGGTGGCGACGCCCGCGATCTACACCCTGGCGCCGGTCATCGTCGGGGAGGAACACGCCACCGAGGGCAACGCCTACCTGGAGACGGCGCGCTACGTCGGCATGATCGGCGGACCGGTGCTGGCGGGCACGATCTCGGCTGGCGCCAGCTCCAAGGTTGCGCTGCTGGTGGATGCGGGAACCTTCGTGGTGATCGCGTTGGCGGCGATGGCGCTGACGGTTCGCAGGCAGCCGGAGGCCGAGGGTGAGGCCGAGGGCGAGGCCCGGGCCGGGTTCACCGTCGTGACCCGCGATCGGATGCTGCTGGTGGGCTTCGGACTGATCGCGGCCATCGTGCTCTTCGCGGCCATGGACAACGTGGCCGAGGTGTTCTTCGCGAGGGATACCCTCGACGCCGGCGCCTGGGGATACGGCCTGTTGGCCAGCGTCTGGCTCGTGGGGATGGCGATCGGCGCTTCGCTGATCGCCCGGCGCCTGGGGAAGGGGCGCCTGCTGTCGGCCATGGCGATCGCGGCGGTCGTGGGGGGCGCCGCGGTCGCCATCGCCGGCGCATCGGGCGTGCTCGCCGTCGCGCTGGTGATGTTCCTGGTGGGCGGCGTCGCGAACGGCGTCATCACGGTCTCGATGCGCAGCCTCATCGTGCACCGAACGGAGGACCGGTACCGCGGTCGAGTGTTCGCGGCCTACGGCGGACTGATGAACGGCACCCAGCTGATCGCGATCGGCGCGGCCGGTGGTTTGGTGGCCGGTCTCGACGGCCAGACCGTGCTCATCATCGGCGGTATCGGGACCGCGCTGGCGGGCATCGCCGGGCTCCTCGCATACGCCGCCATGCCATCGTCGGTGAAGGCGATGCCCGACGACGAGGACCAGCTCGATGAGGCCGTGGAGGCGGAGGCCGAACCGATCGACGCGAGGCACCCGTTCCCAGAACGCCCGCACGTCGGAAGGCTCCGCGACACTGACCGGAAGGAAGTCCGGTTCGATCAGGAGGATCCCTCCACCTGGAGCCAAGCCGGCGACGAGGTTCCGGATCGCTGCGTCGGCGTCGGTGACGTGATGCAGGACGGCCCGCGCGGTGACGATGTCGAAGGTGCCGGGATCGACCGGTCCGGCGACGATGTCGCCCACTCGCAACTCGAGTTCCGGCGCCTCCACGTCGACGAGCGACAGGTCGAGATCCACCGCGACGACGTAACCGCCGGGTCCGACACGCTCGGCGAGCCACGCGGAGATCGAGCCGTTGCCGCAGCCAACCTCGAGCGCCCGCGTCCCCTCCCCTATCCCCAACGACTCGAGGTGTCGTCGGTGCATGTGGTCGAGCAATCGCGACATCAGCGCCAGCCGCGCGGCCTCACCTTCGAGGTGGTGATCCAGGACGTACTTGCCCATGCACCCGATCCTACGGGTCCGGGCCTTAGCGGTCGACGATCGGCTGAGTCATCGGTTCGGACTCCGG
>DATLPI010000039.1:0-2184 GCA_035535815.1 Actinomycetota bacterium | reverse complement strand
CGACCGCCCCCCGAACGATGGCGGTCCGGGTGGCGAGGTTGACCGCGGCGGCCTGGACCCCGTCGACATCGCCGAGCGCTCGCTCGACCTTCTGCACGCACGAGGCACAGGTCATGCCCTCGATGTCGAGCACGAGATCCGCGGCTGCCATCGGCGTCACTTTCCCGAGAAGCGAGCCACGGCCGCCATCAGCTCTTCGATCTTCGCCTCGCCGTCGCCCGCGGAGATGCTCTCGGCCACGCAATGGCGGACGTGGTCATCGAGCAGCCCCATGCCCACCGCGCGCAGCGCCGCGGTGACCGAGTTGACCTGCGTGAGGATGTCGAGGCAGTACTGATCTTCGTCCACCATCCGCTGCAGACCGCGCACCTGGCCCTCGATCTTGCGCAGCCTGGAATGCAGGTCGTCTTTCTTGGACGCATATCCGTACATCGTCTTCTCCTTCAACTCAGCACACCCCCCGGCCGCCTACCCCCTGGGGCTTTGTCACATCGATCGCTCGGAGGGGTCCTGCGCCAGGAACGCCGGCGGGTCCCTGCGGAACCGCTCCAGGCAGGCCACCGAGCAGAAGTAGTACGTCGTTCCCTCGTGTTCCCAGGCGCCGGCGGCCTCATCCACGGTGATGGTCATGCCGCACACCGGATCCGTGTGCATCGAGAAACGCTCCTCGCCTTCCATGGTCAAAGTGCACTATACCCCTAGGGGGTATGGGTGGCAACGGGCGTCCGGCCGCAGCGTCCGGGGGGTGTTCGGGTGTAGACTCCGCAAAGGGTGCGAGGAGGCTCGAGGTGTCCGCACAGGTGACCGACGCGCCACACGAGGCGCTCGGGCTCGCGACCGAGGACCTGCTTCGCATGCAACGCCAGATGCTGACGGCGCGGCTGATCGACGAAGCCTCGCTCCGGCAGAACCGTATGGGTCGCGCGCCCTTCGTCGTTCCCGTCTCGGGGCACGAGGGCTGCCAGGTCGGCACGGCCTCGGCACTGCGGGCGGGCACCGACATCTGGGTGCCGTACTACCGCGACCTGGGTGTCGTGCTGGTCGCGGGCATGACTCCGTATGAGATCTTTCTCGGCGTCTTCTCCAAGGCCGACGACCCGACCTCGGGCGGCCGACAGATGCCCAGCCACTGGGGCAGCAAACGCCTGGGCATCGTGAGCCACTCCTCCCCGATCGCCACGCAGGTCCCCCACGCCGCCGGCATCGCGTACGCGATGCGCTACCGGCAAGAAGACGCCGTCGTCGCGTCCTGGTTCGGCGAGGGGGCGACGAGCGAAGGCGACTGGCACGAGGGGCTCAACTTCGCCGCGATTCATCACCTGCCCGTGCTCTTCGTGTGTGAGAACAACGAGTACGCGATCAGCGTGCGGCAGGACAAACAGATGGCCGTGCGCGACGTCGCGAGCAGGGCCGAGGGCTACGGCATGCCCGGCGTCGTCGTCGACGGCAGCGACGTGCTGACCTGCTTCCGCGTGATGCAGGAGGCGCGTGCGCGGGCGATCGCCGGCGAGGGCCCGACCCTGATCGAATGCAAGACGTACCGGTACCACCCCCACACGTCCGATGACGACGACAAGTCGTATCGATCGCGCGAGGAGGTCGCCGAGCACAAGGACCGGGACCCGATCGACCGATTCACCGCCTACCTGATCGCGCAGGGCCTGTGGGATGCCGATCGCATGCAGACCCTGCAGGACGAGGTCAAGACGGAGGTGGAGACCGCGATCACCGCGGCCTGGGAGGCTCCCGATCCTGATCCCGGAACGGTGCTTCGCCACGTGTTCGCGGACGAGGAGCCGTGAGCACCGTCAACCTCGTCACCGCGATCCGCGAGACGCTGCACGCCGAGATGGCGGCGGATGAGCGGATCGTCCTGCTGGGCGAGGATGTCGGCACGCGCGGCGGCGTCTTCAAGGTCTCGGAGGGCTTCCTGGAGGACTTCGGTGAGCGGCGCGTGATCGACACGCCACTCGCGGAGTCGGGCATCGTGGGGGTGGCGATCGGGATGGCCCTGCACGGCATGGTGCCGGTCGCCGAGATCGAGTTCGCCGACTTCATCCACCCCGCGTTCGATCAGATCGTGTCCGAGGCCGCGCGCATGCGGTATCGAACGAACGGGGACTGGGGGTGCCCGCTGGTCGTGCGCGCCCCGTGTGGTGGGGGCATCCACGGCGCGCTCTACCA
>DATLPI010000038.1:0-2353 GCA_035535815.1 Actinomycetota bacterium | reverse complement strand
GCGGGCCGATATCCCGTCAAGCCATTCAGACCGACCGATGACGTGCCTCCGATCACATAGCGATCGTCGGGCATGACGAGGAACGCCATTACCAAGTCGTCCGAGTCATTGCCGAACTGATCTGTCCAGAGGTTCGTGGTCTTCTTTCCGAAGAGAGGATCGAGGAGCCCTTGCTTCGTGAAGCGAACGACGGCGTGATCGGCGAGGGCCCAGTCGATGTTCCCTGCCAAGAGGATGGAGCCATCGCTCATCGTGGCAAGTCCTTCAACCTGCTCTGATGCACCGAGGTCAACAACCGTGTAACCCTTGCCCCCCTGCCCGAACGAGCCATCGAGCGAGCCGTCCGGCTTCATGCGGGCGACCGCGAACCCGGACGCCGCGGCCCCGCCCGCCCAGCCGCCGACGAGGATCTTTCCGTTCGGGAGCACTTCGACCCCGCTTCCCGCGGACCGAGGTGCGAGATCTGGCATCACCAGACCGCCTTCCCCAAACGTCGGATCGAGGTCGCCATCTTCCTCAAGGCGAGCGAGCACCAGCTGGCTCGACCCATCCGCCGAGGACGTCGACGCGCCGACCGCGATCGGCTGTCCTCCTCCGGTCGTAGCGATTCCGCGCGCGTCGTCGAACTCGCCGGCTCCACCGGGGTAGGTCACGCCCCCGTCACCACCAAACGACGAATCGGGCACCCCGGCACTCGTAAACCGGACAACGGCCGTCTGACTGCTGGTTGACCCATTAGTGTCGACCGATCGCCCGGCGAGCAGAATCCTTCCGGACGGATCGAGTGTCATCGCTTCGGCGGCATCGTCACCTCCGAGGTCGACGCTGACCAGGCCGTCGCCGCCTCCGAACGACGTGTCAAGCTCGCCCGCCGACGTCACGGCGACGAGCGCGAAGTCCTGGGTTGTTTCCAATATGGGCAGTCGCACCCATCCGCCGACCCAGTAGCCGCCTCCAGCCCGCGGCGAGATGCCCACGCCCCGACCGCCGTAGCCAGGCAGCGTGAAGACGCCATCGCCGCTGAACGAGCTGTCGATCTGTCCGTCCAAGGTGATCCGAAATGCAGCGAGCTGTGCGGGGTTACCGTCTACGGAACCAGACGCGATGAAAGTCGTGCCGTCCATCGCCAAATCGTCGATTCCGCCGAACACCTCCGGGAAGAGGATCCCATCATCATTGAAACTGTGGTCGAGAGCTGCGGTCGCGCGCGTGGGGCCGATGAGTAACATCACCGCGGTCGTCGCGAGCAGCCACCGGGCGACGAAGATCCTCATGCGACTCCTCTTTGCACGATTCTGCACTTTCCCGAGGATCATGATCGCCCTTCGAGAGCATCGTGACAAGGCTGCCGCCCTTGACTGCGGGTGGAAATAGTCCAAGGGACTTCCGGGGCCCGTCCGTCGTCTGAGAACGTGATGAGGCTTTTCGTCGTCCTGATCTGGGTGGCTTTCCTTCTTCTCGGGTGCGGGGGCGGTGTCTCGACTTCTCCCTCTTCGAGCGTTTCGGATTGGGAGAAACCGTGGCGCGATGCCGTCGGGAAGGACGTGCCTGAGCACATCGTCTCGACCTCCGCACCCGAATGCGTCGACGAGGCCGTCATCCTCTACGTTGGGTGGCCGCTCGGGACGCGTGTCGACACCGTCGACCAAGCCCGCCAATACGTGCGCGACCCCAACGGAACGCTCGAAACTGTCGGGTCGCTTGACACCGAGGTAGCGCTTCCGGCTGGGGCACACAACACGGGCTACCACCTGGGCGACCTGCAGCTGTGGCTCGGCCGCGACGCCCGAAAGGCCGCCTACTTGGTCGAAGGAACGACCATGGAGCGCGGCCACGTCTCACCGAGCCGGTCGGCTGCGTGTAGCGCGCAGCTTTTCCGCAACCTTTCCGGCTCCGCCTCCGCTCTAGGGTTCCGGATCGAGGGGAACGTAGTTTGTCCCCCAGTCCGTCTTCTCAGACCAACCTGGTCTGCTCTCACCCTCAGCCGCAGGCGTCACTCTCGCGCCCCTCAACTCGAACCCCGCCGTCTGGGCCGCTTCTTTGAGGCGGCGAAGGTCGGCACCCGCGGTAGAGAGACTCGCAGAGTGGAACCGGAACCACACGTCCGCATCGAGTTTCGCCACGCCCTCACCGTAACTCCGCCGACCTATACTCGGCCAGGGACCCAGTGAAACGAAGGGCCGTTGTATTCGTTCTCCTGGCCGCGGCGGTTGTACTCGCCGTGTGGCGGGTAGGTGCGCCCTCTTCTGGCAAGGCAGCGGGAGAGCCATCCGGGTCCCTTTCCTTCGAAGAGGACGGCTCTTCAACCGATGCCGCTCAGTCCATTCCGGCGGTGATCGAGATGAGCGTCTTC
>DATLPI010000037.1:0-5871 GCA_035535815.1 Actinomycetota bacterium | reverse complement strand
TCCCTCGTGGAGCCGGAGCCTCGCAGGGGCGCTGACCAGCGTGGTCGTGGGATTCTCCGGGTGGCCGTTCTTCCGGTCGGCCGCGCTCGCCGCGCGCCATGGACGGAGCACGATGGACACCCTGATCGCGGTGGGCGCCAGTGCGGCCTACATCTACAGCGTGGTCTCGGTCCTGTCCGGCGGCGACGCGCTCTACTTCGACACCGCAGCCGTGATCATCACGCTGATCCTGGTCGGCAAGGTGCTCGAGGCCACGGCTCGGGCGAGCGCAGGCGACGCCTCACGCGTGCTGCTCGAACGAGGCGCGAAGACCGCCACCGTCCTGGATGAGGGGCGCGAGATGTCCACGCCGATCGATCAGGTGGTGCCGGGCGACCTCGTGCTGGTTCGTCCGGGGGAGAAGATCCCGGCCGACGGGGTCGTGAAGACCGGTGCTTCGTGGGTGGATCTGTCGTTGTTGACGGGCGAATCGGTACCGGTCGAGGTGGGCCCCGGCGACGACGTCGTGGGTGCGTCCATCAACGGCAACGGCCGGCTGGTGGTGTTCGTCACCACGGTGGGCGCCAACACCGCGCTCGCAGGCATCGTCCGGGCGATGGAACGGGCGCAGGGCTCGAAGGCGCCCGTGCAGCGACTCGCCGACCGCATCTCGGCGGTCTTCGTTCCCGCAGTGCTCGTCCTCGCGGGCCTCACGGCCCTGGGGTGGGTCGCGCTCGCCGGAGCCACGGCCGGCGACGCCGTGCTCCATGCAGTGGCGGTGCTGCTGATCGCCTGTCCGTGCGCGCTCGGCCTCGCGACCCCCGTGGCCGTCATGGTGGGCACCGGCCGCGCGGCCGAGCTGGGGGTGCTGTTCAAGGGTGCCGACGTCTTCGAGCGCGCGAAGCGGGTGGACATCGCGTTGCTCGACAAGACCGGGACGATCACCGACGGCGCGATGACGCTGACCGACGTCGTGCCCGCGCCGCCCGCTACGGCCGACGAGGTCGTGACCGTGGCGGCCGCCACCGAAGTCGGCTCCGAACACCCGATCGGGCGCGCGGTCATCGACGGCGCCCGCGAACGGGGGATCGACGTGCCGGTCGCCACCGCGCATGCCGCCATGCCCGGAGCCGGGATGGAGGCCGACCTCGACGGAACCCTGATCCGGGTAGGTCGACCCGAAGGGCTGCCGCCCGGCCTCGCGGACGACGTCGACCGACTCGCGACCTCGGGCCGGACGCCCTTCGGTGTCTGGCGCGACCACGCCCCCATCGGCCTGATCGCCGTGGCCGATCGCATCAAGCCCGAAGCCGCCGACGCGGTCGAGGGACTGCGCGACGCGGGGCTGCAGGTGGCGATGGTGACCGGCGATCACCGGGCGACCGCCCGAGCGATCGCGCGCCAAGCGGGGATCGAGGACGTGACGGCAGAGGTCCTTCCGCAGGGCAAGGTCGAGCAGATCGTGGCCCTGCACGCCGCCGGGCGCCAGGTCGCGTTCGTCGGCGACGGGCTCAACGACGGTCCTGCGCTCGCCGCGGCCGACGTGGGGATCGCGATGGGCACCGGGACCGATGTGGCGCTCGCCGCAGCGGACGTCAACCTGTTGTCGGGCACGCTCATGGCGTTGGTCGACGCGTTGGCGCTCGCTCGCCGGACCTACCGCATCATCGGGCAGAACCTGTTCTGGGCCTTCGCCTACAACGTGGTGATGATCCCGCTCGCGGTCTTCGGGGTGCTCGATCCCATGTGGGCCGCCGCCGCCATGGCCGCATCCAGCGTCACGGTGGTGCTCAATGCCCTGCGCCTTCGAAGGTTCGGACGTGTGAGACGCTGGAGATGAGTTCGCACCGCCTCCTCAGCGACGCCGCACGGAAGGGATCCATGGACCGATGAGCGCCACCACCGAGCACGTGATCGACGTCACCGACGACACCTTCGAGCAGGTCGTGATCGAGGGCTCGAAGGCCCGCCCCGTGGTGGTCGACATGTGGGCTTCGTGGTGCGCCCCGTGCCGGACCCTCGGCCCGATCCTGGAGAAGGTGGCGGCCGAGCGCGCCGGCGCCTTCACGCTCGCCAAGCTGGACATCGACGCGAACGCCGTCGGCAACGCCCTGCTGCAGGCGGTCAAGAGCCAGGGCATCCCCACGGTGGTGGCGTTCCGGGACGGTCAGCCGGTGAGCATGTTCATCGGTGCCTACCCGGAGGAGGAGGTCAACAAGTTCGTCGACGAGCTCGTGCCCTCCGAGGCCGAGCTCGAGGCCGAAGAGGCACAGGTGGTCGAGGAGGCGGGCGACCTCGACGGCGCCGAAGCCGGCTACCGCGAGGCCCTCGAGAAGGAACCCGGTAATCACGACGCGTCGATCGGCCTGGCTCGGATCCTGCTCGCTCGCGGCGAGGACGAAGCCGCCCTCGCGCTCGCCGAACCCCTCCTGCCCGATCCCGAGGCCGAGCACATCGTGGCCCAGGTCCGCGTCCGCGGGTGGGGCCAGCTGACCCCTTCGGACCCCCTCGAACAGGCCAAGGTGGCCGCGGCGCAAGGTCGTCCTCAGGAGGCGCTCGACGCGATGCTGTCGGTCTTCGACTCCGATCCCGACGCGGCTCGCCAAGCCATGGTCGACGTCTTCACCGCCCTGGGTCCTGAGGATCCGGTCGTGGTCGCGTACCGTCCGAAACTGGCCGCCCGCCTGTTCTGAGGCGGACTTTGTCGGTCTTTTCCGGGTCCGGGAGGTCTGCTGCCCCCCAGGGGATACCTGGGGCCCGCGTACCCCTTCTTCCGTAGGCCTCCGGGCGATATCCCCACCTACGTCCCAAGGGCCGGGTACGCTGAACGCCGTAGGCCATGGAGGGCTGGGAATACGGCCACCGTCCCTATCGACTCATCCCCGTCGTACACCCGAAGCTCAGTAGAGACCGACGATGAGCCATGCCTATCGAAGGCCGTGGCCAACAAGGAGGGGGGAACGAGGCTTTGACCCGACAGACGGAAACCCGGAAGGGGCGGCGCAGTTCCGCAACGATGGTCGTGGCGATCGTCGTGGGGGCGTTGCTGATCCCGGGCACCGCGCAGGCGCGTCTCGCGCCACGACACGGCGTCCTGTTCGGTGCCCATGTCAGTCCTCGATGGGGCCTGTATCAAGGTCCATCGGTGCGCAAGTACGAGGACATGATCGGGCGCAAGTTCGACATCGTGAACCGCTACCACGCGTTCAGCTACCGCGACATGACCACCGAGAAGAGCATGGCCAGCGAAGGCCGCATCCCGATGATCTCGTGGAAGGCGCTGGACGGGTTCTCAGCCAACAGCAACCGAGCTCGTGAGATCGCCGCCGGCAACGCCGACGAGGGGATCCGCAAGTTCGCCAGGGCCGTCAAGCGCGTACGGCGGCCGGTCTTCATCCGGATGTGGTGGGAGTTCACGCAGGCTCCCGGCCGGATCCAGTTCATCGGTGAGCCCAGGGAGTTCAAGCGGGCATGGCGGCACGTCGTCGGGATCTTCCGGCACATGGGTGTGCACAACGCCAAGTTCGTGTGGGACCCGCAGGCGGCCGCCTACTGCAACGGCAGGGCCCAGTCCTTCTACCCGGGCAACCGGTGGGTGGATTGGATCGGTGGCTCGGCGGTGCCGGTGGACAACTTCCGCAGCTTCCGTCAGCTGTTCGAGTGCTTCTACAAGTTCGGCAAGCACCACCCCAAGCCACTCATGGCGTGGAGCAGCGTGATCGAGAAGCCGGGCGACCCCTACTGGAAGGCGCGGTGGATGCGCGGGGTGAAGCGCACGATCCAGCAGCGCTGGCCTCGGCTGAAGGCGTTCGTCTACATGCACTCGGACTACACCAACACCAATTACTGGGCCGACACGACCCAGCAGTCGATGGATAACTACATCGACATCGGGTGCAGCAACTACTTCAATCCGAACAACCGACGCACGACCCGCTGCTGAGACCCGCGCATCAGCGGCACGAGCGCATGACGAGGGGCCCTTGCAGGCCCCTCGATCATGTCCGGGGTCAGGTTCTGGGGCAGGGCTCAGGGGCTGACGTCGTCCGTCGCCTGCCGTCCCGCGGCATCGGCCCGTGACTTCCTGGGCCGACGGAGCACGTTGCCCAGCGCTCCCAGCTGCAGCAGGCGTCGGTAGCGCCACACGACCGCGAGGTAGATGATCCCGCCCACGACGATGGCGAGCGCCAGCGCCACGAAGCTCTGACCCATCACCGACCGGATCACCAGGCCGAGGCCGGCGAAGCACGCCACCGATGCCAGGCCCGGAACCAGGAGTCGCCGGCTGATCGCGTTGATCCCCAGCATCACGTGCACCTGCAGGGCCGGCAGGAGGTTGTTGAGCGCGATGCTCACCGCCCACGCGAGCGCGGCACCGGTGATGCCCATGCGCGGGATCAGGATCAGGTTCAGCACGATGTTGACGGCGAGCGAGATGATCGTGTTGATCAGGTTCCACGAACTCTTGCCGCCCATCAGCAGCACGATGTCGACCGGACCCAGCGCCATGCTCAACAACATGGCGAGCGACATGATCACCACCACGGGTGCCCCCGAGGCGAAGTCGGTGCCGAACAGTCGAAGGATCGTCGGGGCGAACACGGCCATCGTGAGGTAGAGAGGCCAGGTCAGCGTCACCAGCCATCCCGTCGCCGTGCGGTAGACGTCCTCGGCCCGCTTCGGTTCGCCTCGAGCGAACATGGCGCTGATCTGCGGTCCGATCGCCTGGATCAACGCCAGCAGGAAGAACGAACCCACCAGGAGCAGCCGGCTGCTGGCCGTGTACACGCCGGCCGCGGCCGCCGAGAGCAGACCACCGACCAGGAGCGTGTCGAGCCACATCGAGCCCGCCTGGAAGACCGACGCGAGGCCACGCGGCGCGGCGAACCGCCAGAACTCCCGCCCGATCGCGGAGAACGAGGCGGTGATCGCGCGTTCGGTCTTCGCGTTGCGTTCGACCGTGCGCAGGTTCGCGAACAGCCATCCGGCGGCGAGCACGGCACCGATCGCGAAGGGCAGTCCGTAGCCGACGGCCATGGCGGTCGCGCCGGCCCCCGCGATCACCACGATGAAGGCGAAGGCCGCCTGCATCCCGCCACGCGCGAACTTCTCCAGGAACACCGTCGGGCTCATCTTGCCCAGGCCTCGGGTGGCGGCGAGCAGCGTGTAGAACATCGTGGCGAACGGCACGAAGTAGCCGAACGTCCGGATGTAGTCGGCCACCGCATCCACGCCACGTTCGCCCGAAACGAAGAGCTCTGCGGCGGGCATCGCCAACGCGGGAGCGAGCGCCGCCACCAGGAGCGAGACGGCCAGGACCGGTGTAAGGGCCACGAGCAACATGTGTCGCAGCTCGTGGTGACGATCGGTGGCGGCCGCCCCGGCGAACCCGCGCACGAGACCGACCTCGGCGCCGAAGATCACGATGCTCACGGCGATCGTGAACACGGCCACACCTTCGAAGAGCTCGCCGGCGCGCTGGCTTCCCCATCCCTGGGTCACCACGACGATCCACAGGAAGTTGAAGACCCCGAAGGCGACCCCACCGACGAAGCTGAGCACCCCGCGACGAGCCAGGGTGGTGGTGTCGCCCGCCCGCTGATGCGCCGGGTTCGGCGACTGCGGATCGGCGGTGGCGGTTCCGTCCACGGCGGTCACGCTCCGGGGACGCTCATGCGTGGTCCCAATCGAGATCTCGCCCGAGCAACGTGGCGAGGCGTTGGTTCGGCTCGCGGTAGACCTCGCGCAGGCGCTCGGCGACCTCCGGGTCGATCGAGCTCGACGATCCGGCGTTCAGGTGGGGGTAGGCGTCGCCGTGACGAGGCGGCAGTCCCAGGAATCGCTGCGCCTGCTGCATCGTCGTGTCGGGATCGGCGAACATGTCCTCGGCGC
>DATLPI010000036.1:0-3173 GCA_035535815.1 Actinomycetota bacterium | reverse complement strand
AACGGGATCGAGTGGATCGGCGAGGGATTCGGCCTGTCGGAAGGCGCGGTGGGGTCGGTCCTGGCCGCGGTCGGCACCGCACTGCCCGAGACGCTGCTGCCCATCGTGGCGATCCTGTCGGGCAAGGACGCGGTAGAGGAGATCGGCACCGGCGCGATCCTGGGCGCCCCGTTCATGCTCACCACTCTGGCCATGGTGGTGATCGCCGTGACCGTGCTGGCGACCCGAGCGCGGCGCGCCTCCACCGACCTCGAGATCGACAAAGGCGTGATCCGCCAGGACCTGGGCACGTTCCTGGTGCTCTACACGATGGCGCTCATCGCCGGGTTGATCCACGTGAAGAGCCTGCACGTGGTGCTCGCGATCGTGCTCGTGGTGGCCTACGGCTACTACGTGCGCCGCCACTTCATCTCGCCGGGCGAGGACGACATGGAGGTCGAGGCGGGTGGTGAGATCAGGGCGCTCTACCTGTGGTCGTGGTGGGGACGGGTGCGGCGGGGGCTGGCGGCGTGGTCGGTCGACCGGAGCACGGCCTTGCCTTTCGTCCAGGTGGCGCTCGCGCTCGCGTGCATCGTGGGCGGCGCGCGCTTGTTCATCATCGCCGTCGATCAGATCGGTCAGGACCTCGGCGTCTCACCGCTCGCGTTCTCGCTGCTGGTGGCCCCGCTGGCCACCGAGCTGCCTGAGAAGTTCAACTCGGTGATCTGGATCCGCCGCGGCAAGGACACCTTGGCCATGGGGAACATGACCGGGGCGATGGTGTTCCAGTCCTCGTTCCCGGTCACCGTGGGGTTGCTGCTCACCCCGTGGGTGCTGGAGGGGCCGGCGTTGGTGGCCGCGCTCACCGCGCTGGTGGCAGGCGGGGTGCTGTGGCTCACGTTGCGGATCCGAGGCCGGTTGTCCGCGCCGCTGCTGATGTTCCAGGGCGTGTTCTACGTGGGCTACGTCGCCTACGTGATCACGAAGCTCTAGGGCTACTCGCCGGCGGTGGGGCTGGGCGGCACGTTCTTCTTCAGCAGGATGCCGTCGGTCTTGACGTCGTTGAAGATGGCCGTCTTGCGAGCGCTGTCGAGGAACACCACCGAGAGCGAACCCGACATGCCTGCGCTGCCGGGCAGCACGACGTTCTGGACGTTCTTCACCGGGATGTGCGACGCGGTGAACGCGAGCGCCATCACCTCGGACAGCGGCGCCGTGGTGTCGATGTTGCGCATGCCCGAGCCCAGCCACACGAACAGCCGGCTGGGATCGGCCTTGTATTCCTTCTGGAACTGCGCCAGTGAGGCCAGGAACAGCCGTCCGCCGTTCTCCTGGCGGCCGAAGTCGCCCTGCAGCAGGTCGTGGCGCGTGCGCGCGAACGCCAATGCCTCCTTGCCGTTCAGCTCCTGCACGCCGGGTTGGAAGTCGGCCCGCGCGTAGGAGTCCGACATCGCGAACGGCACGTCCATCGTGAGGCCGCCGATGCCGTCGATCATGTCCTCGAAGCCCCAGAACGTGGTGATGGCCCAGTAGTCGATCGTGACGCCCGACATGTTCTCGATCGTGTCGACCAGAAGGGCCGGTCCGCCGTAGAACAGGGAGCTGTTGATCTTGCCGGTGCCGTGGTTCGGGATGGGCACGTAAGAGTCGCGAGGGATGCCCACCAGCGTGGCGTGATGCTTCGCCGGGTTGATGAACACCAGGTGCAGCGAGTCGGCGAGCGAGTGCTCCACGTCGTCGCCGGGCCGCGCGCCGCTGCCGACCATGAGCAGCACGATGGGCTTCGTGCCGGTGAGCGACGGGGTGAAGCCGGCGTGCGCCTTGCCCACCACGATGCCGGAGCCCTGTGCGGTGGCGGCCACCGAGCCGCCCATCGCTCCGAGGGCGGAGCCCGCCACCCACGTGGTGAGGGCCATCACGATGAAGATCGCGCGGCGCCTCACGAGGATGCCTCCGGCGAGCTCGGCGTGGCGCTGCCCGCGCCGGACGAACGTTCCTTGTCGGCGCGGCTCACCGAGAAGCTCACGATGGTCCAATCGCCGTCGATCTTCTCGAGGGTGTACTGCCCCTTGCTGCTGAACACGAACCGGTCGGAGCCCTCGACGCCGCTGGCCTGGAACTTCACGATGCCGATCACCGAGGCGGGCACGTTCTTGGGATCGACCAGCACCTCGGTCTTCACCGTGGACGGCATGGGCCGGATCGTCTCGAGGCCGCTGACTTCGGTGCCGGCCGTGAGGAGTTCGAGCTGCTGCTCGGCCTCGGCGCGGGCGTCGGCGGAGAACAGCACGAGCGCGTCCTCGTAGCTGCCCTCCTGCCAGTTGGCGGGATCGAGGAAGGCCTCCGTGTAGAGGGTGTCGAGGGTTGCCGTCACGGCCTTGGCGGCGGGCGCGGCGGCGGCCACGGCCTTCTGCTGGTCGGCGCCGTCGACGGTGGTGATGACCGGGCCCTTGTGCACCTTGAAGGCGAACTCGGGCGTCTCGGGAGTGTCGTTGCCCAATGGGTTCAGCGGACTGTCGCCGCCGCCAGTGAACACGAAGATCGCCGCCACGAGGGCGGCGACCGCGGCGATCCCGCCGATGATGAAGAGCGGGGTCTTGCGGGGGGATGACTGAGCGTGCTGACCTTCTGCCAAAGCGCGACGAGCGTACCCGCGCCCCGGGGGCTCGCCAAACATCTGGGCATGTCGGTTCTGTGACGGCTGATGACACTTGGGTGCGTGTCGACGGAGCGCGGCCAGGAGACTCGGGGAGCCCCGGACGCTGGGGTAGCATGGGCCGCAACGACGGTGTGCCGGGAAGACGGGTCGGCGGGAGAGGACGCATGCGCGACGACGTCGGCGGGTCCGGAGCGCCGGAACCACCCGAGCAACCCCGAGGCGACACCCACCTGCTGCCGGCCTGGGCCTTCTCCGATCGGTTCGTGCCGCGAACGGTCGTGCGCCCCCTCCAGGAATTCCTGCAGACCTCCACCGCCGGCGGCGTGCTCCTCCTGGCCGCCGTCGTGGCGGCGCTCATCTGGGTCAACTCCCCGTGGCGCGCCGCCTACGACGCCTTGTGGCACACCGAGTTCACCGTGCATGTGGGCTCGTTCATCGACCTGGAGGAAGACCTGAAGTTCTGGGTGAACGACGGCCTGATGGCGCTGTTCTTCCTCGTGGTGGGGTTGGAGATCAAGCGCGAGCTGGTCACCGT
>DATLPI010000035.1:0-2914 GCA_035535815.1 Actinomycetota bacterium | reverse complement strand
ACCGATCACCATCACCTCGCCGGACGCGACCCGCAGCATCGACGCGGCCTCGACCCCGTCGCAGGCCTCGGTTGAGGCGAGCACCGTGACCACCGTGGGGAGTTCGATCCGAAGCTCAGCCACGCATCCGCCCTCCGTCCGGGTCGTAAAAGGGCGTGCGCACGACCGTCGCCGTGGTGCCCGAGCCCGTCGTGGCCCGATCGGGGAAGCCGCCGTCGAGCGTTCGCATCCATCCCAAGCCGATGGCCCGGCCCAGGGCGATCGAATGCTCGGCCGACGTGATGCGACCGACCACCGTGTCCCCCACCAGGAGCGGCTCCCCGCGTAACTCGGCGATGTCCGCCGGGCCGTGGGCGAACTCGAGCCCCACATGACGTCGTGACATCGGCAGCTCGTCCATGCGCTCGAGCGCGCGCTTGCCGACGAACCAGGGCTTCCCCATGTTCACCGCCCACGACATGCCCAGCTTGGCCGGCGTGTCGTCGGGCATCGTGTCCTGGCCCAGGTAGATGTGCCCCTTCTCAAGACGCAGCAGCTCGAGCGCGTCGAGCCCGTGTGGACGCAGATCCCACTCGCGACCGGCGTCGGCGAGCGCGGACCAGAGCTCGGGGCCGCGACGACGTGGATGGTGGAGTTCGAACGCGAGCTCGCCCGTGAACCCGCTCCGAATCGCACGGCACGGCACGCCCGCCACCGTGATGTCGGCGAACCCCGGATACGGCACGGCGGCCGCGTCGATCACGTCGTCGGTGAGCCGCTGGAGCAGCTCCCGTGCATGCGGCCCCGTCACGTTGATCGCGCCCCACTGCGCGGTGCGATCCAGCAGGTGCACCTCGAGCTCGAGCCGGTCGGCGAAGTTCCGCAACCGGGCGTCGGTTCGGCCCGCGCCGCCGGACGTCGAAGTGAGGAACCACTCCCCCGCGCCGGTTCGAGCCAGCAGCCCGTCGTCCATCACGTATCCGGCCTCGTCCAGGGTGAGCACGTAGCGCGTGCGACCCACCGGCAGGTCATCGGTGCGACACGGGAACACGCGATCGATCAGGGCGTCGGCGTCAGGCCCGGCGATCGTGAACTTGCCGAGCGTGCCGACGTCCATCAGGCTCACCCGCTCGCGGACCGCGCGGTACTCCTCGCGCCAGTCGCCGTAGCTGAACGGCCGCAGCCACCCGCCCGAGCGATCGAGCCGTGCGCCCGCGGCCACATGGAGATCGTGGAGCGACGTGCGCTTGTCGACGATCTCGTGCACGCCCGCGGCGAGCGTCTCCAGGGTCACCGCCCTGGTCGGTGGCCTCGACGTCGTGCGGGGCACATCGCTCACTGGGGCCGCGGCCGCCACCCCGCCGCGCTCAGCGGCGAAACACGACAGCGCCCGGCCGCACATCGCCCCCTGGCACGGGCCCATCGTCGTGGTCGTGTACCGCTTCAGGATCTCGGCGTTGCGGTAGCCCTCGTCCCAGGCCTGCTCGAGGTCGTGCATCGAGACGTCTTCGCACAGGCACACCGTTCCCTCGTGGCCGCAGGCCCCGGCGACGTCGGGTCGCAGCGCCGCGTCGCCGACCACCGAGACGGCCTCGCTCGGCAGCGCCATCCGTGCGAGCCCGTCGCGCGGCGCGAACCCGAGCGAGAGCACCAGCACGTCACAGTCGAACCGTTTCCCGCGGCCGTCGCGCCGCAGCACCACCGACCGCAGCGAAGCGCCGCCCCGGGCCTCATGCACCTCGCCGTCGAGCACGATCTCGCTCACCCCTTCGGGCAGGCGATCGGCGAATCCAGCGCTCACCGCCGCCGCGACCACCTCCACCCCGGCGTCGACCAACGTCCGCAGGTGCTGCAGGCCCTCATCAGTTCGAACCACGACCACGGCGCGTTCACCGGGTCGCACCCCGTGCACGCCGGCCAGCGCCGCTGCGGCACGCCCGAGCATGACGCCGGGCAGGTCGTTGCCGGGGAAGACGCCGTGCTCCTCGGCCGCGCCCGTCGCCACCACGACCCGCGCCGGATGCACGTGCACCAGCGCGCCGTCCCCGGACAGCGGCACGTGCATGCCTTCGTACAAGCCGAGCGCCGTGTGGGCCTCGAGCACGGTCACCGTCTCGAGCGACCGCACCTCGGACGCCAGCTCCAGGAGCCGGTCCCGCGTGAGGCCCGGCGCCACCCCGCGACCGATCGGCCCTTCGTTGCAGACCAGGACGGAGTCGGCGCCGGCGGCCGCGGCATCGCGGGCAGCTTCCAGGCCGGCGATGCCCGCTCCGATCACCAGGACCTCGACGTGCTCGTGTCGCACGACTTGCCGCTCGGCGGCCGTGGTCTGCGGCAGCGTGCCGAGGCCTGTGGCCCGACGGATCACGCGTTCGGCCACCGTCCACGCGAACCGCGGCCGGATGAACGTCTTGTAATAGAAGCCCACCGGCATCACGCGATGCAGCGAGTCCGTGACGTGCATCAGGTCGCGATCGGCATCGGGCCATCCGCCCGGGCGCTCCACGCGCATGCCCTCGCCACACGTGGTGGTGCACGCGTGCACCGCAGGCAGTCCGTCGACCGTCATCAGGCAGTTCGGGCAGTCGCCCGTGCCGCAGTAGATCCCGCGGCGCCGGTGGTACTTCAGTGACCGGGAGAGCGTGCGCACGCCGGCGCGGTACAGCGCCGACGCCACGTTGTCACCGTCCTCGAACGGCAGCGACCTGCCCTCGAACTCGAACGAACCCACGACTCAGCTCACCTCGTTCGTGCGCGTGTCTCGGGTGAGGGTGGTCCAGGTCTTGCACCCCATGGCGTGGAACCAGCGCTCGCGCTGCGGGCCCTCGGGGTTCTCCGGCAGGTAGACGCGAGCGAAGTCATCCTCGACCGTGGCTGCGTCCGGTTCGCGCCACTCGCCGCCGAACGTGAACTCGGTGAAGGGTCGCAGACCGCA
>DATLPI010000034.1:0-10796 GCA_035535815.1 Actinomycetota bacterium | reverse complement strand
AGGTGGAAACGAAGGCGACGCGCATCCGGTCACTGTATCCGACGCGTCCCGCGGGCCTCAGTCCCGGGCCGGCGCTGGACATCGCGGTGGTGCCGAAGGACGATGGCGACCATGAAGAAGTGCCCGTACTGCGCGGAGGAGATCCAGGACGAAGCGCGGGTCTGCCGGTTCTGCGGCCGGGACCTGGTCGGCCTGCCCGCTCCGCCGTCGACGATGCCCTACCCCCAGTTCACTCCGATGCCCTACCCGCAGGCCGCGCCTCCGAGAACCAACGGCCTGGCGGTGGCATCCATGGTGCTCGGCATCCTGTGCCTGTATGGGATCGGTTCGATCCTGGCCCTGGTGTTCGGCTACCAGGCGAAGGGTCAGATCGATCGATCCGGCGGGCGTGAGTCGGGGCGGGCGATGGCGATCGCCGGGATCGTCCTCGGATGGATCGGGTTGGCCTTGATGGCGTTCCTCATCATCGCCATCGCCTGAGGCCGATCATCGAACGGCCGCGGCCTCACGCTTCCTGGCGGCCCAGCCCTCGACGGGCCCGATCATCGCGAACAGCGCCGGGTTCAGCGTGATCGAGATGATCGAAGCGGCCACCACCAGCTGGAAGCCCTTGGCGGGCATGAGGTCGAGGGTCAGCGCCGTCGTCGCCACGATGAACGAGAACTCGCCGATCTGCGCCAACCCGGCCGCCACGACCAGGCCGGTCGACAGCGGACGCTTGAGCGCGGCCACCAGCAGGAGCGCCGCCAGCGCCTTGCCCACGATCACCACGCCCACCACGGCCACGATCGCCAACGGTTCGTCGCGCAGGATCCCGGGGTCGAGCAGCATCCCCACCGACACGAAGAAGAGGACACTGAACACGTCGGTGAGCGGCAACACGTCGTGGGCCGCGCGTTCGCTCACGTGCGACTCGCTGAGCACCGCCCCCGCGAGGAAGGCGCCCAGAGCCAGCGAGACGTCGAAGATCTCGGCCGCCGCGTAGGCCACCCCGAGCGCGACGGCGACGACGGCCAGGGTGAACAGTTCCCTGGATCCTTGCCCCTGAACGTGAGTGAGCAGCCACGGCAGGGCCCGCGCGCCGACGATGAGCATGATCGCGGTGAGGATGGCAGCCTTGCCGAGCGCCGAGCCGATCTCCAGCATGATCCCGCCCGCCGAGAGCGGTTCGGCGCCTTCCACGGTGCCGGCCGCCACGGCGAGGATGGGCAGCAGCACGAGGGCGATCACGGTGAACAGGTCCTCGACGATCAGCCAGCCCGTGGCGATGCGCCCCGCGTCGGTCTCGAGTTCGTCCCGTTGCCGCAGCGCTCGCAACAACACCACGGTGCTCGCCACCGACACCGCGAGGCCAAGGACCAAGCCCGACACCAGGCCCCAGCCGAACGCCACGCCCAGTCCCACCCCGAGCGCGGCGGAGATCGCGATCTGTCCCAGAGCGCCGGGGATCGCCACATGCCGAACCCGCAGCAGGTCGCGGACGCTGAAATGCAGGCCGACCCCGAACATCAGCAGCGCGACACCGATCTCCGCGAGCTCGAGCGCGATCCCCTGGTCGGCCACGAACCCGGGGGTGAACGGGCCCACCGCGACCCCCGCCAGGAGGTAGCCCACGATCGACGGGAGCTTCACGAGGCGTGCGAGGAACCCACCGACGAAGGCCGCGCCCAGTCCGATCGCGATCGTGGCGATCAGGTCGGGGCCGTGGCCTTCCATGGATGGTCCTCCGCGTTCGTGTTGGTCGGGTCGCGGGCCTCGCCGTGCCCCCTCGACTCTAGTGAACGAGCCGGGAATGCCGCCTCGGCTGTGGTATCACCGGCGCAGATGGCGATCAGGATCGAGATCGTGCCCGGTGGTCAGCCGGCGTCGGCGCAGGCGCGTGAGGCGTTGCGTGCCCTGATCGACCGTGGGGAGCTCCTGCCCGGCGAGCGGCTGCCCACGGTTCGGGCGCTGGCGAACGACACGTCGCTGGCACCCAACACCGTCGCCCGGGCCTACCGCGAACTCAAGGAGGCCGGCTACCTCGAAGGCCGAGGACGCGCGGGAACGTTCGTGGTGGACGAGCCGCCACCGGTCGCGGGGGACGCGGAGGCGGCACTCACCGACGCCGCCGATCGATACCTGGTTCGCGCGAAGCAGCTCGGGTTCGATGCCAAGGCGGCCACCCACGCCGTCGAGGATGCCGGTCGCCGAACCGAGCGCTGATCGAGCTCAGTCGTCGTCGAAGACGTTGCTCCGCCGGCGCGCTTCCATCGTGGCGCGGATCGAGGCCCACACCTCGGGCATCTCGGCCTGCAGTTCGGCGAGATCGTTCGCCGGGATCGCGAGGGCGACCAGCGGCGTGGCGGCGCGTACCGATGCCATGCGCCGTTCCTGCATCATCAGACCCATCTCCCCGACGGTCTCGCCGGGGCCGAGCTTGGCCAGGACCTCGCCGTCGCGGACCACCTCGACCTCGCCGTGCTCGATCACGAACATCTCGTAGGGGATCGCGCCCTGCTCGAACAACGCATCACCCGCGTCGGCGCGGACCTCGTGCACCCAACGGCACACCTGCGCCAGGTCGTAGGAATCCAGGTCGACGAACAGATCCAGTTGGCGAAGGCGTTCCGCGTCGATCATGACGCCGCCAGCCTACCGCCGTCGTTATGCTCCGCGCCGTGAAGGTCGTGACCTGGAACGTGAATTCGGTCCGTCAGCGGTTGCCCAGGCTGCTCGCGCTGCTCACGCGATATGACCCCGATGTCGTGTGCCTGCAGGAGACGAAGGTGACCGACGAGGACTTCCCGTTCGACGAACTCACGGCGGCCGGCTATCACGCCACCAGCTACGGTCAACGCGCCTACAACGGCGTCGCGATCGTATCCAAGGAACCGCAACAGCTCGTGAGCCGCGGTTTCGAGGGCGACCCGACGCCGGACGGGGCCCGGGTCGTGGCCGTCCGGATCGGCGACCTCAGCGTCGCCAGCGTCTACGTGGTGAACGGCAAGGCGGTCGGCAACCCAGCATACGAGACCAAGTTGTCGTGGCTCGACGCACTCCGTGTATGGACGATGGAGACGTTCGACGTGTCGAAGCCCGTGCTGCTGGCCGGTGACTTCAACGTGGCGCCCGACGACCGGGACGTCCACGATCCGGACGTTTGGCGAGGCAAGAACCTGGCGAGTGAACCCGAGCGCGAGCGGATCCGCGCCTTCGAGGCGACCGGCTTCACCGATCTCGGTCGCGCTGCCGCCGGCGACGTCACCGGCCCGTTCACGTGGTGGGACTACCGCGCGGGGGCGTTCCATCGCGGATGGGGGCTGCGGATCGATCTGATGCTCGGCTCGAGCCCGCTCGCCGACCGCCTCGGCACGGTCGAGGTGGACCGTGAGGAGCGCAAACCGAGCACGGGTGAAGGCAAGCCCAGCGACCACGCGCCGGTGATCCTCACGACCTCGGATTGACGCTGCCAAGCCTTACCTAAGGCAAGACCCCGCAAGCCAGGGCACGATGTCGGAACCCTTGAGCAGGAAGGCACAACCCAAAGGCAACCTTCCGGAACCCGACCCCTGCATCATCGCCCGTAGCACCAGGAAAGGGCCACGACCGTGGCCGGCGAGAGGGGAGTGCCATGCGCAGCAGAACCTTGGGGGTGACCGCCGCGTTGCTCGCGTTCGCGCTCGTGGCGGCAGCGTGCGGCGGCGATTCGGGCTCGACCACGACCGAAAGTACGGCGGGCGCGAATGGCGCACCCGCGCCCGGTGGGACGTTGAGGATCGCGCTCGTCTCGGACATGTCGAGCGCGTTCGATCCGCAGAAGGAGTACTACGGCGTCGCGTGGGAGTACTACCGCTGTTGCCTGCTGCGGACCCTGATGAGCTACAACGGCACGACGACCGCCGAGGGCGGCGGCGTCGTGGAGCCGGACCTCGCGTCCGCCGACCCGGAGGTCTCGGCCGACGGGCTCACGTGGACGTTCTCGATCCAGCCGGGCCTGCACTACGCCCCACCGGTCGAGGACGTCGAGATCACGGCGCAGGACTTCGTGCGCGCGATGGAACGCGAGGCGACCCCGTCGGCCAACGTCGGTGGGTATCCGTTCTACTACTCGGTGATCGCAGGATTCGACGAGTTCGCGTCCGGTGACGCCGACGAGATCAGCGGCATGAAGGCGGTGGACGACCACACCTTGGAGATCACGGTGACGCGTCCGACCGGCGACCTCGGCTACCGGCTCGCGATGCCGGCCGCGGCGCCGATCCCGCCGAACCCCGACGACCCCAAGGCGCGCTTCGGCGTGGCCGAGGGACACGACGCGGACTACGGCCGCTACCTGGTGGCCTCGGGCCCGTACATGTTCCAGGGCTCCGAGGACATGGACTTCTCCCAGCCCGTGTCGAAGCAGAAGCCGGTGGAGGGCTACCAGCCCGGACGATCCATCGTGCTGGTCCGCAACCCCTCATGGTCCGGGGACACCGACCAGCTCCGTCCTGCCTATCCCGACTCGATCGAATCCGCGATCGGCGGCGTGTCCGAGGACCTCGCGCTGAAGGTGGAGGGCGGCGACATCGACCTGGTGCTCGACGGTGTCCCGCCGGCGGATCAGGTGCAGCGGTACACGACGGACCCCGCGTTGAAGGACCGGCTGCATTCGAACCCGTCCGATGCCGTCCGTTATGTGGAGATGAACCTGGCGAACCCACCGTTCGACGACATCCACGTGCGCAAGGCGCTCAACTACGTGATCGACAAGCAGGGACTGCTGCAGCTCCGTGGCGGCCCGGTGTTCGGCGAGGTGGCCGGTCACATCATGGTGAACAGCCTCCAGAACGACCTGCTGAAGGACTACGACCCCTACCCGTCACCCAACGGTGCCGGCGACCTCACGAAGGCGAAGGAGGAGATGGCGCAGTCGAAGTACGACAGCGACCAGGACGGTGTGTGCGACGCCAGCGCGTGCGAGGGCATGTTGACCTTCACGGACGCTGCCGCACCGTATCCGAAGCAATCGGCGTTGATCGAGCAGAATCTGGAAGCCATCGGGATGTCGATGGACCTCAAGGCGCTCGAGCGCACCACGATGTACTCGAAGTGCGAGGACCCCAACACGCATTGGCAGCTCTGCACGGGAACGTCGTGGGGCAAGGACTATGCCGACGGCGACACGTTCGCCTCGCCGCTGTTCTCCCGGGCAGCGATCGGCCCGCAGTCCTGCTGCAACGACCCGATGGTCGGCGTGACCCCCGACGAGCTCCAGGAACTGGATTACGACCCGGTCACGGTGCCGAGCGCCGAGGACCAGATCGACAAGTGCAAACCGCTCACGGGTGACGAGCGCTTCCAGTGCTGGGCAGACCTGGACACCTACCTGATGGAAGACGTGGTGCCCTGGGTGCCCTTCCTGTTCGACAACAACGTGGTCGTGCTGTCGGAGAACGTCACGAACTGGTCGTTCGATCAGTTCGCCGGGCTTCCGGCGCTCGATCACCTCGCGGTCTCATCGTCGTAGTCAACGTGCGAACCCGATGACGTGACGTTCCGGAACCCGGCGACGAGGGCCGGGTTCCGGGAGACCCCCGCCGCGAGGCCCGGGCCGCTCCTGCGTGATGGACCCCCTGCAGGAGCGGTCCGGGTACCCTTCTCGTCCGTGGAGCTCCCCGACATCGTCGTGACGCCCGAGTGGCTGCTGGGCCGGCTCGGATCGGAGCTCCGGCCGCCCGACGGGCTCGTGATCGCCGACGTGCGATGGAAGCCGGGGGCATCGGTCCGCGACGCGTTCGTACAGGGGCACCTGCCGGGAGCGGTGTCGATCGACGTCGACGTCGACCTCGCCCGCCCGGCGTTCGACGGGCCGGGCCGCCATCCACTGCCGTCGCCCGAAGCGTTCGCGCACGCGATGGGCTCAGCGGGCATCGGCGACGAGGACCTCGTGGTCGTCTACGACGACGCCGGCGGATCCGTCGCGGCCAGGTTGTGGTGGATGTTGCACGTCACCGGCCATCGCGCAGCGTTGCTCGACCTGCCGTCGTTCGAGACGTGGACGGCGATCGGCGGAGCGTGGGACACCGGCGCGGGTTCACCTTCGCCGGAGCCCGCCAGCTTCGGTGCGCGACCCTGGCCGCGCGAACGGATCGCAGACGCCGACGACGTTCAGGCGTCGCTGATCCGGGGCACCGGCATCGTGGTGGACGCCAGGGCGGGGGAGCGATACCGGGGCGAGGTCGAACCGATCGATCCGGTGGCCGGCCACATCCCGGGGGCGGTGAGCGCAGCCTGGATCGGCAACCGCGATCCGCAGACCGAACGGCTCCTGGCACCCGCGGCACTCCGTTCGCGGTACGCCGAACTCGGGGTGCGCGACGGCGCGAGCACGATCGCCTCGTGCGGGTCGGGCGTCACGGCGTGTCTGGCCGTCTTGGCGATGGAGCGAGCCGGCCTCCCAGGCGCCCGGTTGTACGAGGGATCCTGGTCGGATTGGACCCACGATCCATCGAGACCGTTCGCGACCGGCGTCGAACCTGGAACGATGCAGACCTCGCGCTGACCTCAGACGGTGTAGCGCTTGTTCGGCTGTTCGACGAGCGACTGCGTGATCGGCGCGAACCGGTACGCATCGCGTTCCCAGTCCTGGCGCCGGCGATAGGCCGACGGACTCACGCCCGTGTGTTGGCGGAACGTGGTCGTGAAGTGCGACAGGCTGTTGAAGCCGACGCGGTGACAGATCTGGGTCACCGACAGCTCGGTCTCGCGCAGCAGCTGCATCGCCCGGTCGATCCGCAGGCCGATCAGGTAGCGATACGGCGGAACGCCCACGTACGCCGTGAACTGGCGGGTGAAGTAATACGGGGACAGCGACGCCTCGTGCGCGATGGCACGCAGGTCGACGTCCCTGTCGAGGTTATCCGCCAGGAAGACCTGCACCTCGCGGATCCTTCTCTGCAGATGCGGACTGGGAAGATCGCGTTCAGACAGCGTCAACCCGGACCCCCTTTGCTCCTACCGTAGATTACGCTTCTTACCCCGAGGGGGGTTTCAGGAATCCTGCGCAAACCTGCTGGTCAGGACCGGTCCGGATGGACTAGACCATGTCCTGGGGCCGGACCCGCTCGTCGTACTCCTCGGCGGTGAGCAGCCCCGATGCCACGGCGGCTTCTTTCAGCGTGAGGCCGTCGTGATGGGCGGTCTTCGCGATCGCCGCGGCGTTGTCGTAGCCGATCGATGGGGCGAGCGCGGTGACCAGCATCAGTGAGCGGTCCACGAGCTCCTGGATGCGAGCTCGGTCGGGCTGGAGCCCTTCGATGCAGAACTCGCGGAACGTGCTGCTGGCGTCGGCGAGCAGCGCGACCGAGTGAAGCAGGTTGCGGATCATCACGGGCTTGAAGACATTGAGCTCGAAGTTGCCGAGCGAGCCCGCCATCTTCACCGCCGTGTCGTTGCCCATCACCTGACACACCACCATGGTCACGGCTTCGGACTGCGTGGGGTTCACCTTGCCCGGCATGATCGAGCTCCCGGGTTCGTTCTCGGGCAGGATCAACTCGCCGAGGCCGCTGCGCGGACCCGACCCCATCCAACGGATGTCGTTCGCGATCTTGTTGAGGCTCGCCGCGAGCGTGGCGAGCGCTCCGCTGGTGAACACGATGGCGTCGTGCGCGGCCAGGGCGGCGAACTTGTTCGGCGCCGTGACGAACGGCAGCTCGGTGATCTCGGCGATCTTCGTCGCCACGGCCTCGCCGAACCCGTCCGGCGCGTTGAGCCCGGTGCCCACCGCCGTGCCACCGGCGGCGAGTTCGTACAGGCCCGGCAGCGTCGCTTCGATGCGCTCGAGGTCGGCGTCGAGTTGCGCCGCGTAGCCGCCGAACTCCTGGCCCAGCGTCAGGGGCACGGCGTCCTGCAGATGGGTTCGGCCGATCTTGACGATGTCGGCGAACTCGCGAGCGCGCAGATCCAGCTCGTCGCGCAGCGCCCGGACCGACGGCAGCAGATCGCGCACGATCGCGGTGGCCGCCGCGATGTGCATCGCCGTGGGGAAGGTGTCGTTTGAGGACTGCGACATGTTGACGTGGTCGTTGGGGTGGACCGGTGACTTCGAACCGAGCTCGCCGCCCGCCATCTCGATCGCGCGGTTGGCGATGACCTCGTTGACGTTCATGTTGGTCTGGGTGCCCGAACCGGTCTGCCACACGTAGAGGGGGAAGTGGTCGTCGAGCGAACCGGCGATCACTTCGTCGGCGGCCGCGACGATCAGATCGGCGATGGCCGGATCGAGGGAGCCCGCCTCCCGGTTCACCAAGGCGGCCGCCTTCTTGAGGATGGCCTGGGCGCGGATCACCTCGCGCGGCATCCGGTCGGCGTCGGCATCACCGATCGCGAAGTGGTGCAGCGAGCGCTCGGTCTGGGCGCCCCAGTAGCGGCTGGCGTCGACCTCGATCTGGCCGATCGAGTCAGATTCGGTGCGGTGCTCGGTCATCTCGGGAGAACCTCCGGGTGGCTGATACCTCCATCCTCCCAAACGGACGGCCGGCGCCGCCCTCTGCTCGAGGGACCCGTCGCTCGGCAACGACCTTGCCTCGTCTGTCCTGACCGCGCGAAGCGCGAGGTGGCCTATCCTTGCGGCCATCGGGGCGGTAGCTCAGTCGGTTAGAGCAGGGGACTCATAATCCTCCGGTCGCAGGTTCGAGCCCTGCCCGCCCCACCGGTGTCATGTTTGGTTCCGCCTGACGTGTGACACATCGGCTCCGCTGTCCTCTTGGATGAGCGCCTTGAACGCCGACTCGTCGCGGATAGCGTCGAGGTCGGGGTCTTCGCGTGCATCAGCGCGATGCTTTTCCGACCCCTCGATCGCCACTCGCAGTGCGTCCATCGCCTCGGCCGTGCGGCCACTCAGGCTCTCGCTGCAAGCGAGGTTGAAGGCAAGCATCGGATACTGCGGATCATCGGCGATGAGTTGTCGGAGACGGGCGCTCAGTTCGTCGTACTCACCATCGTCATAGAGGGGTCTGAGTGGGGCCCACAGTTCCCATCCCGTGGCGTCGTAGGCCTTGCCCGGTGCGCCGTCGAGGACCAGGATCGTGGTCGCGGGTTCGGTCGCAACGGCTGTTCGTTGCGTCCCTGGTTCGACGAAGACGAAGGTGCCGGGAGGCGTTGTCACCTTCTCGCCCTCGATCTCGAAGATCGCCTTGCCGCTTATGACGATGAACAATTCCTCGGCAGGCTCGCTCTCTTCGTCGTACTCGTTGATGATCGGATCACCCGCCTCAGCGCCCACCCAAGCGGTGACGCCGAAGCTCGTGATGCCGAAGTGGTGGCGCACCGGGCGATAGTGGTAGCGCCCGTCGGCCAACGTCTCGATCTCCTCCAAGGCCGCGACCACGTACCGAGCCATCAGATTCCCCTCTCCTCCGTCGGTTCTGCTCACAAGCGGGTGGGCCGCCGGACGGCTAAAGCATGCCTGCCATCGCCGCCCGACGGCCACACGTCGCGGGGTCTCTCTCTAGGGAGGGAAGATCCCGCTGACGGTTTCTGCCCCTACGCCCACGGGACGAAACCGGTGGACTCCAAGGAGTACCCCTCCGTTTGATTTCGTCGAGGACGGGCATGACTGGCTGCACACAAGAAGGGAGACGTCATGGCGAAGCGGAGTGTCTACTCGGTGGAAAGGCGTTCCTCCAAGCCCGGCTGGAAAGTGAAGCAGCAGGGTGGCAAGGTGGTTGCCAAGAGCAAGACCAAGACTGCGGCAGTGAAGGACGCGGCCCGGATCGCCCGCAAGGACAAACGAGCGTCGGTGGTGATCCGCAAGACGAACGGCCGCATCCAGGAAGAGCGCAGCTACCCCCGTGGCTCCGATCCACGGAAGTCGAAGGGATGAGCGACGTGCCTATCCAGCCGGAACGCCCAGCCGACGACACTGAGGAGAAGGGGCCGGGGGTGGAACCATTCGAAGGCGAAGGAGGCGCGGAAACCGGGCCTCCTCACGAGACGACGCCCCATCCCGAGCAGGACGACGACGACTCAGGCACAGGCGCGAACAATCAGGGGGCCGTGCAGCGGCCGGACCAGCACTAATCAACCGTCGCGATCAAGAAGGGCGTCTGGCTATAGACCAGGACGAACGCGGCCGCAGCGAAGGCGGCGACGCCGATCGCGAGGGTCACGGCCCGCACCCCGAGCAGACGACGCGCTCCGACGACCAGCAGGATCAGTCCGACGACGATCTCACCCCACCAGTAGGGGGGATAGGTCGTGTCGGCGATCTGAGTGAGTCCGTAGATGCCTTCGCCTATGAGGACGCCGCTCACCAAGCCGACTCCGATGGCGGCCAGTATATCGCGCCTGGACTTGATCCAGTACGCACTCACTCCGAGCAATGGACCAGCGAGCAAAGCGGCCGCGATCCAGAAGGCGACCGTCGTGGTTGATGACGGGACATCGCGCATCTGCGCGCCCACCACGTAGCCGGCAAGCAGCCCGAGGAGGGACAACGAACCGAAGGCCACGGCCTCTTGGGCACTCGTGGCGACCAGGAGCGCCAGGATGAACGCCGCCAACGCCCAGGTGCCGGCCGAGTTGGCGAGCGAGCCCAACTGCTCGGGAAGCCACCCTTGCGCGAAGGCCGTCAGGACACCCAATGTCAGCGCCACCACGGCGACGACGGCTGAGCCCAAGATTGCCCTCTTCACAGGTAATCCCCTCGCTCGCTTCGCGGTACCATGCGCCACCCGAGACGATGAACGTCGAGGAACCACCGACCGTAGCAAGAACGCCACCGAAGCACCCTCACCTCGCAAAGGCTGAGCCCTTAGAGCCAGTCGATG
>DATLPI010000033.1:0-9548 GCA_035535815.1 Actinomycetota bacterium | reverse complement strand
GATCGGAACGATCGGGCTCCTGGTGATCCTCTACCTGATGGTCTTCAAGCCGGGCAACACGTTCTGAGCTAGGCCGGCGGCAGCGGCCGCGTGGCGGGTCCGTTGGCCACCTCACCCGACGGCTTGAACTTCGAGCCGTGGCACGGACACTCGAACAGCGCGGTGCCGGCGTTCCAGGCCACGGTGCAACCCATGTGCGTGCACTTGGCCGACATCACGTGGAGCTCGCCCTTCGGATCCATGAACGCCGCGAGCCGCTCCCCCGCCTGCACGATGATCCCGCCCTCGCCGGGCTGCAGCTCGGACGCCACCTGCGAGACCGTCCTGGCGATCAGCACGTCGCGATCGCTGAGATCGAGCACCTTCTCCGGCACCGGGTTGAGGAAGAAACGCTTCGCGCCCTGCATGCCCTTGTTGCCCACGACGAGGAGGTCGGCGTCGACCTCGTGCGCCGCTTCGACGATCCCCTCGGACGGGTCGCCCTGCTTCATCACGACATCGGTTTCGACCCCCACGCCGTAGACCGCGGCGGTGTCCTCGGTGACCAGGCGACCGGTGGCGGGATGGCCGACGAACACCAGCGTGACCGGCGCCCCGACCGACTCCGCGAGGTCGTAGCCCTTGCGCGCCGCGCGGTCGGCCGTGGCCGAACCGTCGGTGGCGATCAGCACGCGCCGGTACAGGCGCTCGCTCCCGTCCTCGAGGGTCACTCCCCGCTCGGCGTTCATCACGATCAGCAGGTCGCGCGGCGCGTGATGCGAGAGCCGGTCGGCGGTCGGACCCAACGAGATGCTGCTCCGGCCACCGCTCACCACGATCAGGCCGACATCTCGGGACTCGGCGAGCTCGATCATGACGTCGGCGGGCGGGCGTCCACCGTGGAGTTCGCCCTCCAGCCGCTTGACGCCCGCGGCTTCGGCATCGGCCAGCGCCTTGGCCAAGACCTGGTCGGCACCGTCGGGCCGCTCCCAGACGTGGGCCACGATGAGTTCGGCCTTGCCCGCGTTCGCGAGCCCGGTGGCGACGTGCGCGGACCGCGCCGCACGCTCGGTGCCGTCGGTGCCGTAGAGGATCCGCTTGTACGCCATGGGTCGTTCGTCCTTTCGGGTCGGCCACGCTACCAGCCCGAGACGCGGTCATGAAGCCGTGGGCCCGAAGCACCCATGGATATGCTCGCACCATGTACCGGTTCTGGGTGTTCCTGCATCTGGTGGGCATGGCGGGCTTCCTCGTGAGCCACGGCGTCTCGATGGCGGCGCTCTTCCAGGTCCGCGCGGCCGGCACCGACCGGGACCGGATCCTGGCGATCTGCGAGGGCTCCAAACGGATGAACCGGCCGATGTACCTGTTCACGATCCTGCTCCTCGTGGGCGGGGTGGCCGCCGGGATCGACGCCACGTCGTTCGACGAGTTCTGGCTGTGGGGATCGCTCCTCATCCTGGTCGCCACGATGGGCATCATGTCCTTCACCGCCACGCCCTACATGAAGCGGGTGCGTGAGGGCTGCACGCGGTGGGCCGACGGCACGTACACGCTGTCCGACGGCGAGCTCGAGGCCACCCTGCGCGGACCGATGACCATGGTCGTGAGCCTCACGGGCGCGGTCGCGCTGGTCGTCATCCTGTACCTCATGGTGTTCAAGCCCGGTGCGTGATGGCCAGGGTGTCCCCGACGCTCAACGCCCGCATCGATAGCCTGGCTCGGTCATGAGCGATCGCGTCATCAACTTCGCCGCCGGGCCGGCCACCCTGCCGCAGCCGGTGCTCGAGGAGGTCCGGCGAGACCTGCTCTCGCTGCCCGGCGTGGGGGCTTCGGCGCTGGAGATCTCGCATCGCGGCCCGTGGTTCGAAGGCGTGATCGCCGAGGCCGAGGCGAACCTGCGCACGTTGCTGACGATCCCGGCATCCCACCACGTCCTGTTCTGCCAGGGCGGGGCAACGCAGCAGTTCTCGATGGTGGCCCTCAACCTCCCCCACGACGACGACCGGGCCGCCGACCTGGTGATCACGGGGTCATGGGGAACGAAGGCGGCGAAGGAAGCGGCAACGGCCGGAGCCATCCGCATCGCATGGACGGGTGAGGCCGAGGGGTTCCGCCGGGTGCCCACCGACGCCGAGCTCGGCGATGCGCTCGCCCATGGCGCCGCGTACACCCACATCACGACGAACGAGACGATCCAGGGCGTCGAGTTCGCGACCGACCCCGCCGGCGGCGACGCACCGCTGGTGGCCGACATGTCGTCGGACTTCCTGGCCCGGCCGGTCGACGTGGCCCGCTACGGCGTGATCTACGCCGGCGCGCAGAAGAACCTCGGCCCCGCAGGCGTCACGATCGCGATCGTCCGCGACGATGTCCTGGCGCAGGTGCCCGACGGCCTGCCCACGATGCTGGACTATCGGACGTTCGCCGAGCACGGCTCGATGTACAACACGCCGCCGGTGTTCTCGATCTACGTCTCGATGCTGGTGACCCGTTGGCTCCTGCAGGATGTGGGCGGGCTCGAGGAGCAACACGCCCACAACCGCGAGAAGGCGGGGCTGGTCTACGACGCGATCGATGACAGCGAGGGCTTCTACCGGGGACACGCCGACCTCGGGTCGCGCTCGCTGATGAACGTCACGTGGCGCCTGCCGAACGAGGACCTCGACAAGGCGTTCATCGCGCAGGCCGCCGGTGAGGGCCTGGTCGAACTGAAGGGTCACCGTAGCGTCGGCGGGATCCGCGCCAGCATCTACAACGCGATGCCGGTCGAGGGCGTGCGATCACTCGCCGGGTTCATGCGCGGGTTCGCCGCTGAACGCGGCTAGACCTCCCTCGCCTTTACGCCTGCACCAGCTCGTCCGCCGCTTCGGCGAAGACCTGGGTGTGCCGGTCCACGTCCTCGGCCGTGGTGGCGGGTGACATCAGCGACATGTTGTGGAACGGGGTCATCAGGATGCCGCGGTTCAGCATGTAGAGGTGGATCAGCGTGTCGAGCTCCTCGTCCTGGCCGGCCGCGGCCTGCGCCCCGTTCTTCGCCTCGTCCGGACGGAACAGGTACTCCACGCGGCAGCCGATGCGGGTGACGTGCCACGGCAGCTCCCGGCTGTCGATCACGCCCTGGACGCCCTCCTCGAACCGTTCACCGAGGCCCACCATCCGTTCGAACGCCTCGTCGGTGAGCACCTCGCCCAGGGTGGCGCGCATCGCGGCCAGCGACAGCGCGTTGCCAGCGAGCGTCCCGCCGGTTCCGCCCACGTCGGAGTTCCTCCAGTCGGTGTGATCGATGATGCGCGTGGCGACCTCCTGGGTCATGCCGAAGGCCGCGCTGGGCACGCCCGCGCCCAGCGTCTTGCCGATCGTCACCAGGTCGGGGTCGAGGTCCCAGGCTTTCGTGCAGCCACCGGGGCCGGCGCAGATCGTGTGCGTCTCGTCGATCACCAAGAGGGTGCCGTACTTCGTGCACAGGTCACGCACGCCCTGGTGGTAGCCGGGATCGGGCAGCACGATGCCGATATTGGTCAGGGCCGGCTCGAACAACACCGCCGCGACGTCACCGGGGGCGAGAGCCGCTTCCAGCGCCTCCAGGTCGTTGATCTCCACCACCTTGGTGGTGAGTTCCAGCGGAGTGGCCTGACCGATCAGCCCTTCGCGAGGCCGCAGGTTACCGTCGTCGTCGAGCTGGGCGAACGTCTCGTCGACCGAGCCGTGGTAGTTCCAGTTGTGCACGACGACCCGCGGGCGTCCGGTGATCTCCCGGGCCCACCGAAGGACGAACCGGTTGGCATCGGTCGCCGTCAGGCAGAACTGCCACAGCGGCACCTTGAACCGGCGCGTCATCTCGGTGCCGACCCAGGCGGCGTCCTCGGTCGGGAGCATCAGGGTGATGCCTTTGGCGGCCTGCTGGGCGATCGCGGCCACCGACGCCTTCGGCCCGTGTCCCGCCATGCCGCCGGTGTCCCCGAGGCAGAAGTCCACGAAGCTGTTGCCGTCGACGTCGGTGAAGTGGGCGCCCTCAGCGTGGTCGACGAACACCGGCCAGTCGCCGGGCCAGCGGATCATCCAGTTCATCGGCACTCCGAACAGCAGCGATGGCTTGGCCTGCTCCTCGAGCTCTCCGGATCGGGGGTGTCGGTCTCGGAACGTCTGACGCTCTCGCTCCATCAGCGTGGCGATCCGGGAACGGTCGATCGACGGCATCGGTCCTCCTCGTGGTGTCCGCAGGACGGCGGTCCCGCGAGCGCTGATCCGAACGGTCGACAGTCTACGACGAGCCCCGGCGCCGCTGTCACCGGGGTAGGCTGCCCACCGATGGGATGGCCGATCGTCATGGCGACGGGCGGACCGCGCGAGCGGGGACGCGCCTACGGGCAGGCGGCACGCGACCGTGTCCACGGTTCGATCGAGCTGTATCGGGCGATCTTCAGCCACTACACCGGGCTCACCTGGGATCAGGTGCGGGGCCGCGCGGGCGCCTTCGTGGAGCCGATCGATGCCCTCGACGTGCAGTTGCTGCCGGAGATGGAGGGCATCGCCGAGGGTGCCGCGGTCGACGCCGAAGATGTCCTGGCCCTGAACGTACGCACCGAGGTGATGTACGGGCTCGGCGCGCCCGGCGCGGCGGCGGCCGAATGCACCGCGCTCGGGCTGGCCGGGACCCGCTCGGCCGCCGGCCACGTCGTCGTCGCCGAGAACTGGGATTGGAAACCGCGGGCACGGGACACCTGCGTCCTGCTGGTCATGGTGTCGCCCGATCGCACGGGCTTCGCCACGCTTGTCGAAGCCGGCCTGCTCGCCAAGTCCGGCATGAACGAGGCCGGCGTCGGCCAGGTCGTGAACGCGCTCGTCTCCAGTCGCGACCGGGGCCAGGCGGGAGCGCCGTTCCACGCGATCTTGCGGCGCACCCTGACCAGTCGCTCGCTCGACGAAGCGGTGGACGCGGTACGGCGCCCCGAACGCGCGTCGTCGGCGAACTACCTCCTGGGCTCGGCCGAGGACGGGATCGCCGATGTCGAGGCGGCTCCCGGCGGCCCCGACATGGTCACCGTGACCACGGGCGACGTCGTGGTCCACGCCAACCACTTCCTCCGCCGGGATCGGCCGTTCAAGGATCTGTCCCTGCTCGACGGCCAGGATTCTCCCGACCGCCAGCGATCGGTCGAGGAAGCGCTCGAGGGCTCGGGCCCGTCCGAGGTCGGTGACGTCGTCAAGGCGCTCCGCCGGCACGCCGGCCCGGATCGGGGCGATGGCTCCGTGTGTGCGCACGGCGACCGAACGCTGGCGCCCGAGGCCGACTACGTCACGATCGCCACGATCGCGCTGGACCTGACCGCGGGAACGCTGGACCTGTCGGAGGGCAATCCCTGCGCGGCACCCATGGAACGGTTCGTCCTGCGGGATCTGCTCGAGGCCGCTCGATCCACGTCCACAACGACCCTGCCCGGATAAGGCGTAGACGTGTCTCGCGCAAGCGTCACTGCTTCGCCGCGGGGGCGCCGTGGCACGTGCCGGAACCCTGGTCGGTGAAGCTGAACCCGTCGATCGGCTCGAACGCCCAGGCATAGCCGCCATCACTGAGCGAGAGGCGCAGCACCCCGAACGTGTCCACGTCCCGCACCTGGCTCGCGTAGCGCACCCGTTCGATCCAGTAGTGCTCCGCGCCGCCCGTGCCGACGATGAACTCGCGGACGCCGAACTCGGGATCCCGGTGTCCACCGGGGTCCATCGGCGCGAAGCGTTCGTAGATGTGGTCGTGCGCGTTGACCACCAGATCGACGCCCCGTTGGTAGAGCAGGCGCCAGATGGGACGCAGCAACAGCAGCTCGGCTTCGTCGCCGTGCGGGCCCGAACTGAACCGCGCGTGGTGGAACGACACGAGGGTGCAGGACGCCGGGCTTGCCGCGAGATCGTGGGCCAACCACCGGTACTGCCCGGACGAACGGTCGCAGCGCACCAGCATGCAGTTCGAGTTGAGGGCCACCACGTGCCACGCCCCGGCCTCGTAGGAATACCAGCCCTTCCCGGGCGGACCCGCCTCCGGACCGAAGTACGTGAAGTACCCATGGGCACCGGGTGAGGAGAGGTATTCGTGGTTGCCCACCACTGGCCGGGACCGCCACCGTTCCAGGCCCCAGTGCAGGGAATACGACGCCCGGAACGCCGCGAGGCGCCCCTCGTCGTACTGCGTGTCGCCCAAGGGGATCACGACGTCGGGATCGATCCGCTGGATCAACGCCTCGGTGTCCTCGGCCCGGCACCACCGGCGCGTGCCGTGCCCGGCGTTGAACATCTCGTTCGCCGGATCGCATGAGAGGTCGCCCGCCGCAACGATGGTGACCTTCGGCGAGGGCCCAACGGGCTCACCGTCGATCGAGCTCCCCGGCCGCCACTCGGTCCGGACGACATCGGCGGGATGGCCACCGTTGGGGAGATCGTCCCGCGTCGCCCTGCGAGGTTCGTCGCCGCCGGGGGCCAACGCGCCCGCTGCGAGTACGGCGAGGCAGCCGAACACGAGGACGTGCTTCCACCGGTCCGCTCGCACCACAGCTGCCTTCAGTCTCGGATCGCTCGTGGTTCTCCTGCATCGGGGGCGAGCTTGACGCCGAGCGAGACCACCGCGACACGTTCGCCGCCGCTCTCCGAGGGGCGGTTGACCAGGCATCCTCCGGCCGTCACGTTGGTCTGACAGTACGCCGGGTCGCGCTTGGCCACCCACATCACCGTGCCACCGCCGCCGTCGAGGTTGGCGGCCCAGGTCGCGCCGGCGCGGATCAGCTCGTCGGCCAGATCGTCCAGTCGCATGCCCTTGGACCAGGCGGACTGTCGCCCGTCGACGGTGAGGATGTAGGTCTTGCAGATCGTCGCCGACCGGTCGTCCGAGCACCCGTCACTCGCACCGACCGACGTACGGGGGTTGTAGTTGTAGAAGTAGGAGTCACCGGGGTGGTACGGCGGTGCGATGTTGTGCCCGTTCTGGACCAGGAGGGGCTGCGCGCCGATCGCGTCGACCACCGCGGGCCATCCTTGGAAGATCCAGGTCAGGCGGATCGCGTCCCCGGCGGAGAGCAGCTTCACGGCGTCGGCCCCCGCGCCGCCGTTCTTGCCGGTGAGGACCACCGCTCCCGGATCGGTACCGATCGAGATGGGCGTCTTGACGCACGGTTCTGGCTGCGCATCGACCGTGAAGCTCCGGGCGATACCAGCCTTGCCGGCGCCGCTCCACTCGAAACCGCCGGTGGGGATCAACCGGGCGGCGCAGTATCGCGGATCGGCCGCGGTGGGAGCCGGAGCACCCGATGGCGGTTCGATGCGTCCGCCTCGCTGCGAGAAGCCGGCCACCTGGGATGTCTTCGGGTCACCGGCGTTCCAGCGATCGATCTTGATCGTGGCCCCGGCGGTCTTGGCCGCCATCGCCAGTGTGGGGTGGCCCATGTACACGTGGGAGCCGTTCCCGGAGAACGCGATCGCGGCACCGTCCTGGATGCCGGAGGTCCAGAGTTCCCCATCGATCAAGGACAGGTGCTTCGGACGGCCGTTGGGAGCCGCGAAGTCCCCGTTGACCATGGCCGAGGCGTCGCCCAGCACCCCCATCGCCGACGGCTTGCGGTAGCCGGGATACGCCTTGGTGGGGGTGAACATGTCGGTGACCGAGCCCGCGCCCTGCGTGATCGTGAGGATGCGGACCTGTTCGGGCGCGTTCGGGTAGCGGATCGTGGTGAGCTTGAGCCCCTGCCCGAGCTTGTAGGAAGACCGAACCGGGGCGCCCATCTTCGCGTTCACCGCCACCGGGCCGGATGCCCCGACCACCGTCGCCGCGCCGACGAGCGCGGCACAAGCGATCATCGAGGCCCGACGACGGGCCGTCCCGTGCAGCTGCTTCACCGGATGCTCCCTCCCCAACGAGCGTGGTCCGTTCGAATGGTGCACCGTAGCGAAGCAGACCTACGTATGGAACCCCTCGTTCGGCGTATAGGTCATTCGGCCGAGTCTTCGTCGGCAACGTTGGTCGCGAAGGGTAAAGGAGTGCGTACGTGAGCCGATGCAGAGGGAGCCATGGCACTCGACCCACACGACCTCCCTCGGCGTCGGCACAGCGACGGCCTGGACCGCCGCGTCTCCGACCGGCCCACCGAGCCTTCGCCGAACGGCAAGCCTCGCCGGCGTGACTACGACGGCTGGCTGGACCGGTGGGTGGCGACGACCTCCGACCTGACCAGGCTCACCACGACCCACCCGATGATGGACGCGGTCATCGATGAGCAGGTGGGGCGGAAGATCCGGATCGGCGACCGATGGTTGACCGACTGGGCCTCGTGCAACTACCTCGGCTTCGACCTCGACGAAGAGATCATCGCGACGGTGCCCGAGTACCTGGCCAAGTGGGGCACGCACCCTTCGTGGTCGCGACTGCTGGGCAACCCCGTCCTCTACCCCCAGATCGAGGAGCAGCTCACCGAGCTCGTGGGAGCCGAGGACACGCTCGTGCTGCCGACGATCACGCACATCCACATGTCGGTGATCCCGGTGCTCGTCGGCGACGGCGCGATCTTCCTGGACGGCCGCGCACACAAGACGATCTACGACGGCGCCATGGTCGCGGCCGGCCACGGCGCCACCGTTCGCCGGTTCCGGCACAACGACTTCGAACACCTCGAGGAGTTGCTGCGCGCCAGCGATCCCGCGCTCCCGCGCCTGATCGCGATGGACGGCGTCAACTCGATGACCGGCAACGCGCCCGAGCTCGCCGAGTTCTCGCGCCTCGCGCAGGAGCACGACGCCTTGCTCTACGTCGATGATGCCCACGGCTTCGGCGTGATCGGCGAACGTGCCCCGGGCGAGACCAACGACTACGGGACCAAGGGCAACGGCCTCTTCCGCCACCTCGACGTGCCCTATGACAACGCCGTGCTGGTGGCGGGGTTCTCCAAGTCCTACTCCTCGCTGCTGGCGTTCATCACGTTGCCCACCCGACTGAAGGACGCGCTCAAGGTGCTGGCTCCCCCGTACCTGTACTCCGGGCCCTCGCCGGTGGCCTCCCTCGCCACCACGCTGGCCGGGTTGCAGGTCAACCGCACGCGTGGCGACGCCTACCGAGAGGACCTGTGGCGCATGACCCACCGCCTGCTGTCGGCGCTGCACGACCTCGGGATCCACACGCCCAACACCTCGGGATTCCCGATCGTGGAGATCCCGCTCTCCTCGCACGAAGACATCGACGAGGTTGGTCGGTACCTGTTCGAGCACGGGCAGTACGCCACGATGGCCGCCTACCCGTTGGTGCCCAAGAACGAGGTGGGCTTCCGCGTGCAGGTGACCGCCGCCAACACCGACGAACAGGTCGACGAACTGATCGAGGTCCTGGCGAACCTGCACGAGCGGTTCCAGCTGGAGCCGAACGTCGCCGCCACGAGCCAGGTCGGACGCTAGGGGCGGTCCCCGAGCAACCGTTCCATCGAGGCGTACGTCAAGCCTTCGAGCCACCCACCGTCCACGCGGATGTCCGCGCCGCTCACGTAGGCACTGTCGTCGCCGGCCAGGAAGAGGTAGGCACCGGTGACGTCGTCCGGCGT
>DATLPI010000032.1:0-4761 GCA_035535815.1 Actinomycetota bacterium | reverse complement strand
CGTCGAACGCGAGCTCGTGGGTGTCTCCGGCGTGCCATCCCATCTTTCGGTAGGCCGGACCCACGGTGAGACCCTCGGTCCCGGCAGGCACCAGGATCGAACTGAGTCCCCGTGGGCCCTGTCCGGGATCGGTGACCGCCGCCACCACGTGCACCGACGTGATCGGCGTGCCGCTGTTCGTGATGAACGCCTTCGAACCGTCGAGCACCCACCGGCCGTCCTCGAGCCTCGCCGTGGTACGAGCGGCGGCGGCGTCGGAGCCGCCGCCCGGCTCGGTCAGCGCGAACGAGGCGAGGGCGGTTCCCGCGGCGAGGTCGGGGAGCCAGCGCTCCTTCTGCTGGTCGGTGCCCAGGCGCGCGATCATGCCGCCCGCCAGGCTGCCCGACACCGACACCGTGACCGCCACCGACTGGTCGGCGCGGCCGAGTTCTTCGAGCACCACGGCGAAGCTGAGCGTGCCGGCGTCCGAACCCCCGTACGCCTCGGGGAGGGTCAATCCGAAGAAGCCCAGTTCGGCCATCTGTTGCACGACCTCGAGGGGGAACGTGGCTTCGCGGTCATGCACCTCGGCGGCCGGAGCGACGACTTCGTCGGCGAACGCGCGCACGACCGCGCGGAGTTCCTGCTGCTCTGCCGACAGGTCGAAATCCATGGAGGGCAGCCTACGGCACCCTCGCAAGGTGGGTGAGCAGCGCACGATCGGCCGCTGGGCTAGGGTGCCGGGACCGCGGAACGAGGAGGACGGAGATGGCTGAGATCCACCCGGGCGTGTTCCTGTCGCACACCGACACCGACGAGTGGGAGTTCGATCCCGAGGTGGGCGGTGATCTCCACGTGCTCTGCACCGAGGTGGGGATCGACGCCGGGATGTCGCGTTTCGTGGGGGCGACACCGTCCGAACCGGTGGTCTACACGCCGCCGTCGCGGGAGACCCTGATCGTCCTGGAAGGGGAGGCCCGCGTCGAGATCACCGGCGGTCCCACCCTGGAGTTGCGGCCGGGCGTGCTCGCCTCGATCCCGGCCGGCACGGAAACCACGTGGCACGTCACACCGCCGTTCAAGGAGTTCTGGGTCATCGGCTGACCCGGTGGACCGGCGCTACTCCCGCTCGAAGCCCTCGATGTCCAGGATCGAGGCGGATCGTTCCGCTTGCGGGCGCAGCCTCGCCGTCACGCGCATGCCGATCACCGGCGACTCGACGTCGAGGAGGCGGTGCATCACGACGGTGTCGGCGCGGTCGAGCCGCAAAAGGGCGATTACGACGGGTTCGTCCAGGGCCTCACCGTCGATGCCCACATGCCCGATCGTGAACGATTCGAGCGAGCCGCCGGGGCCGCACTCGACGCCGGGGGTGAGTTCGGCGAAGCAGCGCTCGCAGAACTTCCGGGCGGGCACGTACGTGACGGCGCACGCCTCGCAGCGCGAGCCCAGCAGCACGCCTCGGTCCCGCAAGGCCTCGAAGAACGAGGTGTTCGCGACGCCCGGCGTGTAACGGAACCGCACCGGCAGGTCGCCGTGGATCGTTCGGCTCACCGGTCCTCACCTCCGGGGCGAGGACGGAAGTACGCGATGTCCAGGATGGAACCTGTTCGTTCCTCGACCGGCTTCCACACGGCCTCGACCGCCATGCCGATGCTGACGTCGTCGGGCGCGACCTCGTCGAGCTTGTGCAGGAATCCACCGGAGCTGGCGCCGTCCAGCCGGATCACTGCGGGGATCTCCGGCGGATCCAGCGCCACCATGTCCCATCGGACGTGGCAGATCGAGAACGTCTCCACCGTGCCCACCGCCTCGACCTCGGTCCACCCGTCGGTGGGCCGGAAGCAGCGTTCGCAGAACACCCGCGGCGGGACCAGGGTGCGTTCACACTGCGCGCACGTGGTGGCCACGACGCGCCCGTCCCGCATGCCTTCGAGGAAGGCGCCCATGGCCTCGCCCGTGTCCCACTCGTAGGTCAGATCGAGCGGTTCCTCGACGGCGCCGGCGGCGCTGCGGAACCGCTCGTCGGTGAGCGGTGTGGCACGAGGGCCGATCGGCGGAGTGCCCTCGCGCGTGGCGGTCGTCGACGGCCCGCCGTCGGTGCCCATCACGACGACCGTGCCCACCTGCATCAGGTCGCCCCACGCCTGCGCCACCCCGCGCTCGGGGGTGCCGGGGACCTGACGCGCTCCCGCCTCGCCGCGCAGCTGCCAGAAGAGCTCGGCGATCTTCATCAAGCCGGCCGCGGCGATCGGGTTGCCGACGCCCAGCAGCCCGCCGCTCGGACATACCGGCAGGTCGCCGTCGCGCGCCGTGACCCCGGCGGCCGCCGCCTCGGGGGCCTTGCCCTTGTCGAAGAGCTGCAGCCCTTCAAGGTGGTGCAGTTCCTTGTAGTCGAACGGGTCGTAGGGCTCGGCGACGTGGATCTGCTTGCGCGGTTCGGTGACGCCGGCCATGTCGTAGGCCATGCGGGCGGCGTTCTCCACGTACTCGGGGTAGGCGAGATCGCGATTGGTCCAGTAGGTGGAGTCGAGGTTCCAACCCACGCCATGGACCCACACGGGGGAGTCGGTGAGCTTGGCGGCGGCCTCCTCGCTCGCCATCACCAACGCGACCGCGCCGTCGCTGATGGGGGAGACGTCCAGCCGCTGCACAGGATGCGCGAGCACCTCGGAGGCCAGCACGTCCTCGACGGTGATGTCGGCCTGGCCCAGGAGCGCGCTGGGGTGGTCGGCGGCGTTGCGCTTGTTCTTCACGGCGACGGCCGCGATGTCGCGCTTGTCCAAGCCGTAGGCCTGCATGTAGCGCTGCATCTCCAACGCGAAGATCCACAGCAGGTTCGGACCCAGCGGTCGCTCGATCACGTTGTCGAAGATCGTGAGGAACGCGCCCTGGGGGTGCGGCTGGCAGCTCGACATCTTCTCTTCGGCCAGCACGAGCACGACGTCGGCCATGCCCGAGGCGATCGTGTACCAGGCCTGGATCGGCACGAACACCCCGGTGCCCCCGCCGACGAAGGTGCGGATGTACGGCTTGCCCCACGCGCCCGAGCCGTCCGCCAGGTAGTCGCCCTTGCGATGGACCCCGTCGAACGCGTCGGGCGCGGTGCCCGCGCACACGGCGTCCACGTCGGCCAGGGAGATCCCCGCGTTGTCCAGGGCCGCGCGGCCCGCGATCCAGCTCAGTTCCTTGCCGGTCTCCTGGGCGCGCCGAACGAACTTCGTCATGCCCGCCCCGATCACCGCGACCCTGCGCGCCATGCTCAGGCGCCCCCTCGGGTCAGGACCGCGACGGCGGCGCTGCTGCTGGGTACCCCACGCCAGGACTGGGCCACCGCGGTGGTGGCCTCGCCCGTGCGCAGCTGCTCGATGCAGGCGAGGGCGCGCGCGAGGCCGTTGCCTTCGTGCAGATACCCCTCGCCCAGCGCGCCGCCCGACCGGTTGACGCGGGCGGGATCGAGGTCTGCGAGGCCGAGCGCGTCGAGGTGCTGGAGCTGCTTGTAGGCATAGGTGTCGTCCACCTCGGCGGCGTCGATGTCCGAGGCGGTCACGCCCGCCCGTGCGTAGGCCTGCTCGGCGGCGCGCGCGGTGGCGGCCGCGCGGTCCCAGTCGCGGCTCTCCAGCGACGGCGCGTCCTGGTTCCAGCCGACGCCTCGCACGAACACGGGATCGCTGCCGACCCGGTCCTCGGCGGCCAGCACGATCACGACGCAGCCGTCGACGCTGTCGGCGGTCTGACCCACGGTGAGGGGCTCCCATAACGGATCGCCGGCGCCCGCCGGCGCCTCGGCATGGGAGGCGCGAGGGTTCGAGGCAGCGTGAGCCCGGTTGCGGTTCGCCACCTGGTCGCAGTCGGCGGCCGTCCGTCCCGACGAATGGAGGTAGCGCCGCATCTCCAAGCCTGCGACGGCGAGCGCGGGAACGCCGAGTGGACGGTTCAGCACCGGATCCAACGCGAACCGGGCCACCCTGCCGTGCGAGACGACGTTCGAGGCCTTCGAGTGGGCCTCGACCGCGACCACCGAGGCGATCTCACTGCGGATCAGCATCACGCCGGTGGCCAGGGCGAACAATCCGTCGGAGGCCACCGTGTGGACCGGCCGCTGCACGGCGCCGAGTTGGTCGGGGAGGTACTCGTCGAAGATGCTGGTGCCTTCCTCGAAGTCCTCGGAGGCACACACGAACGAGTCGACGTCAGTGCGCGGGTTCACCCCGGCCTCGAGGTAGGCGGCCCGGGCCGCTTCGAACATCAGTTCCTTGTAGGAGACGTTCGCCGTCGTCGGGGTGAACCCCGACCAGCCGACGCCTGCGATGCCTACCCGCGGTTCCACGGACACGGTTATACCGTGAAGCCGTGGACGTCGTATGGACCCCCACCCGGGACGACATCGAGAACGCCAACGTGACGCGGCTGATGCGCGCGAACGGCATCGAGACGTTCGCCGAGCTCCGCGCCCGCTCGGTCGCCGACATCGCCTGGTTCTGGGACGCCGTGGTGCAGGACCTCGGCATCGAGTTCATCGATCCCTACGTCGACGTCGTCGATCGCTCGCGGGGGCCCGAGTGGGCGACCTGGTTCACCCAGGGGACCATCAACCTCGCGCACCAGTGCGTCGACCTGTGGGCCGAACGCACCCCCGACGCGGTCGCCGTCGTGTGGGAAGGGGAGGACGGTGAGGTCCGGCAGGCGACGTACGCGGAGCTGCGCGCTCTCACCGATCGGCTGACGAACGCGCTCGCCACCCTGGGGGTACGTCCGCGCCACACCGTGGGCATCTACCTG
>DATLPI010000031.1:0-11758 GCA_035535815.1 Actinomycetota bacterium | reverse complement strand
CTTGAAGCCCAGGCCGATCCCCGAGGCCAGCTGCGTGAACATCAGGAACAGCCCGACGCCGATCGCGATCTCGGGAGTGATGAACGAGAACAGCATCAGGAAGTTCGCCGTGGAGGCGCTGCGCGCGCGCCACCGGTCCAGCGCCAGCGCGAACCCGATGCCGAACGGCACCGCGATCAGCACCGTCAGCGACGACAGCTTCAGGCTCTGGAACAGCGCCGAGCGCAAGGTCTCGTCCTGCCACACGGAGTTGACGTCGGTGATGAACCAGCGCGTCGCCGAGAACCCCTGCCAGGTGGTCTGTGCCTTCCCCGCGTTGAACGAATAGGCCACGGCGATGAAGACGGGGACGAGCGACCACGCGAGGTAGCCGAACACCGCCACCCACAGGAACCGCGCCTGGGCCCACGGGTTGGCGATCCACGACGTCAGCCGACGGCTCGCCGGAGGCGCCTGCATCGAGAGCGGGCCGCTCATCGTTCCGCCAGCTCCCTCGCGACGTTCGTGCTGCGCAGGTAGTAGAGCATCGGCAGGATCAACAGGACGACCATGACCACCACCAGCGCGGCTCCGGTGTTCACCAGCGAACTCTGGATCGAACTGACGATGAGGTTGCCGAACATCGCCGTGTTGCGCGTGCTCGAGAGCAAGGTCTGCGTGAAGTAGTCCCCGAACATCGGCAGCGCCACGATGATGCAGCCGGCCAGGATGCCCTGTTTCGACAGCGGCAACGTGACGCGGAAGAACGTCTTGACCTGGCCGGCGCCCAGGTCGCGCGCCGCTTCGATCATGGAACGGTCCATGCGATCGAGCGTGCCGAACAACGGCAGGATCATGAACGGGATGTAGCCGTAGATCAGCCCGAACACCACGGTGGAGGCCCTCCCGCTCAGCCACTGCTCGGGATGGTCGATCACTCCGATCGCCTCCAGGAACCGGTTCACGTAGCCGTCCTCCTGGAGCAGGTTCACCCAGGCGAACATCCGCATCATGTAGCTGATCCAGAACGGCGCGATGAACGCCACCAGCAGCCAGGTCTTCGTGCGCTTGGCGTGCCGGGCCACGAAGTAGGCCACGGGATAGCCGATCAACAGGCATGCCGCCGTCGCGATGCCCACGTAGACCAGCGTTCGGACCAAGGTCTCCTGCTCGATGGAGCCGGCGGTGAACAGCCTGGTCACCACCCCGCGGAACGGCGTGGTGTCCCACCGGACCGGGTTGTAGACCGGTTCGGCCGTCAGGAAGATCGGGTCGAGGCGCCCGAACGCCACCGAGAGCACCACGTAGAACGGCAGGACGAAGAACAGCAGGAGCCAGATCGTGGCCGGTGCCGCGAACGACGGCCAGAACCAGCGGGGGTACCAGACCCCCCCGGGCCGGTCGTCCTTACGCGCCACCCGTCACTTCTTGGTAGATCTGCTGGTAGAGCTGGTTGATCGCGGGTTCCAGCTCCAACTCCGACACGCCCATCGGCACCATGTCCTCGGTGACGATCGTGTACGTGAGGCTCTCGGGCAGGTAGCCGTCCGAGACCGCGACGTCTTCGTTGAACGACTTCACCGTGGGTTGGAAGCCCTCGTAGGAGTAGTTCGCGATCGCGTTCTTCGGGTCGTACAGGTAGTCGACCAGCGTGTGGGCCAGCACCGGACTCGCGGCACCCTTGGGGATCGCGAACAGGTCGTGGGAGATCAGGCCCTTCTGTCCTCCTTGGCCCTGCGGTGGCCACGCATAGCTGAGCGCCGTGATGTCCAGGCCCTTGGGCAGGTAGTACTGGTAATAGGCCATCTGCCCCGACCACGTGTTGTGCACCTGCCACAGGTTCGTGCTGAGCTCGGTGTAGTCCACGTGGTCGTACTTCCAGCCCATCTCGTCGGCGCCGGCCAGCAGGTCCTGCTTCACCTGGTCCAGGATGGTTTGGTCGCTCTCGTTCGGGTCGTAGCCCTTGCGCAACAGCCCCACCGCCAAGGTGTCGCGCGAGCCGTTCAACAGGTGGGCCTCGCCCTTGTACTTCGGGTCCCAGAACACGTCCCACGGGTTGTCCATGGCCGCGATGTCCTCGCTGACCTCGTCGTTGCGCCACGCGATACCCGTGGTGTAGATCACGTACGGCATCGAGTACTGGCGGCCCACGTCGTAGAAGTCCGGGATCCCCGGCGACAGCTGGTCGGTGGCGGTGGTGAGGTAGGTCTTGTTGAGCGGCTGGATCAGGTTGCCCTGTGCGAGCTTGCCGATGTTCTCGAGGGTCACGGTCACGACCACATCGAAGTCGGCGCCGTTGGACTGCATCTTCGACACCATCTCGTCGGGCGTGTCGAACACCGTGTACTCCACGTCGACGCCGTACTGTTCGCCGAACCCGTTGAGGACCTTCTTCCAGATGTAGTCGTTGTAGCCGAAGATCTTCAGTGGCCCCGACTCCGGATCGAGTCCATCGGCGATCGCCGGGTTGTCGGCGCTGATCGGCAGGGTGACGGGGTTGTCGGGCCGCGCCAGCTGGAGCGCCGCCGAGGCGCTGGCGTCCCCTCCGCTCGAGCCGGAGTCTCCGCACGCGGCCAGGATCGCGGCCATGCTCGGCAACGCGATGCCGGCGGCGGCCGCCCGCTGCAGGAACGCTCGCCGGTCGATGGGTCGGGGGCGGTCTTTCGGATGCACCATGGTCGAACCTTTCTTCTGGAAGGGTTTCCCGGGCAGGTCGTTGTGGGCTGTTTCTACACCCCTGACACCGCCGGCGTGCGCGGGTGGAGGGTTGCGCGATGTCCCGGGGTCAGACCCGCGGGTAGACTCGAAGCAGGCCGCGCGATCCGCGCGCCCGATCCCTTCCCTCCCTCGATCCCGGAGTGACGAACGCCATGCCCACCCGCAACGACATCCGAAACGTGGCCATCGTGGCCCACGTCGACCACGGCAAGACCACGCTCGTCGACGCCATGCTCTGGCAGTCCGGCGCCTTCCGCGAGAACCAGGACGTGAACGAACGCGTCATGGACTCCATGGACCTGGAACGCGAGAAGGGCATCACGATCTTGGCCAAGAACACGGCGGTGCGCTACGGCGACATCAAGATCAACATCGTCGACACGCCCGGACACGCCGACTTCGGCGGTGAGGTGGAGCGCGCGCTCACGATGGTGGACGGCGTGCTGTTGTTGGTCGATGCGAGCGAAGGTCCCCTGCCCCAGACCCGGTTCGTGCTCCGGAAGGCGTTGGAGTCGCGCCTGCCGGTGATCCTGGTGGTGAACAAGGTCGACCGCCCGGACGCCCGCGTGGGTGAAGTGGTGCATGAGGTGGAGGAGCTGTTCCTGGATCTGGACGCCGACGAGCACCAGATCGACTTCCCGATCCTGTACGCGAACGCGCGCTCGGGCCAGGCGGGGGAGGACCCGGAGACGCTCGCGGCCGACCTCAAGCCACTGTTCGAGACCCTGCTCACCCACATCCCCGCGCCGGAGTACGAGGAGGGCCACCCGCTCCAGGCGCTCGTCACGAACCTCGACGCCTCGCCCTACGTCGGTCGCCTGGCCATGTGCCGCGTCCGCAACGGATCGATCAAGCGCGGCCAGGCGGTGGCGTGGTGCCGCGCCGACGGCACGATCGAGCAGGCCAAGATCGGTGAGCTCTACGTCACCGATGCCCTCGACCGGGTCGACGCGGATGAAGCCGGTCCCGGCGAGATCATCGCCGTCGCGGGCATCGCGGAGATCACGATCGGTGAGACGCTCGCCGATCCCGCCGATCCTCGGCCGTTGCCGGTCACCAGCGTCGATGAGCCCAGCCTGTCGATGACGATCGGCATCAACACCTCGCCGCTGTCGGGTACGGACGGCGACAAGATGACGGCCCGCCTCCTGAAGGGGCGCCTCGACCAGGAACTGGTCGGCAACGTCTCGATCCGCGTGCTCGAGACCGAACGACCCGAGATGTGGGAGGTGCAGGGCCGCGGCGAACTCCAGTTGGCGGTCCTGGTGGAGATGATGCGGCGCGAAGGCTTCGAACTCACGGTGGGCAAGCCCCAGGTCGTGACGCGCACGGTGAACGGCCAGCTCCAGGAGCCGATGGAGCGCGTCGCGATCGACGCGCCCGAGGACTATCTGGGGGTGGTGAGCCAGCTGCTCGCCCTGCGCAAGGGACGCATGGAACAGATGGTGAACCACGGCACCGGATGGATCCGCATGGAGTACCTGGTGCCCGCCCGCGGGCTGATCGGGTTCCGGACCGAGTTCATGACCGAGACCCGTGGGACCGGCCAGCTCCACCACGTGTTCGAGGGCTACGAGCCCTGGCACGGCGAGCTCCGCACGCGTCCCAGTGGTTCGCTGATCGCCGACCGAACGGGAGTCACCACGCAGTTCGCCCTGCTGAACCTGCAGGAGCGCGGCGCGATGTTCGTGGGGCCGGGCGAGGACGTCTACGAAGGCATGATCATCGGCGAGAACGCCCGGGCCGACGACATGGACGTGAACCCCACGAAGGAGAAGCACCTCACGAACATGCGCAAGGCCAACGCCGAAGAGCTCGTCCGCCTGATCCCGAAGCTGCAGCTGTCATTGGAGCAGGCGCTGGAGTTCATCCGCGAGGACGAATGCGTCGAGGTCACCCCGAACCACGTGCGGCTGCGCAAGGTGCTGCTGGACCAGCAGGGACGCGTGAAGGCCGGGCGTCGCGCCAAGCCGGCGAAGGACTAGCGGACTCAGACGACGCCGAGCGCGCCGACCACCCGGCTGACGCCCTTGCGGGCCTGACTGCGGGTGCCGTGCGAGGACGCCTCCACCACCAGCGCGGTGCCGCGGCTCGTCGGCCGGGCGGTGATCCCCACCCGGACCCGCTGGAACCCCGATCGCGTGGTCCCTTGGAGGAAGCGGCCTTCCAGGTCGACGTGCGAGACCGTGCCGATCTCATCGAGGACCCGCTGGGCGAGCGCGAAGGCGTCGTCGGTTCCTTCGTCGATGATCACGGTCTGCTCTGCATGACGTACCGACACGGGGGAGCTCCTTCGTTCACGGGGGTGGAGCCGTCCTACCGTTACACGTTCCGCCGTCGCGCGCATCCCCCACAGGCCATCTGATCGCCATTCCTCACCGGATGGTGACATGGGCGCCATATGGCGCGAAGGAGACCGGTGTGGTGCGCGTGGGAGCAACCCTGGGCTCAGGGCGGCGCTCGCATGAGGGCTGTGGTCCGCTGCGCGATAGGGTTCGGCTCATGCCGAAGCGCACGATCGCCGATGATCTTCCGGCGCCGATGCTCGCCAAGGTCCAACCGGACATGCCCCTCGGCGAGGGCTGGACCTATGAGCCGAAGTGGGACGGGTTCCGGACGATCGTGGCGATCGACGCCGACGGCACCGCGCGCCCCGTGAGCCGCGACGGCAGACCCCTGGGGCGGTACTTCCCCGAGCTGCTCGAGCTGCTGGAGAACGGTCCGAACCACGGACCGTTCGTGGCCGACGCCGAGATCGTGCGGGTGGCGCCGGGTCGGATGGACTTCGACGAACTGCAGCTGCGACTGCACCCTGCCGAGTCGCGGGTTCGCAAGCTCGCCGGCGAGATCCCCGCCACCCTGATCGTCTTCGATCTGCTGCGGCTGGGGGACGACGAGCTCGCCGAGGTCCCGCTCGCCGAGCGGCGTGCGCGACTGGCGACCTTGGCCTCGGCGATGGGATGGGAAGGCGCGCCCGGTTCCCTGGACGACGTACCCACCGGCCCCACGGTGCTGGCAGGTCCCTGGACCGACGATCCCGAGGTGGCGCGCGCGTGGTTCGCCGACGACGCGGGCATCGGCCAGGACGGCATCATCGCCAAACGAGCCGAGCAGCCGTACCTGTCGGGCGAACGCGGATGGATCAAGGTGAAGCATCGCTCCACGCTCGACTGCGTGGTGGGTGGTTACCGACTGTCGAAGACCGGGGACGGCATCGGCGCGCTCCTGCTCGGCCTGTACGACGGCGACGGGACGCTGCACTACGTCGGACATACGTCCTCGTTCAAGGCGAAGGAGCGACGGGACATCCTCGAGCAGTTGCGACCGCTCGAGGGCGGGGACAGCTTCGAGGGTGGTCGCGCGCCGGGCGGGCAGAGCCGGTGGAGCGCCGGCAAGGACACCGCGTGGATCACCCTGCAGCCGGTCCTCGTGTGCGAGGTCACGATCGACCGGGTGCAGTACGGGCGGTTCCGTCATGCTGCGAGCTTCGTCCGTTGGCGCGACGACCGCGAGCCCAAGAGCTGCACCTTCGACCAGATCCCGGGGGCCGAGCCGCCCGCCTGGCCTGAACCGACCGACGACTAGGCCGAACCAGGTTCCTTCTTCGCACGTCCCTGGCCACGCCCCTGGCTTCCTTGGCCCCGGTCGCCGGCCAGGCCCTGGCGCTTCATCTCCTCCCATTCGGCGATCTTCTTCGCGCGAGAGGGGTTGACCCGAACCGGTTCGTCGTCGCCTTTCGGGAAATGCGGAGGCCACGGTGCATCACCCAGGCCGCCGGCCGCATCCTGCTCGGCGAGCGCCAGCAGCGCATCGAGGCTGCCCACGTGTGCGTCGATGCCGGCGCCCGGATCGCCGATCTGACGCAGCCGATCGGGCACGGTGCGCACCGTGAAGCGCGACGGGTCGACGTCGGCCACCTCGTTCCAATCCAGCGGCGTGGAGACGCGAGCGTCGGGCATCGGTCGGATCGAATAGGCGCTGGCGACCGTGCGGTCGCGTGCGTTCTGGTTGTAGTCCAGGAACACGCCCTCGCGTTCCTCCTTCCACCAGGCGGTGGTGGCGATGCCCGGCATCCGCCGCTCCACCTCTCTCGCGAACGCCAGCGCTGCCCGCCGCGTCGCCGTGAAGCCGTTCCCTCGCTCGACCCGGGCGTTGATGTGGAGACCCCGCTTGCCGCTGGTCTTGGGGAACCCGGTGAGTCCGTGTTCGGCCAGGACGTCCCGCGACGTCAGCGCCACCCTGCGCACGTCGTCCCACGGCACACCGGGCGTGGGGTCGAGGTCCACCCGCAACTCATCGGGGTGAGCGACGTCGTCGGCACGCACCGGCCACGGATTGCATTCCAGGCAACCCAAGGTCGAGGCCCACACCAGCGCAGCTTCATCGGCCATCACCGGCATCGCCGCGGTGCGTCCGCTCGGGAACATCACGGTTGCGGTCAGGACCCACTCCGGCGCCCCGTTGGGGATCCGCTTCTGATAGAAGGAGCCCTCCCCGTCGTCGGCGACTCCCGCGGGGAAGCGGTGCAGGATCTCCGGGCGATCGCGACAGCCGTGGAGTGCGGCTTCGGCCACCGCGGCCCAGTACTCCACCACCTCGAGCTTCGTGATCGGGCCGCCCTCGGCGTCGGGGAAGTACACCTTGTCGGGGTTCGTGACGCGGATCTCCCGCCCCTGCACCTCGATCGAGATCGCCGGTGTCGCCATGGAGAGCCACGTTACCTGCCCGGCGCCGTGGGTCTTGACATCCGAACGTATGTTCGAGTATGATGAAGCGTCGACCACCACCCGTCCTCCCCCGGAACGGATGCATGTGGATCCACTGCTCACCGACACGCAGGACCTCATCGTCCGCGTGCAGACCCTGCATCGCGAGATCGCCGAACGACAGCGCGACCTGCTGGAGGTCCTCGCCCAGCTCGAGACCAGGCAGGCCTGGGTCGAGGACGGCGCCCACGACATGGCCCAGTGGACGTCGATGGCCCTGGATGTCTCCCGCTGGAAGGCCGACCGGCTGCTCGGCGCCGGTCGGGCGCTCCCCACGCTGCCCGCCACCGCCCACGCGCTGGCGCGCGGCGATCTCGGCATCGACAAGGTCGTCGAGCTCACCAGGTTCGCCTCCTTCGACGATGAGGATGCGCTCGTGCGCTGGGCCCAGGGGGTCTCCTCGGGCGCGATCCGCCGAGCGGGCGACCTGCAGGTGGCCCATCGCGACGAGCGGGCCGCCGAAGCCGAACGCACACGCTGGCTGCAGTGGAAGCTCGCCGACGAGGGCCAGCGGTTCCTGATCGACGGCGAGCTCCCGTCGGCGCAAGGGGCCGTGGTGGCGCGGGCGCTCGACCGGCTCGGCGACCAGATCCCCGTCATGCCGGGTGAGGAGTCCGACCGGTTCGCGGGCAGCCGCCGGGCCGACGCGCTCGTCGCCCTCTGCTCCGCTCGACTCGCCGGTGATGAGGATCAGGACCGGGCCACGATCGTGGTCCACGCCGACATCGACGTGCTCGAGGGCGCCGACGCCAACGCCTTGATCGAGGACGGACCGGTGATCGGAGGCTCCACGGCGCAGCGGCTGTTGTGCAACGCGCGCGTCCAGATGGTGCTGGAACGACCCGACGGCACGGTGGCGGGGGTCGGGCGCCTCGCCCGCGAACCGTCGGCGTGGATGATGCGCCAGCTCCGGCATCGCGACGACGCCTGCCGGTTCCCCGGGTGCGACGCCCGGCGGTTCACCCAGGCCCACCACATCGAGTGGTGGTCGCGCGGCGGGACCACCGATCTCGACAACCTCATCCTCGTTTGCTCGTTCCACCACAAGCTGGTCCACGAGCACGGGTGGTCCATCGCGCGCACCGACGACGGCGACGTCACATGGCACCGGCCCAGCGGCGTCCGCTACCGCGCCGGTCCCGACGAAGGGGTCGCGTGAGCCCGAGCGGCGAGCGCGGGCGGCTCGCCCAGGGACCAGTGGTCGATGGCGGCGTCGGCGATCCCCAGCAGCTGTCGCTGAGCCGGCGATGCCGCCGCCACCACATCGGAGGGCATCGGCATGTCGTCACGCGGCCGGATCCACCGGTAGGTGTACGCCAGGAACAGCACGCTCCGCGTGAACGCGCTCGTGTTGGGGCTGCGCATGTGCCAGAGGCGGCGATCGAACATCACGGCGTCGCCTGCATCCGCCAGGATCGGCTGGGCGCCCGGCAGGTCGTTCGATCCATCGGCGGGCGGCTCCATCCGGTCGGTCCGCTGTGAGCCGGGCAGCACCACCAGGTTCCCGCGACCAGGGATCGACACATCGGACAGGAAGAACGCCACCTTGACCGACAGCCGGGGCCGGGGGGAGGTCTCCAGGTCGCGGTTCACCACGCCGCCGTCCTGATGCCACAGCCACACGTTCCGAGGCGTCTCGGCGCCGGGGTGGACGTCCAGGTGGCAGTGGTAGCAGTGGATGTTGTCGCCAAGGACCTGCCGCACCAACGGCAGCGTCGCACGATGGTCAAGTAGGTTGACGAATGTCGGATCGTCGCCGAGGAACGCCAACCGATGCAGCATGCCCTCGGACGCGTGGGCGGCCGCCACCCGATCCACGGCCCGCCGGTAGCGCGCCACCTCCGCATCCGTGAGCGCGCCCGGGATCCGGATGGATCCGTCGCGTTCGAACCGGTCGCGCAGCGTCGGGCGGGCCAGCGGTGGTATCGCGGTGAGTCGTGCGGCCATGGTCTACGCCTTTCCGTGAGCGTCGACCGTTCGATGCTTCGGCTGGGCCCGCCGTTGCGCGCTCCGCTAGCATCGGGTCGCGTGATGGTGGAGCCGATCCGGGACGTCGTCGATCTCCGACGCCACCTCCAGTGGGCGGTCGAGGTCGAACACGCCACGATCCCGCCCTACGAGGTCGCCATGTGGACGATCGCCGATCCCGATTCGGCCGCGGCCACCTCGATCAAGTACGTGGTTCGCGAGGAGATGCTGCACCTCGCGCTGGCGGCGAACATGCTCACCGCCATCGGCGGCACGCCGCGGTTCACCGGCGATGCGGTGCCCGGCTATCCGGGGCCGATGCGTCACCACGACCCGAAGGAACCGTTGGTGCTGCATCTGGCGCCGGCCTCGCTCGAGTTGATCCGCGACGTGTTCCTGCGCATCGAGCGGCCCGAGGAACCCGGTGCGCAACCTGAGTCCGACCGGTTCGAGACGCTGGCGCAGTTCTACGAGGCGATCTCCGAGGCGTTCGAACGGCTCGGCGAGACGGCGTTCGTGGGCGACCGAGCCCGGCAGGTGACGCAGGGCTATGCGGGCCACGGCGGTGGTGCCCTCTTCCCGGTCCACGACCTGGAGACCGCTCGCTTGGCGATCGAGGAGGTCGTCGAGCAGGGCGAGGGCACCCACGCCACGGCTCTGGTGCCCTCACGCGACGACGCCGAGGGCACGCACACGCGGCTCGAGCCCTTCGGCTTCGAGGGTGCGTCCGAGCCCGCGCACTATTGGCGGTTCCTCGACATCGCCGAAGGGCGGACACCGCTCGGTGACGTGCATCCGATGCACACCGATCCAGCCACCGACGACCTCCCGGAGGGCGACCTGCGCGACCTCTCACGCCTGTTCGACGCCTGCTACTCCCTGCAGCTCCGGGTGATGGAACGGGTGTGGCAGATCGGCGACGCCAGTCCGTTGATCGCGAGCGTCATGGTCCCGCTGATGAACCACGCCCAGAAGCCGATCGCCAAGGCGCTGTTGCGCGAACCCTGGCCGGGCGGCGACGGCGAGGTTGCCGGGCCGCCGTTCGCATGGGATCCGATGCCGCCAGCGATGATGCGCCCACTCGCACGAAGACTCGCGTCCGTGTTCGATCTCGGCCCCACCGTGGAGACCCTGGACCAGGCTGCGGCGCTGCTCGAGTTCTGAGTCGTTACGACGCGGCGCCCACGCGGTCGCCGGCCTCCTTGACGGCCCGGAACACGGTCTCGCCGATGTCGGCGGGGTTGCGCACCACGCGGTGGCCGTGGCCCTCGATCGCATCCAGCTTGGCGTCGGCGGTATCGGACTCGCCGGCGATCACCGCGCCCGCGTGTCCCATGCGCCGGCCGCGCGGCGCCGAGACCCCGGCGATGAAGGCCACCAGCGGCTTCGACATGTACTGCGCCGCCCACGCCGCCGCCTCGACCTCCTGCTGGCCGCCGATCTCGCCGATCATCACGACCACGTCGGTCTCGTCGTCGTTCTCGAAGGCCTGCAGCACCGCCTTGAAGTCGGTGCCGTTCACGGGGTCCCCGCCGATGCCGACGCACGTCGATTGCCCCAGGCCGCGGGCGGTCATCTGAGAGACGGCCTCGTAGTTGAGCGTGCCGCTGCGCGAGACCACGCCCACACGGCCCTGCAGGTAGATGTGGCTCGGCATGATGCCCACCTTGCATTCGCCGGGCGTGATGATGCCGGGCGAGTTGGGCCCGATGATGCGGGTCGAACGGCCGGCGAGGTAGCGCTTGGTGCGGACCATGTCCTGGACGGGCACCCCGTCGGCGATGATCACCGCCACGCCCACGCCGGCTTCGGCCGCCTCCAACAGGGAGTCCGTTGCGAGCGCCGGCGGCACGAAGATGCCCGACACGTCGGCGCCGGTCTCCTCGACCGCCTCGGCCACGCTGTTGAACACCGGCAGCCCCAGGTGCGTGGTGCCCCCCTTGCCCGGGGTGACGCCGCCCACGACCTTCGTCCCGAACGACATCGCCTCTTCGGCGTGGAACGTGGCGTGCTGTCCGGTGAAGCCCTGGATGATGACCTTCGAGTCCCGGTCCACGAACACGCTCATGCCGGCACCCCTTCGTCGCTCACCGCGTGCACGGCCTTGGCGGCGGCATCGTCCAGGTCGTCGGCCTGGATCAGCGCCAAGCCGCTCTCGTCCAGGATCCTCCGGCCCTCGTCCACGTTCGTGCCCGCCAATCGGACGATCACCGGGACGTCGATCGCCTGGTCGCGGGTCGCCTGCACCACGCCCTGCGCGATCCAATCGCACCGGTTGATGCCCGCGAAGATGTTCACGAGGATCGCCTGCACGTTCGGGTCCCGCA
>DATLPI010000030.1:0-20048 GCA_035535815.1 Actinomycetota bacterium | reverse complement strand
GCCGAGATCATCGAGCTGCGCGACCACCCGTTCTTCATCGCGGGCCAGTTCCACCCCGAGTTGCGATCGCGTCCCACCCGGCCGCATCCGCTGTTCCGCGATTTCGTGGGCGCCGCCCAGGTCTATCGCCGCCAGCAAGCGGAGCGCCAGCTGTCGACCACCGGCTGAGCCGTGCCGGAGCCCCGGTCGAGCCGCATCGACTACGAGGGCTCGTTCGTTCGGGTCGACGTCGAGGAATGGCCAGACCTCCAGCCGTGGGAGATCGTCCGGCTCCATGACGCCGCCGCCGTGCTCCCCCTGCTGCCCGATGACCGGGTGCTGTTGGTGAAGCAGTTCCGGCCGGCCGTGCGGCAGGTGCTCACGGAGATCCCCGCCGGGATCCTCGATGTCGACGGTGAGGATGCGCTCACGGCGGCGGGGCGGGAGCTGGAAGAGGAAACGGGCTACCGGCACACCACGATCGAGTTCCTCGGGGGCTACTACTCTTCGGCGGGCTCGACCGATCAGTACGTGCACCTGTTCTGGGCCCGCGTCGAGCCCGAACCCGTGGGTGCGGTCGAAGCCGGCATCGAGCTCACGACCGAGCCGTTCGATCGCATGGTGGCCGCGGCTCGCGGCGGCAAGGTCCGTGACGCGATGACGGCGCTCGCCCTGCTGATGGCTGCCGGCCGTCCCCTACTTCCGTCACCCGCGGACGCACGCGGTTGACTACGCTTGCGCAGGCGTAGCGCTCGAGAGAAGGGCCAGGGCGTGAAGGTCGGGATCCCGAAGGAAGTCAAGGACAGCGAGTTCAGGGTGGCGGCGACGCCCGAGGGCGTGCGTGAATTGGTCGCCGATGGGCACGACGTCGTCGTGGAGACCGCCGCGGGCGTCGGATCCGCGATCGGCGACGAGGACTTCGTCGCCGCCGGCGCATCGATCGCCGCCGACGCCGACGAGGTCTTCGCGGCGGCCGACATGATCGTGAAGGTCAAGGAGCCGCAGCCCCAGGAGTTCTCACGGTTCCGGGAGGGCCAGGTGTTGTTCACCTACCTCCACCTCGCGGCCGACGAAGGGCTCACGCGTTTCCTCGCGGAACGCCGCGTACAGAGCGTGGCCTACGAGACCGTGCAGACGCCCGACGGCCGGTTGCCGCTGCTCGCCCCGATGTCGGAGATCGCCGGCCGGATGGCGCCGCAGGAGGGCGCCGCCGCGCTGGAGCGTCCGCACGGCGGCCGGGGCGTCCTGATGGGTGGCGCCTCCGGCGTGGCGCCCGCCCGCGTCGTGATCCTGGGAGCTGGGATGGCAGGAGCCAACGCAGCCCAGATCGCCGCGGGCATGGAGGCCGAGGTCACCGTGGTGGACCGCAACGTCGAACGCCTGCGTGACATCGATCGCGTGTGGCACGGCCGGATCCAGACGGTCATGAGCTCGGGCCTCGCGATCGAGCGTCTGGTGCTGTCCGCCGACCTGGTGGTCGGCGCCGTGCTCGTTCCCGGCGCGAAGGCTCCGCACCTGGTCGATGCCGCGTTGGTCTCGCGGATGCAGACGGGCGCGGTCCTCGTCGACATCTCGATCGATCAGGGTGGGTGCTTCGAAACCTCGCACGTCACCACGCACTCGGATCCCACCTACATCGTGGACGGCGTCGTGCACTACTGCGTCGGGAACATGCCCGGGGCCGTGCCGCGGACCTCGACCTACGCGCTGACGAACGTCACGCTTCCGTACGTGCTGTCGATCGCCGACCTCGGACTGGATGCGGCGATCGCGGGCGATCCTGCGCTCGCGCTCGGCGTGAACGTCTACGCCGGGGCCATCACGAACGAACCGGTCGCCCAGGCGCACGGCCTGGACTTCGTCCCGTTGCCTGACGTTCAGGGCGGAACGGGCTGACGTGGGGAGCGTTGCGGTGGGGGAGCCGATCACGGTTGAGGCCGAGCGGTACCTGGACCACCTCACCGTGGAGCGGGGGCTGTCCGAGCACACCCTGATGGCCTACCGGCGGGATCTTCGCCGGTACCTCGAGTTCCTGGCCAAGCGTGACATCACGGAGCCGGGACAGGTCGAGGAGGCGACGATCCGCTCGTTCGTGGCATCGCTCAGCGCGGCGACCTATGGCGAGGGCGAAGACGAACGGCCCTACCGCGCGTCGTCGGTGGCCCGGACGCTGTCATCGGTGCGCTCGTTCCATCGGTTCATGGTGCGCGACGGGGTCGCCGATCGCGACCCGGCGGGCGGTGTGTCGCAGCCGAAGCTGCCGCGCTCGTTACCGCGGCCGCTCACCGTCGAGGAAGTCACACGGCTGCTCGAGGCCCCCGATCCGGCGACGCCGGTGGGGATCCGTGATCGCGCGATCCTCGAGTTGCTGTACGGCGCCGGATTGCGGATCAGCGAACTCGTGGGGCTCGACGTCGACGATGTCGATCTGGACCCCGGGTCCGTCCGCGTCCTGGGCAAAGGCGGCAAGGAACGAGAGGTTCCGCTCGGTCGGTACGGGCGGGAGGCGGTGGGGGCGTACGTGACCCGCACGCGTCCGGAGTTCGCGTCGGCCAAGAGCCGGGGAGCCCTCTTCCTCAATCAGCGGGGGGGACGGCTCACCCGTCAGAGCTGTGCACGCCTGTTGGCGGCCCATGTGGCCACCGCCGACATCGATCGCCGCGTGAGCCTGCACACCCTGCGACACTCGTTCGCCACCCATCTGCTGGAGGGTGGCGCCGATGTCCGCGTGGTGCAGGAACTCCTGGGGCACGCGAGCGTCGCCACCACCCAGATCTACACCCTGGTCACCCGCGAACATCTGCGGGAGGTCTACTACGCTTCGCATCCACGCGCACGGCGGAACGCCCGGGCGCGCTGAGCCGATCGTGGAGGACGACCGCTGTGGCCGAACCGCTCGTACCGAAGGTGCTGGTCGTCGTCTGCGACTCATGGGGTGTCGGTGAGGCCCCCGACGCGCGCGCCTACGGTGACGATGGCTCGAACACCCTCGCCAACACCGCGGCGGCGGTGGGCGGATTGCACGTTCCCGCGCTCGAGGAACTCGGCCTGGGCCTGCTGACCTCGATCGACGGCGTGGCGCCGCGGGCGGCGGCCGGCACCGCGCACGGCCGGGCCACGGAGGTCTCCGCCGGCAAGGACACCACCACCGGGCACTGGGAGATGATGGGGATCGAGCTCGCCGAGCCGTTCCCGCTGTATCCCCACGGGTTCCCGCCCGAGATCATCGAACCCTTCGAGCGAGCGATCGACCGCCACGTGCTGGGCAACGTCCCGGCGTCCGGAACCGAGATCATCGCCGAGCTCGGCGCCGAACACCTGCGCACGGGCGAGCCCATCGTCTACACGAGCGGTGACTCGGTGTTCCAGATCGCGTGCCACAAGGATGTCGTGCCCTTGGAGCAGCTCTACGAGTGGTGCGCGATCGCGCGGTCGTTGCTGACCGGCCCGCATCTGGTCGGCCGGGTGATCGCACGGCCGTTCGAAGGTCCCCTGGGCGCGTTCGTCCGCAGCCCCGAACGCCGGGACCTCGCCGTGCCGCCGCCTGGCCCCACCGTGCTCGACGCGATCACGCAGGCCGGCCTCCCGGTGTTCGGCGTGGGCAAGATCCAGGACATCTTCAGCGGCCATGGCATCACCGAGGGCCGCTACTCCGACTCCAACGACGACGGGGTGGACATCACGCTGGACTACCTGGCCAAGCCGGGTCCCGCCTTCGTGTTCACGAACCTCGTCGACTTCGACTCCAAGTACGGGCACCGCAACGATCCGGGCGGATACGCGGCGGCGATCGAGGCCTTCGATGCGAGGGTGCCCGAGTTGATCGAGGGCCTCGGTGGCGGGGTGATGCTGATCACCGGCGATCACGGGTGTGACCCCACCACGCCCCCGACGGACCACTCCCGAGAGCGAACCCCGTTGCTGGCGGCCGGCCTTGGGGAAGGACCGCATGAGATCGGCACGCGGGAGACGTTCGCCGACCTCGGCGCCACCGTGGCGGCGCTCCTTGGAGTAGAGGTTGAGGGTCTTCCCGGTACCAGCTTCAGCGAACGACTGGGGTATGCGTGAGGACGGGCCGCACGGTCTGCTCGAGGGTTGGACGACCCTCGGGGGTGCGACGCGGGTTCGGCAGGAGCGGCATCCTCCCCGACCCTCGACCTCGAGGGCACCGAAGGGGAAACCCGCAGGTCACGAAGGTGAGAACGCCAGCATGACGCCCAGCGACCACCGGCACACCGTCGCGGCCAAACGGGATGGTGAAACCTTGGCTGCCGATGAGATCGAGACCTTCATCGAGGGTTACCTCCAGGGTGAAGTCGGCGATCCGTTGGCGGCGGCGTTCCTGATGGCGTGCGTGCTCCGCGGCCTGGATGCGAACGAAACGCTGGCTATGACCCGGGCGATGATCGCCTCGGGCGAGACGGTCACGTTCCAGGGACTGACGGTGCCCACCGTGGACAAGCACTCCACCGGCGGGGTCGCGGACGGCGTCACCTTGGTCTTCGCGCCGATCGCGGCGTCGCTGGGCCTGGCGGTGGCCAAGCTCTCGGGGCGGGGGCTCGGGCACACCGGTGGAACCCTCGACAAACTCGAGTCGATCCCCGGGCTGCGGACCGACCTGTCGCCCGCCGAGATGGAGGAACAGGTGGCGAGGGTGGGGTGCGCGGTGGCGGCGCAATCGTCCTCGCTCGTTCCGGCCGACGGCGCGCTCTATGCCCTGCGCGATGCGACAGCCACCGTGCCGTCCATCCCGCTGATCGCGGCCAGCGTCATGTCCAAGAAGCTCGCCGTCGCCACCGACCTGATCCTGCTCGACGTGAAGTCCGGTTCGGGCGCGTTCATGAAGACGCCCGAGCACGCCGTCGACCTGGCGAACGCGTGCTTGGCCCTGGCCCGCGGGGCGGGACGGCCGGCGCGCGTTGCGGTCACCGACATGTCCCAACCGCTCGGCGACGCGATCGGCAACGCGCTGGACGTGGCCGAGGCGGTGTCGCTCCTTCGCGGAGAGCACCACGGTCGCCTGCGCCAACTCGCGGTCGCCTTCGTCGCCACGGCGCTGGAGGTGGAGTTGGGCGTCGGCCTTGGGGACGCCACGGGGCAGGCCGAGCGCGCGATCGATTCGGGCGAGGCCCTCGAACGGTTCCGCCGGATGGTGGAGGCGCAGGGCGGCGACCCGCGTGTCGCGGACGATCCGTGGTCGGTGCTGCCTCGCGCCGCCGTGGTCCGAACGGTGCACAGCGACCGGGCCGGGACGTTGGCCACGGTGGACGCCGAAGCCCTGGGGCATGCCAGCGTGGCGCTGGGCGCCGGGCGGATGCGCAAGGGCGACCCGATCGACCCCTCCGTGGGTATCGTGATGCGGGCGAAGCTCGGTCAGTACGTCGATGACGGCGCGTCGATCGGGGAGGTCCACGCCGCAGACGCGGCCGCGGCCGACCTCGCGATCGCCGCCATCCTGGCGGCCTTGACGTTCGCCGAAGGACCGGTGGACGTGCCACCGTTGGTGCACGGATGGTTCGAGTGAACGAACAGGGGAAGCGCACATGAGGGCAGGGCTCCTGGCGGTGGGGAACTTCACCGCGATCGGCGTGCGCCAGGCCGTCTACATGCTGATCTCCCTCACCATCGGCATGTCCATCCGCGAGTTCGCCCGCGCCTGGGCCGCCACGCGCCTGCACGACCCCACCCCGCGGCTCTGGGGCCGCCTCACCCTCAACCCGAAGGCATGGTTCGAACCGTTCGGCTCCGGCCTGGTCCCCGCGCTGCTGGCGGTCCTGTGGGCCGTGGGGGTGTACGTGATCCCCGCCGCCTACGCGAAGCCGGCACCGGTCGACCCCAGCTACTTCCGCAAGACCACCCGGGACACCGTCCTGGTCTCCCTGGCGGGACCGATCGCCACCCTGGCGCTGGGGATCCTCGCGGGTTTCGTGGTGCGTGGCGGCGCGTCGCTGCCGGCCGAGGTGTTCCGGTTCGCATTGGTGCTGACGTACACGAGCATGGCCCTGGTGGTCTTCCACCTGCTCCCGATCCCGGGGCTGGACGGCGCCCGGATCGTCGCCCTGCTGTTGCCTCCGGCGGCCCGCGAGGTCTACCGCAACGCGGACAAGTACCTGCCGCTGTTCGTCCTGGTGGTGCTCTTCGTGTTCAGCACGCTGGTCCTCGGCTTCCTGACGGCGCTCACCGGCGCCCTCTGCAACGCGGCCGCGAGCGGGGACTGCCAGCGAGCGCTGCTGTTCTGACGGGCGAGGTCGCTAGGGGAGCGCACGGGGTCGCGCTATCATCGCGGCCATCGACGCCGTGACCGCTCCCGATCAGACCACCGCCACCTCCACCGACGAGCGGGGGCGCGTCCTGACGGGCTTCCGCCCCACCGGTCCGCTGCACATCGGCCACTGGGCGGGCAACGTCGGCAACGCTGTCCGTCTCCAGGACGAGGGCTACGAGTGCTTCTACTTCGTGGCGGACTGGCACATGCTCACCACCGACTACGACCGCACCGAGCTGCTGCCCGACCGTGTCCGCGGGCTCGCGGCTGACCTGATCGCCGCGGGCATCGACCCGGAGCGCTCGGTGATCTACCGGCAGTCCGACCTGCCCGAGGTGGCCGAGATGGCGTTGCTGCTCGGCATGCTCACCCCCTTGGGGTGGCTCGAGCGCGTGCCCACCTACAAGGAGCGCCTGCGTGACCTCGCCGAGCGCGACATCTCGAACCTCGGGCTGTTGGCCTACCCGGTGCTCCAGACGGTCGACATCACGATCGTCGAAGGACGCTACGTGCCGGTGGGCGAGGACCAGGTCTCCCACCTGGAGATCAGCCGCGAGATCGTCCGCCGGTTCAACCGGCTCTACGGCGACGTGCTCCTCGAGCCCCAGGCCCTGCTCTCGTCGACCCCGCTGATCCCGGGCTCGGACGGACGCAAGATGTCCAAATCGCTCGACAACGCGATCGGCCTCAGCGACGAGCCCGACGCGATCCGGGCGAAGGTGCGCTCGTTCATCACCGATCCGCAGAAGGTGCGCCGTGGCGATCCCGGTCGTCCGGAGATCTGCCCGATCTTCGCCCTGCAGCGCCGGTTCTCGCCCGAGGACGCCGACCGCATCGAGATCGACTGCCGGAGCGGTGCCCTCGGCTGCGTCGACTGCAAGACGATCCTGGCCGACCACCTGATCGAGGAGCTCGGCCCCTTCCGCGAACGGCGCGCCGAGCTCGCCGCCGATCCCGGTTACCTCGACCAGGTGCTCGCCGCGGGCGCGGAGCGTGTCCGGCCCGTCGCACGCCAGACCCTCGACGCGGTGCGCGCCGCGATGCACTTCGCATGAGGGGGGATCCGTGAGCGAGGGCTCCGCGTCCGCTGCCCAGGCCGGCAGCTTCGCCGTGGGGCTCCCGGTCTTCACGGGCCCGTTCCGCTTGCTGGCCGAGCTGATCCTGGAGCAGAAGGTCGACGTCTGTGACGTCCGCGTCGCCGACGTCACCGACCACTACCTCGAACACACCAAACAGGCGGAGGGGTGGAACCTCGAGGAAGCCACCTGGTTCCTGGCTATCTGTGCTGTGCTGCTCGAACTGAAGGTGGGGCGGCTCATGCCCACCCACACCGAACTCGACGAGGACGACCTCCTCGGTGGGTCGCCCGACCTCGCCTACGCGCGATCGCTGGAGCTCGCGGCCTTCCGTAAGGTGGCGGTGGAGATCGCGCGCCGCCTCGAGGACGAGGCGGGCTACTTCGCGCGCGACGTGGGACCAGGGCCTGAGTACTCGCACCTGTACCCGGACCCGATGATGCATCTCAAGCCCGAGATGCTCGCCACGCTCGCGGCCCAGCTCCTGCGACCGCCCCCGATGCTCGACCTCTCCCACGTGACGCCGGTGCGCTACACCGTGGCGGAGGCGATGACGACGCTGCAGGACCGGATCACCTCGATCGGTCAGGGAGCCACCTTCCGGGAGCTGGTCGCCGACTGCGAGGAACGGATCCACGTGGTGGTGCGGTTCCTCGCGATCCTGGAGCTGTACCGTGAAGGCAAGGTCGAGCTCGCGCAGGCGCAGACCTTCGGAGACATCGAGGTGGCATGGACGGGGTGAGCAACGGGATGGCCGACGACGCGCAGGTGCATGACACGCGAGCCCTCGAGGCCTTGTTCTTCGTCTCCGACGAGCCCCTGACGGCGTCGGTGCTGGCGCAGGCCCTCGACCTCGACCGCCGAGCGGTGGAATCGTTGTGCGATCGTCTCCAACGCGAGCTCGAGGACCGCGGTTCCGGCCTGGTCCTGCGCAGCGTCGCCGGGGGATGGCGGCTCTACACCCACCCGGACACCGCGCCCGTGGTCGAACAGTTCGTCCTGTCATCACGCCAGGCCCGCCTCACGAAGGCCGCCCTGGAGACCCTCGCGATCGTGGCCTACAAGCAGCCGGTCACCCGACACCAGGTGAGCGGCATCCGCGGGGTCAACTCCGACGGGGTGCTGCGCGCCCTGGTCGACCGCGGCCTGATCGAGGAAGCGGGTCGAGACGAGGCGCCAGGTCGTCCGCTGCTCTACGCCAGCACTCCGGACTTCCTCGAGCGTCTCGGACTCCCGTCCCTCGCCGCGCTGCCCTCACTTGCCCCCTTGCTGGATCCCGATGCCGTGGAGGACGAGGAGGCCGCTCTGGCAGAAGCGGTCGGTGACGACGCCGACGAACGTCCCCCGGCTCCGGTCGAGGACGAGGACCTGGATCTCACCGACGACGAGACCTCGGCGCCCACCGTCGACGACCCGGCCTGAGCGCGATGCCGCCCGAACGGGTCCAGCGGTCTCTGGCCCGCGCGGGGTTCGGCTCCCGGCGAGCGTGCGAGGAGCTGATCGTCCAGGGTCGGGTCACCATCGACGGAAGGGTGGCCACACTCGGGGACAAGGTCGACCCTGAGACCGCGGTGGTGGCCGTCGATCGTCTCACGGTGAACCTCGACCCCAACGTCAGGTACTACGCATTGCACAAGCCGGTCGGGGTCGTGACCACGATGCATGACCCTCAAGGCCGACCCGACATGCGCACCTTGATGCCTGCCGAGGGCCCACGCGTGTTCCCGGTCGGCCGCCTCGATCGCGACAGCGAAGGGCTGCTCCTGCTCACGAACGACGGTGACCTCGCGAACCGGCTGATGCACCCGCGCCATGGGGTGGAGAAGGAGTACCTCGCGGAGGTGGGTGCCGCGCCGACGGCCAAGCACATGGCGAGGGTGCGTGCGGGCGTGTCGCTGGATGACGGCCCAGCGAAGGCCGAGCGGGCCCGCGTGGTGGCCGCGTCCGGCGACCGAGGGGCCGTTCGCGTGGTCATGACCGAAGGACGCAAACGCGAGGTTCGACGCATGCTCGCCGAGGTCGGGCTCCCGGTCACCCGGTTGATCCGGATGCGCGTGGGGTCGGTTCGCCTCGGCCAGCTGGCGCCGGGGCAATGGCGAGAACTCACCCGCGACGAGGTCCAGGCTCTCGCGATGGACGCCGACGGTCGACCACCTCGCAAGGCTCCGCGGCCCACGTCCAGGTAGCCTGAAGCCGCCGGGGCATCCCGCTCCGGCGACCTCGAGGAGGACCGGATGAGGGTTCGTGCGGCCCGTGGGGCCATCGTCGTGGGTGCCGACACATCAGAACAGGTGTTGGATGCCACGCAACGGTTGCTCTCGGCGATGCTGGAGCGCAACGTCGTCGAGACCGGCGACCTGATCAGCATCTTGTTCACCGCCACCGATGACCTCACCTCCGTGTTCCCGGCCGAGGCCGCACGCCGGATGGGCATGGGCGTGGTGCCGCTGATGTGCGCAAGGGAGATCCACGTCGAGGGCGCCATGGGTTCGGTGGTACGCGTCCTGATGCATTTCCACTCCGAGCGCACCCTCGACGAGGTGCTGCACGTGTACCTGGACGGTGCGGAGGTCCTTCGCGATGACCTCGACCACTGACGCCGGGGGGGCGGTCGTGCCGATGAAGGTCGGGGTGATCGGTTCCGGGCTGATGGGGACCTCGATCGCACTGGCCGCGGCGCGGGTCGGGTGCCACGTCACGACCTGGGATCTGGACACCGATCGGGCGGCCCTGGCGGCCGGCCGAGGGGGGTTCGCCACGGCACCCACGATGGGCGAAGCGGTGCGCGATGCCGACATCGTGGTGGTCGCGACGCCGATCCCGGCGATCGCCGCCACCGTCGCGCAGGTGCTCGCGGCCGCGCCCCGGGCCGTCGTCACCGACGTCGGCAGCGTGAAGATGCCGTTGGTCGCCGCGGTGGGCGCCCTGGCGGCAGCGGCCGACCTGGCGCGCTACGTCCCCGGTCATCCCATGGGCGGCAGTGAGCGATCCGGTCCCGACCACGCGTCGGCCTCGGTGGTCGACGGCATCGTCTGGGTGGTGACACCGACGGCGGTGTCCGACCGGGAGGCTGTCGACGGGCTCGAAGGCTGGGTCACACGGATCGGCGCCAGGCCCGTGCGGATGGACCCCGTTCGCCACGACCGGCTGGTCGCGTTCGTCAGCCACCTTCCTCAGGTCGCCTCGACGGCACTGATGAGCCTCGCGGCCACCGAGGAGGCCGACGAACCCGAGATCCTGCTCCTTGCCGCCGGGGGGTTCCGGGACCTCACTCGCCTCGCGGCCTCGAACCCGGCGTTGTGGAGCGACATCCTCCTGTCGAACCGTGCGGCGATCGGAGCGGCGCTCGACCTCTATGTCGCTCGGCTCGTGGCCCTGCGGGAGGCCATCGTGGGGGAGCGAGGCGATGACGTCGAGGCCACCTTCGATCAGGCGAAGGCGGCGCGGCTCCGGCTCGCCACCAAGCCGCAGGTGCGCGCCGGTGTGGCCGTGCTGCAGGTCGAACTGCCCGACCGCCCCGGAGCGCTCGCCGAACTCACCGCGGCGCTCGGCGAAGGCGAGGTCAACATCGAGGACCTGCAGATCGTGCACTCCCCGGAAGGTGGCCGAGGCACGGTGCACCTCACCGTCGCGTCGTCGGCCGCCTCGTCGGCCGGTCAGGTATTGACCGGTGCCGGTTTCGACCCGCTCAGGCTGGCCTGAGGATCATCTATGCGCGTGCGGATCACCCCCGGCGGCCGCCTCGAAGGACGGGTACGCGTTCCCGGCGACAAATCGATCGCGCATCGGTGGTTGATCCTCGCCGCTACCGCTCGAGGGACCAGCGCTCTGGTCGAGGTTCCGGCTTCTCTCGACGTCCGCTCGACCGCTGCAGCCCTGGCAGCGGTCAGCCCCAAGGCTCGACCTGCACTCCAAGCGTGGGCTTCGAACGATGCCGCCGATGCCGAGGGTCACAGTTCCACGTGGAACGTCAGGGTTGGAGAATGGGTGCCGACACCACTTGAGGTCGAGGGTGAGGGGCGCTCGGGGCTCGTCGAGCCTTCGCACGACCTCGACTGCGGGAACTCCGGGACCTCGACCCGCCTGCTCGCCGGACTCCTGGCGGCATCTCCCTTCCGCACCGTGCTGACCGGTGATGACAGCCTCCGATTCCGCCCCATGGAACGCGTCGCGGCACCGTTGCGAGCGATGGGTGCTGTCGTCGAGACCACGGACGGCCATGCACCGATCGCCATCGCCGGGGGAGGGCTGCACGGCATCGACCACCATACGGCCGTACCTACGGCCCAGGTGAAGAGCGCGGTACTCCTGGCAGGGCTCGACGCCGACGGCATCACCACGGTCACCGAACCCGCCGCCACCCGCGACCACACCGAGCGGGCGATCCGCGCGCTCGGCGGCCCGGTCGAGGTCGACGGTTCGACCGTGCGCGTGGAGCGCTTCCAGCACGAGGGCTTCGCTGGGACCGTACCGGGCGATCCCTCGTCGGCCGCCTTCCTGGTGGCCGCCGCCGCGCTCACGGGGAGCGAACTCACGATCGATGCGGTCGGTCTCAACCCGAGCCGCATCCACTACCTCGAGGTGATGGAGCGGTTCGGCATCCACGCGGAGGTTCGCGTCGACCACGTCGAGGTGGGCGAACCCGTCGGTGAACTGTGGGTGGCCCCCTGCGACGGGATCAGTCCGACGCGGATCGAGGCGTCCGAACTGCCGCTGGTGATCGACGAGGTCCCGGTGCTCGCCCTCCTGGCGTCCCACGCCGGCGGCGACAGTTGGTTCCTGGGGGCGGGAGAACTCCGGGTGAAGGAGTCCGACCGCATGACGGGCGTCGCCGACGGCATCATCGCCCTGGGCGGGCACGCCGCGGTCGAGGGTGACGACCTCGTGGTGGCGGGCGGCGGGCTCGAGGGTGGCCTCGGCGACGCCCGCGGCGATCATCGGATGGCGATGGCGTTCGCGGTCGCGGGGCTGGCGGCCCAGCGTCCGATCGAGGTCGACGGCATGGAGGCGGCCGATGTGTCGTTCCCGGGCTTCGTGTCGACCCTGAGCGGACTCGGCGCTTCGATCGAGGTCGTGAGCGCATGAACGCGACCCCTCCGCGCGTCGTGGCGATCGACGGTGTCGCCGGCAGCGGCAAGAGCACGCTCGCCCGAAGCCTGGCTCGAGCCCTGGGGCTCCCGTACGTCAACACGGGCTTGATGTACCGGGCGCTCGCCGCCTCAGCCCTCGACCACGACGTCGCCACCGATGACGAGACGGCCCTGGTCGAGTTGACGCGACGCTTGACGTTCACGGTCGTGGAGGGTGAGCCGCCCGAACTGGAGGTCGAGGGCTTCCCTTCGGACCGTCTCATGACCCTCGAGGTCGAGGCCGTCGTCTCGTCCGTCGCTCGACATCCTCAGGTGCGAACCCTGATGCGGGCGACCCAACGCGCGATCGGCGAGCGAGACGGTGCGGTGATGGAGGGTCGAGACATCGGCTCGGTGGTGTTCGCGGACGCGCCCGTCAAGCTGTACCTGTCCGCCGACGTCGATCAACGGGCCGAGCGACGCGCCGGCCAACGCCGGGCGGGCCGGGCCCAGGTCGAACGGTCCCTTACGGATCGCGATGACCGCGATGCGCGCACCACCCCCCACGTTCCGGCCGACGACGCGGCCATCATCGACACCACCGACCTCACGATCGATCGGACGCTCCTGGCCGCTCTCGATGTCGTGGCGCGCCTGGCACCGGAGCTGCTGACGTGAGCGCGCCGGCCCCCTCCCCACGCATCGCGGTGGTGGGCCGTCAGAACGTGGGCAAGTCGACGCTCGCCAACCGCTTGTTCGGCCGGCGAGAGGCGATCAGCCACGACATGCCCGGGGTCACGCGCGACCGGGTGGAACTCGAAGCGGTCTGGCGCGGGAAGCGGTTCGGTCTGGTCGACACCGCCGGATACGTGCAGGATGCCACCGGCGTCGAGGAGCTCGCGCGCGTTCAAGCCGACACCGCGATGCGGGAAGCCGACCTCATCCTGCTCATCGTCGACGCGCAGGCCGGGGTCACCGAAGCCGACGCCGCGCTCGCCCGTCGGCTCCGCCGCGCCAGCGTTCCCGTACTGGTCGTCGCGAACAAGGTGGACGGCGCCGCCGAGGAATCCGATGCCGCGGCGTTCCATGCGTTGGGGTTGGGGGAGCCGGTCGGCGTGTCCGGCATGCACGGGCGTGCCACCGGCGATCTGCTCGACCGCATCGTCGAACTCCTGCCCGACGCGCCCGAGGTACGCGAGGATGATGACCTCGAGCCGAGGTTCGCGTTGGTCGGCCGACCGAACGTGGGCAAGTCGAGCTTGTTCAACCGGCTCCTCGGCAAAGAGCGTTCCGTCGTCTTCGAAGAGGCCGGCACGACGCGCGACTCGGTCGACGACGTGATCGAGTGGCCGACGGGGCGCGTGCGGTTCGTGGACACCGCGGGGATGCGGCGTCAGGTCAAGGTCAAGGGTGTCGAGTACTTCAGCTTCGTTCGTGCGACCGAGGCGATCGATCGGGCGAACGTCGTCATCTTGGTCATCGATGCCGTCGAGGGGTTCACCGTCGAGGACAAGAAGATCGCGAACCGGGTGATGGACGCGGGTCGAGCCTTCGTGCTCGTCGCCAACAAGTGGGACCTCGTCGAAGACAAGGATCACCGCTACCAGGAGCTCGCCGAGACGGTGAGGCCGTTCGCGAACGCGACGGTGATGCGAGCGTCAGCCAAGACCGGACGTGGCGTGCACCGTCTGCCACCGGTCCTGCTCGACCTCCACGAGCGCTGGACGTCCAGGATCTCGACCTCGAAGGTCAACGAGGTGATCCAGCAGGCGCAACGCGAGCGACCCACCCCGCGCGTCGCAGGCACCCTTCACTACGCCACGCAGGTCGCCACCGGACCGCCGTCGTTCGTGATCTTCGGTGGCGCCAACGAACCGGACGGCACCTATCAGCGCTACCTCGAGAACCGCCTGCGCCGAACCTTCGATCTCGACGGGGTTCCGATACGCCTGAAGTTCCGGCCCCGCAAACGACACAGCAAGCAGCGCTGAGGCGGCCGTCCGTGCGACCGGTACAATCACCACTTCGGGCCGTGGCGCAGCTTGGTTAGCGCGTCTGTCTGGGGGACAGAAGGTCGCCGGTTCAAATCCGGCCGGCCCGACGCATGAAAGGGACGGCGGAGCCCACCGGTGGATCCAGCGCGGTCCTCACCGTTCCGAACCTGATCTCCGCAACGCGGATCGCGCTCATCCCCGTGTTCGTCGCCCTGATCGTCGACCCCGACACCACGCTCGCAGGTGTGGTGCTGTTCGGACTGGTGGTGGCCACCGACTGGGTCGACGGCACGATCGCACGCAGGACCGGACAGGTCTCGGAGCTGGGGAAGATCCTCGACCCGGTGGCCGACCGACTCGCGATCGCCGCCGGCTTGATCGCCCTCATGGTCCGCGACGTGTTCCCGGTCTGGGCGGGCCTGCTGATCCTGGTCCGCGACGCCGCGGTCCTGGTGGTCGGGCTCGTCGCGCTTCGGCGGTTCCACACGCGGCTCGACGTCCGCTTCATCGGCAAGGTCGCCACCTTCTGCTTGATGCTGTCGATCCCGGCGATCGCCTGGGGGAACCTTGGCACCTGGCCGGCCGCCGCCGCGCTCGCCGTCGGATGGATCTGCTACACGGCGGGCATCGTGGAGTACTACCTCGCCGCGGGCATCTACGCTGCCGATCTCCGACGGTCGATGCGAACGGGCGAGTGAAAGGCAGTATCGTTCCGCCGACGGCGCCGCGCCGCGATCGCCGGCATGAAAGGGAGGATGACGTGGAGTTCCCCGAGGACCTTCGGTACACGAAGGAGCACGAGTGGGCGCGCGCCGATGGCGTGAGGGTCCGCATCGGCATCACCGACTTCGCCCAGGACGCCCTCGGGGACGTGGTCTACGTCGACCTGCCGGAGGTGGGCGCCGAGGTGACGGCGAGCCAGGCCTTCGGCGAGGTGGAATCCACGAAGTCGGTCTCCGACGTCTTCAGCCCGCTCACCGGCACGATCGTCGAGCGCAACCCGCTCCTGGACGAGCGTCCGGAGCTGGTCAACGAGCAGCCGTACGGTGACGGCTGGTTGATCGTGATCGAGGTCACCGACCCGGCGCTGGTCGAGCAGCTCCTGGATGCCGCGGCGTATCAGGCGTTCATCGAGCAGGGCCCGTAGCGCTCCATCGAGACTTCACCCCATCCATCGCTGGTCGAGCCTCACCCTCCGGCCCGGTCGAGGGTTGCGGACCTGTGCGGTTGAAGGTCGACCCTGCCTGCGATAACGTCCAGTGTCCGTCGACCGTCCAGGTTGTACCCTCGACCCCGACGCTCGTTCAGAGACCGACCGTGACGAGGACCTGACGTTGTTCTGTACCCGCTGTGGACATCGCAACCGAGACGACGCGCGCTTCTGTGCCGAGTGTGGTGCTCCACTGCAAGGGGACCCCACGCTCTCGCTGAGCGCCGTCGAGCCCGACGATGAGGGGCACGATGAGTTCCCGTTCCCTCACGATGAACTGGGGCCCGGACAGGGTCTGCTTCTGGTCAAGCGTGGCCCCAACGCAGGGTCGACGTTCCTCCTCGAGGACGACGTGACCCCCGTGGGTCGCGATCCCGAGACCGCGGTCTTCCTCGACGACATCACCGTCTCGCGCAAGCACGCGGCGTTCGAACGGCGAGAAGGCTCCGAGTGGTTCGTCCGTGACGTCGGCAGCCTCAACGGCACCTACGTCAACGGCGAGCAGGTCGACGAGACCAAGCTCGCGTCCGGTGACGAGGTCCAGGTCGGCAAATTCAAGTTGACGTTCTTCGCGGCAGGGGAGTGATGGAGCAGATGGCGGGCACCCGCAACTACCAGTCGATCGGCGAGGTCTTGGTCTCGGTCAAGACCGAGTTCCCCGACATCACGATCTCCAAGATCCGGTTCCTCGAAGCCGAGGGGTTGATCGAACCCGAGCGCACCCCGTCGGGCTACCGCAAGTTCTACGTCGACGACGTTGACCGCTTGAAGTCGATCCTGCGGATGCAGCGCGACGAGTACCTCCCTTTGAAGGTGATCAAGGAGCGCCTGCTGAAGCAGGACGCCGCCGACGACGCGGGAGAGGGCCTCGAGGGCGCGGAGCTCGACGCCGATCTCGACGATGAAGCCGACGCCGCCTCCGCCACCGCCGAGATCGCCGACGCTCCCACGGGCCTGCAGATGTCGATCGAGGAGATGTCGGCGGCCACAGGCGTCGAGCGCGACCGCATCAAGGAGCTGGAGTCCTTCGGCATCGTGTGTTCGCACGGCCCGGACGGCGCGAAGTACTACGACGGCGACGACTACATCATCCTGTCGATCGTGAAGGACTTCTTCCGGTTCGGCATCGAGCCGCGGCACCTCACGATGTACAAGCACTTCGCCGATCGCGAGACATCGTTCTTCGAAGCCCTCGTGGCGCCCACCCTGCGTCAGAAGAACCCGGACGCTCGGAGGGCGGCCGCCCAGACCCTCACCGACCTGTCGGTGACCTCGCGCAAGTTCAAGCAGGCGCTGCTCCGCACGAACCTGCGCAACGACCTGCAGAGCGCGTGAGACCCGCGCGCGCCCGACGGGGCGCGGTCGCTGCGCTCACCGTGTTGGCGATCGGGTTCCCGTTCGTCACCGGATTGGCCGTCGCCGGTCCGGCGGGCCCTCCACCCACGCCGGTGCCCCCCGATGGGTCACCGTCGCCGTTCCCGCAATCGCTCCAGACGCCGCAGGACGCGACGGCGCGCCCCGATCTCGACGTGCCGGTGGCCTACCTCGCCGACCTCGACGACGGCCAGGCGATGTACGCCAAGGCGCCGCTGGCTCGCCGGCCGATCGCCAGCCTCACGAAGATCATGACGGCGCTGCTGACGCTCGAGCGCACCTCCTTGGACGACGTCGTCACCATCACCCCTGAGTCGGTCTTCGGACGAGACGATTTCGGGGCGTCCTCGAGCCTCGGACTGCGCGCGGGGGAGAAGCTCACCGTCCGCGACCTGATGTACGCGCTGATGCTGCAGTCCTCCAACGACGCCGCCGTGGCGCTGGCCATCGAGGTCGCGGGATCGGAAGCCGCGTTCGTCCGCTTGATGAACCGGCGCGCGGCCACCCTCGGGATGGACGGCACCGTGTTCTTCTCGCCCAACGGTCTCGATGACCGAGGTCGCTCGACCGCCCTCGACCTCACCCGCTTGGTGCGGGTGGCATACGACACACCGGGGTTCGCCCCGATCGTCGCCACGAAGTTCCGCACGATCCCCGCTCCACCCGGTGGCAAGCCGCGGAAGATCCAGAACCGCAACGCCATGCTCTGGCTCTACCCGGGCGCGATCGGTGTCAAGACGGGTTCCACGGCCGGCGCCGGCTATTGCGTCGTCGCCGTCGCCGAGCGAGGAGGACGGCGACTGATCTCGGTCGTCCTGGGCTCGGGCAACGAACCCTTCTCCGAGGCGGCCACCCTCCTCGACTACGGGTTCGAAGGCTTCGAGGAGCGGACCTTCGTGACGGCCGGCCAGGACCTCGGCACGGTGGCGATCCGCGGCGGGGTCGTCCCGGTGAAGGCCGGCGCGGCCCTGGAAGGCCTGGTCCCCACCGAGGCCGGGCAGGCGAAACGCCGCATCGTGGTCTCGCCCGAGGCCGTGTTCCCGCCCGCGGCCGACGAGCGGATCGGCACGTTGAAGGTGACGATCCCCGGGGTCACCGTCGGTGCCGTGCCCGTCGTGGTGAGCGACGTCCCCGCGCCACCGGCCGCCGGCGACGGGCCGTGGTGGGCGAGAGCCAGCGGCGCCGTCGTCGAAGGGATCGGCGACGTGCTGCGCGGCATCTTCGGCTGAGAGGAGGAGCCTGCTAGGCTCCGCCCGATGTCGGAGGTCGCGAGCGTCCTGTTCGGTCGCGAGGACGTCCGTCGCCGGGTGAGGGAACTCGGCCGCACGATCACCGGGGACTACGTGGGGCGGGCACCCGTGTTCATCACGGTGCTCCGGGGCGGCGCGATGTTCCTCGCGGACCTGATGCGCGAGGTCGACCTGCCCGTCGAGGTCCATTTCATGGCGATCAGCCGGTACGGCGACGCGGCCGAGTCGCTCGGGCGCGTGCAGATCCTGCTCGACGTGGACGCCGACCTCGCCGACCGCGACGTGATCTTGGTGGAGGACATCGTCGACACCGGGCTCACCCTGCGCTTCCTGCTGGGTTCGCTGCGGGCTCGTGGCCCGGCGTCCCTCGAGGTGTGCACGCTGCTCGACAAGGTGGTGCGGCGGATCGTCCCCCTGACGCCCCGGTACGCCGGCTTCGAGTGTCCGGACCGATTCGTCGTGGGCTACGGGTTGGACTTCGCCGAGCGCTACCGGAACCTGCCCGACATCCTGCAGGTCGACGACCTCGAGGCGCTCAAGGCCGACCCCGACGTCCTCGCGCCCCTGCTGGCGACCGTGTGAGGCAGGGGCGCCGGGCTCGGTTGCCCGACCCGCACCCCCCGGTTACGCTCGACCCACGATGATCGAGATGGAGCTCACCGGCGTGCGCGTCGAACTACCGACCAACCAGCCGATCGTGCTCCTGCGCGAGCGGGAAGGGGAGCGGTACCTGCCCATCTGGATCGGCGCCGCCGAGGCCGCCGCGATCGCGCTGTCGCTGCAAGGGGTGGTCACCCCCCGCCCCATGACCCACGACCTGCTGAAGACGATCCTCGAAGACCTGACCGTGCAGGTTCGCCGGATCGTGGTGACCGAGCTCCGCGAGTCCACGTTCTTCGCGACGATCGAACTCGACCGTCAGGGTCAGGAGCTCGAGGTCTCGTCCCGTCCCTCGGATGCGATCGCGCTGGCGGTTCGCATGTCGGTCCCCATCTTCGCGAGCGAGGACGTCCTCAACGAAGCCTCGATCCTGATCCCCGGCGACGAGGAGGAAGAGGTCGAGAAGTTCCGAGAGTTCCTGGACAACGTGAGCCCGGAGGACTTCGAGAGCTAGCCGGCTCCCAGCCCGTGACACGGGCCCGAACACGCGAGCGGCGGGCATCCGAGCGACCCCCTCGACCGCTCGTCCGCCCGCCCGGCTCGCATGGAACCTGCCGCGGGACGACAGGCTACGTGCAGAAGAACACGGTGACCCAGAGCTTACCCTTGACCTTCACGGCGCCCACCGCGGCGCGGCGGAACGTGCGATCGAGGATGTGCTCGCGGTGACCCGCGCTGGCCATGAAGGCCTTCTCCAGATCAGGAACGTCGCCGGTGGTCCAGCCCACGTTCTCGCCCCATGCATAGCAGTGGGCACCGTAGCGGACCGGCCCGGGCGTGTGCCACAGGCGCTTGCTGCGGGCCATCGCCCGGCTGTGGGCCTCTGCTTCCTTCGACATCCGGTGGGCGCGGTCGAGCTGCTTGATGCCGTGGCTCGAGCGGCTGTCGTTCGTGGCGTGGAACAGCTGCCACGCGTAGTTCGGCTCACCGGCATGGGCGGCGGGCGCCAGCATCGCGATCGTGAGGAACACGGCGAGGACGGTCACCGCCCTGGAGGTCGACGTCTTGGCTCGTTGCATCTCGGTCTCTCCGTGGTCTGGGGTAGTCCCTTGGGCCTATCTCTCGCATCGGTCCTCGCCTGAGGGAACTTGAGCCTTCCGGCCGGGGAAGCTGGGCCGACGCCGTTGACAGGCCCTCACATGGGCCCTACGCTGCCGAAACACATCGGCGT
>DATLPI010000029.1:0-5791 GCA_035535815.1 Actinomycetota bacterium | reverse complement strand
CTCCCACGGAGGCTGCTGCTAGCCGAGGCCGAGCTCGCGGGCCACGGCCAGGACCGTGGCCCGCTCGGTGTCGGTGAGTCCCCGCAGCGGTGGTCGCACGTCGGTGGTGGGCAGCACGTCCCGCGCCGCCAGCACCTCCTTGAGTGCGGCGTGGAACGGGATGCCGGCCAGCCGGTCGCGCAGCAGGCACAGTTGGTCGTGGGCGTCGACGCTCGTGTCGTGCACGAGCGCCGCGGTGATCTCCGGGAACGCGGCGGCCAGCCCGCTCACGCACCCGACGGCGCCGCGCTCCATCCCCGCCAGCGCCAGGGGCTCGTTGCCGATGAACACATCCAGGCCGAGCTCCAAGTACGGCGCCACGGCCTCGAACGGGGTGTCGGACACCTTCATGCCGACGACGTTGGGGGCCTGGGCCTTGACCGCTCGAACAACATCGGTGGGTATCGCGTACCCGCTGCGGCCCGCGAACTCGTACACGTAGAACGGCAGGGGATCGCTCGCGTTGGCTGCGCTCACCAGGTGGCGCGTGAGTTCCTCGGCGTCCAGGGTGAAGTACGGCGGAGCGATGACGGCGACCGCGTCGGCCCCGGTCCGCTGGGCGTGCGCCGCCAGGGCGATCGTGTCGGCCGTGGTCTGGGCACCGGCATGGATCGCCACCTGGAAGCCCAAGGGCCGGGATCCGACGAAGGCCTCGGTCACCGCCCGACGTTCGGCGACGCTCAGCAGCACGCCCTCCCCCGTGGTCCCGCACGCGAGCAGGCCGTCGACGTCGCCCTCGGCCAGGAACTCCACGAGCGGCCCGATCGCCGAGGTGTCCACCTCCCGGCCACCGGCCGTCAAGGGCGTCACCGAGGCCGCGATCGCCCCGTGGAGTCGGTTCGTCATCGCGACGGAACCCCGCTCATACGAGGTTCCGCAGGGCGAGCAGGGTGTTCTCGACCGGCTTCTCGGCGATCCTGCGCATGAACCACGGGTACCACGACGGGCCGTAGGAGATCAGCGTGCGGACCTGGTAGCCATCGGCGTGCAGCCGTCGCTGTTCGTCGGTGCGGATGCCGTACAGCATCGCCACCTCGAAGCCGTCATGGCCGCCGAGGGTGGTCGCGATCCGCTCGATCAGGTCGGTGTCGTGCGAGCCCAACGCGACCCTCCTCGCGCCACCCTTCACCAGGTGACTCGCCAGGCGGAGGTAGCTCTCGCCGATCGACGCCTTGCCCTGGAACGCGAGTTCTTTCGGCTCTCGGTACGCGCCTTTCACCAGCCGGATCGACGGTTCGGCCGGCAGCAGCCGCTGGATGTCGTCATAGGTGCGGCGGAGATAGGCCTGGAGGCAGAGCCCCACGTGCGGAGAGCGCGCGAGTTCCCGCTCGTAGAGATCGACGGTGGCCGCCACGTAGTGGGTGGACTCCATGTCGATCCAGCACGTGCGTCCCAGCTCGGTCGAGCGGTCGACGAGCCGCATCACGTGGGTGGCCGTCACGTCCGGGTCCAGGTCGAACCCCAGCTGCGTGAGTTTCAGCGAGATCTCGGCGTCCAGGCCGAGCTCCTCGATCCGGTCGAGCATCCGGAGGTAGTCGCCCGCAGCGTCGGCAGCCTGCGACAGCTCCTGGACGTTCTCGCCCAGTCGGGTGAACGTCACGGGGATGGCGTCCGCCTCGAACTGCCGCTGCGCCGCGGCGAGGGCGTCCTCGGCGGTCTCCCCGGGCATGAACCGGTCCACGGTGGCCCGCACGAACCGGAAGTTCGGCAGGTGCTCCCGGAGGGTGGCGTTCTCCGAGGCCCACAGCAACCCTTTGCGCAGCGGATCCATCGCGGGTCACGCTACCCCAGCGCGGGCCGGAGTATCCGTCCGACGTCAGTCCTGGAACTGCTGCTCTTCGGTGGAGCCTTCCAGGGCCAGGGTCGAGGCCCGCCCGCCGCTGATCACGGTGGAGACCTGGTCGAAGTAGCCGGTGCCGACCTCGGCCTGGTGGCGCGTGGCGGTGTAGCCCTCGGCCTCCATCGCGAATTCCTGCTCCTGGAGCCGGACGTAGGCCGTCATGCCCTCGTCGGCGTAACCGCGCGCCAGTTCGAACATGCTGGCGTTGAGCGCGTGGAACCCGGCGAGCGTGATGAACTGGAACTTGTAGCCCATGGCGCCCAGCTCCTTCTGGAAGCGGGCGATCGTGGCGTCATCCAGGTGCTGCTTCCAGTTGAACGACGGGCTGCAGTTGTAGGCGAGCATCGTGTCGGGGGCCACGGCGTGGATGCCCTCCGCGAACAGCCGGGCCTCTTCCAGGTCGGGGGTCGCGGTCTCGCACCAGATCATGTCGGCGTACGGCGCGTAGGCCTGCCCGCGGGCGATCGCGACGTCGAGCCCGTTCCGCACCTGGTAGAAGCCTTCGTGCGTGCGCTCGCCGTTCGTGAACTTCCGGTCGCGCTGGTCGATGTCGGAGGTGAGCAGCGTGGCGGCCAGCGCGTCGGTGCGTGCCACCACGAGGGTGGGGACGTCGGCGATGTCGGCGGCCAGGCGAGCCGCCGTCAGCGTCCGGATGAACTGGTCGGTGGGCACCAGCACCTTGCCGCCAAGGTGGCCGCACTTCTTCTCGCTGGCCAGCTGGTCCTCCCAGTGAACGCCCGCGGCGCCGGCTTCGATCATTCCCTTCATCAGCTCGAACGCGTTGAGCGAACCACCGAACCCGGCCTCGGCGTCGGCGAGGATCGGCGCCATCCACCGGGTGCTCGTCGCTTCGCCGGAGGCCCAGGCGATCTGGTCGGCCCGCTGCAGCGCGTTGTTGATGCGGCGCACGACCTGAGGCACGGAGTTGGCGGGATAGAGCGACTGGTCGGGGTAGGTCTGGCCGGCGACGTTGGCGTCGGCCGCCACCTGCCAGCCGGACAGGTAGATCGCCTGCAAGCCGGCCTTGACCATCTCGACGGCCTGGCCGCCGGTCAGGGCGCCCAGCGCGTTGACGTACTCGGTGTCGTGGACGAGGTCCCAGAGGCGCTCGGCTCCCGCACGCGCGATCGAATGTTCGACGTGGAACGAACCCTGGAGCCGGATCACGTCCTCGGCGGTGTACGTGCGCTCGACGCCCTTCCACCGCTGCTCGGTGCTCCACCGCCGCTCGAGTTCCACCGCCTGTTCGCGGATCCGCTGCTCGGTCGCCTCTGTCATCGCCTGTTGCCCCCTTGGTTCGTGGTGCTCCTTGGTCCGTGAAGCCTGATCGGGTGGAGCGGGAACGCCGCCGGGAAACGAAAGGACCTCTCGATGACGAGAGGTCCCCCTGGCGCACATGGACGCGTCACGCGTCCGGGTGCGCCCCTACGTACCGGATACGCGTTCGAACGTGGTGTTGAACGTCGGTTCAAACATCGTGGCCCGATTGTGCCACACCTGACCCCCGCGGTGTCAAACGGCCGAAAGGCTCGATCGAACGGGCCCCTGACTGCTGGTCAACCGTTGATGAACCGGGCCATGCCCATGCGGATCACGCCGCGATCGGTGGCGTCGCCCACCACCACGATCTTCCCGTTGGACTGGATCACCACGTCGCGGGCCGTGTCATTGCCGTCGAAGAAGTCGGCGTAGGCCTTGCCCTGCTTGCCGAACGTGCCGTCCAGGCCGCCGTTGACCTTCAGCCGGGCCACGGCGAACTCCTCGCCCTTGCCGGTTCGCCGTCCACGACCCACCACGACGGACTTGCCGCTGCGCAGGGTGGCGCAGCCGTAGGCGGATCCGAAGCCCTTGCCCATGTTCACGATGGTCTTGCCGTTGCCCGAGAACGACTGATCGAGCCGCCCTTTCGCGCCGTAGCGCACCAGGCCCCAGTCGTTGCGTTGGCGGTTGCCGGCCAGCCCGCACGTCAGCAGCTGGCCGTCGGGACCTTCCGTGATCCCGTAGGCGGTGTCGGGTCCCTTCGACAGGTCGGAGATGCTGTAGCCCTTCTTCGTACCGAACGTCCGGTCCAAGCCGCCGCGGACCAGGTAGCGCGCCACCGCGAACTGCGGGATCAACCCCACCTCGGCGAACCCCGCCACCACGATCTTGCCGCCGTCCACCATGACCATGTCCTTGATGCCCTCGCCGGCGGGCGTGAGGTCGGTGGTGACGAGCCCCTTGCGGCCGAAGTCCTTGTCGAGCACGCCGCGAGGCCCGTACCGGGCGAGGGCGAAGCGGCTGGTGTTCCCGTTCGAGGTGTAGCCGCCGACCGTGATGTTGCCGCTCGCCCCGACCACGACCGCGCTGGCCCCCTGCGTCTTCTTGCCGAAGCTGGTGAGCACCACGCCGTCGCCGCCGCCGAAGTCCTTGTCCAGCCGGCCCCGTGGCCCGTAGCGGAGCACGGCCATCCGCGAGCCTGAACCCGAGACGCGTTCTCCGGCCACGACGATGCCCCCGTTGGGTGGGATCGCGAGGTCGAACCCGTAGTCGGTGGCGCCGAGGTTGGTGACGACGCGGCCGTCCCCGCCGCCGAAATCGGGATCGAAGGTGCCGTTCGGCAGGAGGCGTACGAGCGCGATGTTGGTGTTCCTGCCCAGGGTGTACCCGGCGACCACGATGCGTTCTTGATCGTCGAGGGTCGCCGCGTAGCCGCTCCCACCCGTGGCGAACGCGGTCTGGCGCCCGTCGCTGCTGAAGAAGTGGTCGAGCTGCCCGGGCTTGGCCTGGGCCGGCACCGCGATGAGGGTTGCGATGCCCACGCACGCGGCGATGACGGACGTTCTGATCGCGGGCTTCACGGCTGGTCCCCTCCTGGTGGATGCCCTGGGAGGGTAGGTGCGCTGCAGGAGAACGGTCAAGGCACGATCTTGGAGATAGGTAGCTCCAAAATGTCGGTGGCGCCGGCGGCCTTCAACTCGGGGATCAGCCGGTTGACCCCCCGCTTGTCCACCACCGTCTCGATCGCGAAGCCGCCGTCGGTGAGCGGGGACACGGTGGGGGACTTCATCGACGGCACGACCGCGAGCACGGCATCCCGCGAGGCGTCCGAGACGTTGAGCTTGATCAGCACGCGCCCCTCGGCTTGCAGGGCGCCCAGCAGCAGGGTGGTGATGTCGTCCATCGCCGCGCGCTTGACCGGATCGGCGGCGGCCTCGCGGTTGGCCACCAGTACCGGCTCGGAGGTGAGCAGCGTCGCGATGATCTTCATGCCGTGGGCCCGCAGCGTGCTGCCCGTTTCGGTGACATCGACGATGGCGTCGACGATCTCGGGCACCTTCGCCTCGGTGGCGCCGTAGCTCCAGCGCACCTTCACCGGGATGCCCAGATCGGCGAAGTGCCGCTCCGTGAGTCGCACGAACTCGGTGGAGATGCGCGAGTTCGGCGGCATCTCGGCGGCGGTGTTCGCGGGGTGCTCGTTGGGCACGGCGAGCACGATCGTCGTGCCGTGTCCCGTGCCGGTCTTGGCGTAGCTCAGGGCGGTGAGGACCTCGACGTCGCTGTCGCTCTCGGCGATCCAGTCCTGACCCGTGATCCCCACGTCGAACAGCCCGTCCTGGACGTAGAGCGGGATCTCCTGGGGTCGCAGCACGCTGACGCGGTCGATGCGGTCGTCGTCGATCGTGCCGTGGTAGTCGCGGCTCGACCCTCGGCGCACCTGCAGGTCGGCGGATTCGAACAGCCGCAACGTCTGCTCCTCGAGCGAACCCTTCGGGATGACCAGCTTCAACATGGGGGTCGAAGTCTAGCGGGGCGTGTGCTCGGGCCCAGGATCGCCGAGCGCGCGGAAGAAGCACGCGTGTTCGCCGGTGTGGCAGGCCGGGCCTTCCTGATGCACCTTGGCGACGATCGTGTCGGCGTCGCAGTCGACGA
>DATLPI010000028.1:0-6068 GCA_035535815.1 Actinomycetota bacterium | reverse complement strand
GCCGCTTCCATGTACTCCTCGGGGATCTCGGTGTCCTTCCAGTCCTCGCCCATCTCGCCTTCCCAGTAGTGGCCCTTCATCTCCACGAGGTCGATGACCCCGTGCAGATCGGCCTCGGTGCCCCAGGGAAGCTGCAGGACGAGCGGGTTGGCGCCCAGACGGTCGACGATCATGCCCACCGTGCGCTCGAAATCGGCGCCCGTGCGGTCCATCTTGTTGACGAAGCAGATGCGCGGGACGGAATAGCGGTCGGCCTGGCGCCACACGGTCTCGGACTGCGGCTCGACCCCCGCCACGGCGTCGAACACCGCGACGGCTCCGTCGAGCACGCGCAAGGACCGCTCGACCTCGACCGTGAAGTCGACGTGGCCGGGCGTGTCGATGATGTTGATCCAGTGGCCCTTCCACTGACAGGTGGTGGCCGCCGACGTGATCGTGATGCCGCGCTCGCGCTCCTGCGCCATCCAGTCCATCTGGGCCGTGCCTTCGTGGACCTCACCGATCTTGTAGGCCTTGCCGGTGTAGTACAGGATGCGTTCGGTCGTGGTGGTCTTGCCCGCGTCGATGTGGGCCATGATGCCGATGTTGCGCGTGCGAGCGAGCGGGTACTCGCGGATCTCGAGTCCCTTCGCGCCCTTCGTCTTGACGTCCTGTTCGGTCGTTGCCACCTGCATCGTCTCCGCGGGGACCGCCATCAACGGACCCCCTTCATCCGAGAACCGGCCTCAGAGGGCCGGCTCTGTGAACGTTCGTCGGTCACCACCGGTAATGCGCGAACGCCTTGTTCGCCTCGGCCATCTTGTGCATGTCCTCGCGTCGCTTGACCGAGGTGCCCGTGCCGTTGGCGGCGTCCATGATCTCCGAGGTCAGTCGCTCGGCCATGGAGTTCTCCCGGCGGGCGCGGCTGTAGGTCACCAGCCACCGCAGCGCGAGCGTGGTGCCGCGCGACGGCTTGACCTCGATCGGTACCTGGTAGCTGGCACCGCCGACGCGACGGGACTTGACCTCGAGCATGGGCCGAACGTTCTCGACGGCCTTCTTGAGGGTGATCACCGGGTCGTTGGCGGTCTTCTGGCTGATCTGCTCGAGCGCCTCGTAGACGGCGCGCTCGGCCACGGTCTTCTTGCCGTCCAGCAGGACCTTGTTGATGAGCTGGGTGACCAGCGGGTTCTGGTAGACGGGGTCGGGAGCAACCTTGCGACGTGCGGCTGGGCCCTTGCGCGGCATGCTTAGTTCCCACCCTTCTTGGCTCCGTAGCGGGAACGGGCCTGCTTGCGGTCCTTCACGCCGGCGGTGTCGAGCGTGCCGCGCACGATCTTGTAGCGGACACCCGGCAGGTCCTTCACCCGGCCACCTCGCACGAGGACGATCGAGTGCTCCTGCAGGTTGTGCCCCTCGCCCGGGATGTAGCAGGTGACCTCGATCTGGGAGGTCAGGCGGACGCGAGCGACCTTGCGGAGTGCGGAGTTCGGCTTCTTGGGCGTCATGGTGTAGACGCGCGTGCAGACGCCGCGCCGCTGCGGGGAACCCTTCAGCGCGGGAGCCTTCGTCTTCTCTTTGCGGGCCTGCCGGCCCTGACGTACGAGTTGTTGGATCGTAGGCATAGATCTCTCGTCTGCACTCTTCCGTTGTCAAACACCAGGACCCGGCGTGAACCGAGCCCGCGGGCCGTTCCATATCCGTTGGAGCGCAGCGAAAACGCCGACCGCTCTTCTCGGAACCCACTCCGGAACCGGAGTGATCGCGTCCGGTGGCCCGCCGAGCCGGGACGCGACCCGTAAACCTACAGGTCACACACACGAGCGTCAACGCGAGAGGTGCCTCCCGGACCGTGAAGAACCAGGCCCACCGCGCATCACACATCGTGCGACACACCCAGCCTAGCAAACCGCACCTGGTAGCGTGCCGCGCGTGACCTCGATGATCGACCGATGGACCCAGGTGGCGGCCCGTGCCGCCGAAACCGGGGCCACGATCGTCCGGGACGCGGGGCTCCACAGCGGCACGTCCCTGGCTGCGAAGGGGCTTCCCGGCGACTACGTCACCGACGTCGATCTCGCCTCGGAGGCGGCCATCAGCGCGTTCCTGCGCGAGGCGACCCCCGACATCCCAGTCCACGGGGAGGAAGGCGGCGGGGAGACCGGCGACCGGTACTGGGTCGTGGACCCGCTCGATGGCACCACCAACTTCGCCCACGGGTTCCCGGCGGTGGGGGTGTCGGTGGCGCTCGTGGAACGGGGGCTGCCGATCGCGGGGAGCGTGTGCGCCCCCTTCCTGGGCACCACCTACGTCGCCGGGCGCGGAGAAGGCTGCTGGGCGCATCGAGGCGATGCAGACCCCGTGCGGCTCAAGGTGTCCGACAGGCCCGCCTCACGCGCGGTGGTGGCCACCGGGTTCCCCTTCCGACGCAAAGCCCGCCTGCTCCAGGGCTACCTCATCACCATGACGGCCGCCCTGGCGCGCTTCGAGGATCTCCGCCGCCCCGGCGCGGCCAGCCTGGACCTCGCATGGGTCGCCGAAGGCGTCTTCGACGGCTTCTTCGAACTGGCCCTCGGCCCCTGGGACGTCGCGGCCGGAGGCCTCCTCATCCAAGAGGCGGGCGGCGTCGTCACCGACTGGGGCGGCGGCCCCGCCTGGATGGAAGGCGACATCATGGCCGGCCCCGTAGCCATCCACGCCGAACTCCTGTCCCTGGCGATCCGCTAACCGAACGGCTCGTAGGCCGAGCGCGCCGGCCGGAGGAATGGAACGGGCCCCGGGTCATCGCGAAGGGGCGTTTCTTTCCCCTGCGCGATGGGCCCGGGGCCCAAAGCGTTCCCCTGCTGTGCTGCCTACTTCTCCGAGTCGGTCGAGACCGCCGAGAGCGAGCCGCCGAGCATCTGCTCGGCCTGCTCGCGCGTGAGCCCCACGAGCGCCGGCTCGCCGGAGTCCATGGCGGCCGCGTCGGCCAGCTCGCGCTGCCGCGCCAGCCAGTACTCGGGGATGGCGTCCGGCTTGATCTTGACCCCGACGTTGCGGTAGCGGGACAGGCCCGAACCGGCCGGGATCAGCTTGCCGATGATGACGTTCTCCTTGAGTCCGAGCAGCGGGTCCGACTTGGCGCTGATAGCCGCGTCGGTGAGCACCCGCGTGGTCTCCTGGAAGGAGGCCGCGGACAGCCACGAGTCGGTCGCGAGCGAGGCCTTGGTGATACCCAGCAGCACCGGCCTGGCGCTGGCGGGAACCCCGCCGTTCTCGACGACCTCCGCGTTCTGCTCCTCGAACCTGCGTCGGGCCACCATGTCGCCGGGCAGGTACTCGGTCTCGCCCGGATCGATGATGTGCACCTTGCGGAGCATCTGGCGCGCGATCAGCTCGATGTGCTTGTCGTGGATCGTGACGCCCTGGCTGCGGTACACCTGCTGGACCTCGTCCACCAGGTGCTGCTGCAGGGCCAGGACACCTTCGACCCGCAGCTTCTCGTGCGGGTTCACCGAGCCCTCGGTGAGCTGCTGGCCCACCTCGACCACGTCGCCGTTGCCGACCGTGAGGCGTGCCCGGAACGAGACCGGGTACTCCACCATGTCGCCGGTGTCGTCGGTGACCGTGATGCGACGCACGTGCTTCTCGTCGTCATCTTCGATCCCGACGGTGCCCGACAGCTCGGTGATCTGCGCCTCGCCCTTGGGCTTGCGCGCCTCGAACAGCTCGACCACACGCGGCAGACCGTGCGTGATGTCCTCGCCGGCGACGCCGCCGGTGTGGAACGTCCGCATCGTGAGCTGCGTGCCGGGCTCACCGATCGACTGCGCCGCGATGATGCCCACGGCCTCGCCGATGTCGACCATGCGGCCGGAGGCCAGCGAACGGCCGTAGCACATGGCGCACACGCCGACCTCGGCCTCACAGGCCGTGACCGAACGCACCTGCACCGTCTCGACGCCGGAATCGACCACGACCGCTGAGAGCTCGTCGTCGAGCTCCTGGCCGGTGAGCGCGATCTTCTTGCTGCCGACCTTCACGTCCTCGGCCAACACACGGCCGAACAGCGAGGTGTCGACGTGCGCGCTCTTGACCACGGAGCCGTCGGGCTTCGTGACGTTGACCACGATCGGGATCGAGCGGTCGGTGCCGCAGTCCTCTTCGCGGACGATGAGCTCCTGGGCGACGTCGACCAGACGACGCGTCAGGTATCCCGAGTCGGCGGTCCGCAGCGCGGTGTCGGCTAGTCCCTTGCGGGCACCGTGCGTGGAGATGAAGTACTCCAGCACCGACAGGCCCTCGCGGAAGTTCGACTTGATCGGCCGCGGGATGATCTCGCCCTTCGGGTTGGCCACCAGGCCACGCATGCCCGCCAGCTGGCGGATCTGCATGATGTTGCCTCGGGCACCCGAGTTGGCCATCATGAAGATCGGGTTCGTGGGGGTGAACCCTTCCTCCATCGCCACCTTCACTTCCTCGGTGGCCTGGGTCCAGATCTCGATCAGCTCCTGACGACGCTCGTCGTCGGTGATGATGCCCTTGCGGTACTGACCTTCGACCTTCTGGGCCTTCTTCTCGTGCTCGTCCAGGATCTTCTGCTTGGACTCAGGCACCAGCACGTCCTCGATGCCGATCGTGACACCGGCGCGGGTCGCGTAGTGGAACCCGAGGTCCTTCAGTCCGTCCAAGATGGACTCGACCGTGGCACGGTCGTAGCGGTGCACCGCCTCATCGACCAGGCGTGCGATGTCGGACTTCAGCACCGGCTGGTTGCGGTACTCGAAGTCGGACGGGAACACCTGGTTGAAGATGATGCGGCCGATCGTGGTGCGGATCACCGGCGCGCGGCCGGAGTCGGGGTCCCAGCCTTCAGGACGCAGATCCTCGGGCAGGGCCTTGTCCTGCAAGCGGATGCGCACGGGGGTGTGCAACGAGTACCCACGGTCGAGCGCCAGCATGGCCTCGGCCTCCGAACCGAACGTCGGGATGGTCTCGTCCTTGGCCTTCTCGCCCTTCTCCAAGGAGAGGTAGTAGAGACCCAGCACCATGTCCTGGGACGGCGTGGCGATGGGACGCCCGTGCGCCGGCGACAGGATGTTGTTGGCCGACAGCATCAGGATCCGTGCCTCGGCCTGTGCCTCGGCCGACAGCGGCACGTGGACCGCCATCTGGTCCCCGTCGAAGTCGGCGTTGAACGCCGCGCACACGAGCGGGTGGATCTTGATGGCCTTGCCCTCGACCAGCACAGGCTCGAAGGCCTGGATGCCCAGACGGTGCAGGGTGGGCGCGCGGTTCAGCATGACGGGGTGCTCGCGGATGACTTCCTCGAGCACGTCCCAGACCTGCGGACGCGCACGCTCGACCATGCGCTTGGCGCTCTTGATGTTCTGCGCCAGGTTCTGGTCGACCAGCCGCTTCATGACGAACGGCTTGAACAGCTCGAGCGCCATCTGCTTGGGCAGCCCGCACTGGTGCAGGCGGAGCTCCGGCCCGACCACGATGACCGAACGGCCCGAGTAGTCGACGCGCTTGCCGAGCAGGTTCTGACGGAACCGCCCCTGCTTGCCCTTCAGCATGTCGGACAGCGACTTCAGCGGCCGGTTGCCGGGGCCCGTGACGGGACGTCCGCGGCGGCCGTTGTCGAACAACGCGTCGACGGCCTCCTGCAGCATCCGCTTCTCGTTGTTCACGATGATCTCGGGCGCCTGGAGGTCCAGCAGTCGCTTCAACCGGTTGTTGCGGTTGATCACGCGCCGGTACAGGTCGTTGAGGTCCGACGTGGCGAAGCGCCCACCGTCGAGCTGCACCATGGGGCGCAGGTCCGGCGGGATCACGGGGACCGCGTCGAGCACCATGCCGGTGGGCAGCGAACGCCCCTCGGCGAAGTTCGACACGACCTTCAAACGCTTGATCGCCTTGAGCTTCTTCGTGCCTTTGCCGGTTTCGATGATCTCGCGGAGGTTCTCGGCCTCGGCCGGGATGTCGAAGTTCTGCAGCAGGGTCTGGATCGCCTCGGCGCCCATCGCCCCGGTGAAGTAGTCGCCGTAACGGTCGTAGAGCTCGCGGTAGAGCCCCTCGTCCGCGATCAGCTGCTGCACGTCGAGCTT
>DATLPI010000027.1:0-9263 GCA_035535815.1 Actinomycetota bacterium | reverse complement strand
TCCCGGGACGAGGTCGCGAAGGCGGAAGAAGACGCCCGGCCCCTGGGTTCCAGACGACACATGAGCGACGAGCAGCGTCGAGCCCGATCTACCAGGACGTCCGCCGAACCGATACCAACCCACCTCGTGCACGTCGGCCGGGATCTCCGTCGTCCCGGCTGTCACCCCTACCGGGAGGATCGGAGCATCCACGCCGATAGCGCCGATCCGAAGCCGCTCGGGTATCTCTCCCTTGGGGCGGATCGCTTTACTCGCGAGGAGCCCAGATCGAACCCCCACCATTGGCAGCCCCAGCCCGCCCACGTCGGTCTCCGCATGTGCGGCAACCTTGCTGCGCCGAAGCGCTTCGAGAGAGCCGACTTCGCTTGCCGGCCTGGATACGAACACCGAGACCGGCACGGTAACCAGGAGGAGGATGCTGGCGCTTCCGGCCCACCAGACAAGACGGTTCACTGACCCTGTGTCCGTTCCGTCAGGAGTCGACGCGTGCACACGATGAGTGTTGCGCCGGCGGCGACCATGAGCGCGACCGCCCAGGATGGGAACCCAGGTTCCGCGCCGAGACCTCCATCCCCCGTGAGAACGCCTGACGGAGCCGAATGAAGACCGTGTACCGCCTGGACCATCAGATCGAGGTTGTCGGCTTTCGCGGAGCCGACCACATAGACGATCTGGGCGACGCCCTCGTCCAGACGGACATCGGTTGGAGGGATCAGGACATCGTTCGTCGCCTCTGAGCCGAACGCGATCATGTGGCGGCCTGGAGCCGTGGCGACACCCCATTCACCGCCCTCCCGAAGCCCCCTTTTCACCAGACGATCATCGAGCCGGACGGACAGAGGGGCGACCGCGGCCACATTCCGGACATACAGCAGCGACCGACCCGCCGGAATCTGCTCGAATATGTTGTGGAAGACGCTCAGGGCGGGATCTCCCGACCTTGTGAGGTGCGCCACGATCGATATGTTCGAGCGCGGCGACAGGCGTACGGTGCCGCTCAACACGGGCGGCGAGTTCGGAGGTGCTCCGACCTCCCGGATGTCCACCCCATAGCTGCCAGGATCCAGCTGAAGCGGTCCTGCCGTCGAGGTCGGCTTGAACCCGTCGAGAAGCAATTTGCCGTTCACATAGACGTCGGCCGTGAAGCCCGGCAGACCATGGACGATCATGACCGAGGCCTTTTTCGAGGCGGCTGATGTCACGGTCGTCATCCCGACGAGAAACACGAGCGCTGCAAGCAACATAACGCTTCCGACGATGCTGAAGGTCCTTCGCACGGATGTACCCCCCTCTCCACGAGGTCACTGATCCGCGACATCCAGGCGATGCGGTTGTGTGCACCCTGCCGATGCCGTAGGTCAATCGGACTATAACCCTTGCGTTATGGCGCACGCCAGGGCTGAGGCGCGTTCGTGGGGCCATGTTCCTCGGCAGGATGACCCCCAGGCAACCCCGAGCCCCCAACGGCAAGCCCGACCGCTTCAGTCGCGAGAAGACATTCGCGCCGCACTGGACTCGGTGCAGGTCCCCGCCTCGAAGGCTGCGGTAGCATCCGAAGCCTCGGGCGCTTAGCTCAGGGGGAGAGCGCTTCCTTGACGCGGAAGAGGTCAGAGGTTCAAATCCTCTAGCGCCCACCAGAAATCGCAGGTCAGAGGGCCCGACCGGGTACCTCTTCCCGGCTGCTACCTGTCACGGGTATCATCTGGGTAGCAGACGGCGGAAGGGGCGAGGGAAGGTGGCCTGGATCGAGAAGCGCCCACGCGCCCATCACACCGCGTACAAGGTCTACTGGCGCGACCCTGCGGGGAAGGTGCGCACCCGCACGTTCACCGGTGTGGCCGACGCGCGTCGGTTCGCGCGTGACGTCGAGGGGCGCAAGGACCGCGGCGCCTACATCGACCCGAAGGCCGGGCAGATAACGCTAGGCGAGCTCGTCGATCACTACACCCAGACCGCGGACCTGCGTCCGACGACGCGGGCCAAGTACGAGGTGCTCGGCCGCCTGTACCTGACGTCGGGGTTCGGTGAGGAGAAGATCAACGCGATCACCAAGGGCGACGTCCGAGCGTTGTACGCCGACCTTCGCTCCAAGGGGAAGGGCGCACCCACGATCGAGGCCGTCTCGCGGCTCCTGCATCGTGTGCTGGAGGTCGCGGTCGAGGAGGACCGCATCGGACGGAACCTGGCGCACGGCGTCCGGGTCGCTCCGGCCGCGCGGCGAGAGCCCCGGTTCCTGACTTCCAAGGAGGTCGGCATGATCGCCGCCGAGGTCCCCGAGCGTTACCGGGCGCTCGTCTGGACGTTGGCCCTCGGTGGTCTGCGGATCGGGGAGGCCGCCGCGCTCCGGGTCGGCAACGTCAAGGAGAAGACGATCCGCGTGGTGGAGTCCTCGGCCGAGGTCGGCGGGCGGAAGGTGACGACGTCTCCGAAGTCCGGCAAGACCCGCACCGTCGATATCCCGCCCGAGCTCCGCAAGATGCTCCGCGAGCACATCCGCATGCATTCCAACCCATTCGACCCCCGCTCGCTCGTGTTCACCGGGCCGGACGGCGGGCAGATCCGGCAGAACGCGTTCCGCACGCGCGTCTTCCAGCCGGCGGCCGCGCGAGCCGGGATCTCACCGATCCCAACGGTTCACGACCTGCGCCACACCGCGGCGTCGTTCATGGCAGCGGAGGGCTTCACGCTGTTGGAGGCGGCTGGTCAGCTCGGCCACGGCGCGACCTCGATGACGCAACGCTACTCGCACGTCTTCCCGTCGGAGCGGGAGACCAAGGCAGCGCGGCTGGGGAAGCTGATTGGCTAGACGTAGAGCACGCCGTCCCGAAGACGTAGCTGATCGTCGGCGTCGAACATCAACGCGGCGAGCTTCGCCATCCCGATCTTCTCGTTGCGCCCGCACTTGCAGATCACACGCACGTAGCGGCGGCCCTCGAACGTCTCCCCGTACAACCCGGTCCCGACCCTCGGCCCCTTGAGCTGCCTACTCGATCCGTCCTGGGGCTGCCACGCCGAGATGATCCGCTTCCCCCAGAACGCGATCGCGACCGGCGCGAGTCGTGCCCGATCCCAGGGGAAGATCGAGCCGTCGTCATCGGCGTCGAGGACGTAGGAGCCGAACGACCGGCCGCACCTGGACCTGGCGCAGCGACATTCGACCACGATGTCGGTGTCGGTCGGCGCAGTGTCCACATCGGTAAGCATCGTGTACCATCGTCCCAGAAATTACATCGCTGTGATCCGTCACAGACGACGGGCTGCCGGCAACGTCGAACCTCCGGCAGGGCCGCTCCGGGAGGAGCGAGCTCTGAAGGAGGCACGGCATGGAGACGGGGCTCGCGAAGCTCCTGACCGCCGACCAAGTCGGCGAGATTATCGGCAGGCACCCGCGCATCGTTCTCGATCTCGCTCGGCGCGGTGAGCTGACCGCGGTCCGCCTGGGGCACCGCACCATCCGCTTCCAGGAGTCCGACGTCCAGGACTACATCGACGCGCACCGGACGCCGGCCCTGTCATGACCAAGCCCGAGATCGCGGAGGAGCTCGGGTTCAGGATCACCGGGCGCGGGTGGATGCCGCGCAACGCCGAGGTCAACGCTCGGATGGTCGAAGCGCTCCAGCGCCGGCGGTGGCGGCTCGACGACGACGAGATCGCCCGCGTTACCGAGGACGTCCGCCGGCTGCTCGCGTGGGACGTCGTCGACGTCGACGGGTGCACGCTGATCATGGACCCCGATCGGGTCGAGTCGATCCGGTTCGGTCGCGCCGTCAACCGCGTTCTGATCTCCAGTATCGACCGCGACGCGAAGGAAGGGTTACTCGGCCGGCTCGAGCACGCCGCTCGTACCGCATGCTCTCCGTCCGTTGCCGACGCGGTCGCCCAACGGATCGCACGCGCTCGCGGGGTGCGGTCATGACCCTGCGCGAGGGCGGGTTCTACGACACGACCAAGGACCTTGAGGCGTTCGACAACGCGATGCACGGGTGGCGCACGGTCGATGGCATCGTCCCAATGAGCGTCAAGTGGTTGTGGCTCGATCGCGTTCCCTTCGGGATGACAACGGTCCTCGGCGGTCCTCCGGGAGCAGGGAAGTCGACGATCCTCTACGACCTCGCCGCGTCGACGTCGCGCGAGGGAAACGCGGTTCTCATCATCACCGCGGAGGACCATCACGCCGCAGTCGTCCGTCCTCGGCTAGAGGCTGCGTCGGCACGGCTCGACAAGATCCACGTTCGGACTGATCCGATCGAACTTCCGGCCGACGTCGACGTGATCAAGGCTTACGCCCGCGACGTCCGCGCCGCTCTCGTGATCATCGACCCCCTCGTCGCGTTCATCGGTGACGATGTGAACACCCACCGGGACCATCACGTCCGTCGGGTCCTGGCGCCGCTCGGTGAGATGGCCGAGTCGACCGATACCGCGCTCGTCGTTGTGATCCACACGAACAAGGGAACGGCCGGCGACCCTCTCATGCGCATATCGGGGAGCATCGGGTTCACAGGTGCCGCCCGCTCGGTCCTCGTCGCCGTTCAAGATCCGAACGATGACACCCGCTGCATCCTCGCCGTCGTGAAGTCGAACCTTGCCCGGTTCCCGACGCCGCAGGCGTACCGGATCGAGAACGCACTCGCGGGGACCATCACGACCTCCCGGATCAAGTGGCTCGGGGATGCGCCGGAGGTCGACGTCCACGAGCTCCTTGCGGTGCCGGACCGCCGGGAGCGGAAGGGAGAGGAGGCACGCGAGTTCCTGATCGAGGCTGGAGTTCGTAACGTCGCACGTCCCGCGAAGGACTTGGAGACCGAAGCCGAAGCCGCAGGCCTCGCGAAGCGGACCGTGCAACAGGCCCGCAAGGACATGGGCATCCCGGCATGGCGCACCGGATTCGGAGCCGAAGGCATCTGGCGGTGGGGTCCAAAGCCCGACGACACCAAAGACGCCAACTCAAAGGCGCCACCCAACCGTCAGATTCCTGCGCCTATGGCGCAACCTGCGGAAACGGACCCCCCTGGCCCCATAGGCGCAGGCGGCGTTGTGGCCGGAGATGGCCCCTGCCCCTCCTGCGGTGCTCTGTCTTCGGAGAAGGGCTACCGGGGCCACGGCGAAGGCTGCCCCTTCTTCTACGAGGGGGTGATCGGTTGATGCTGGAACGAACGCGGAGGGTATCGATCCCGGTCGATGTCCTGGAGCTCGCGCTGCGCAAGGCGCGGATCGAGTACGTCCGGCTGGCGCAGCTTCAAGGTACGGACCCCGGTGAGGAGTGGGAGACCTGGGCCGAGTTCGAGCAGCTGGCCGAGTACCTGGACGAAGGGCCGGGCGCCGCGTGAGGGAGAATCGCTCGGGTCAAGGCGGCACGGCTCCTGGTCTCGGTCCTCGAGGCCGGCCCGTACCGATGCACCGTGACTTGTTGCTCCCCTGTCGCTCATTGGCGTGCGATGCTTCGCGGTGTGAGACGGGCGCTCGTCGTCGCAGCGGTCGGGTTGGTTGTGTCTTGCACCACGCCGTCCACAACAACGGTCACCGTCACGGCATCGCCGCAGGCGAAGGTGGTGCGAGTGATCTCGGAGAACTGCAGGCGGTCGCTGCAGGTGCTCCGGTACATATGGGAGCGGACCATCCGCGATCCGGGCATCAGGCGCGAGGATCGGGTGGAATCACGGGCGCCCTTCGGATCGCCCGAGGAGCTCCATGCGCGGACCACCCTCGCCGTCGCGGCCAGCGGCGTTATGTTGGCGCTCGACCAGTACAAGCCGTGGCTCGGCCCGTGCTTGAATCACAGCAAGCTGAGCTAGACACCCACGCCGTGACGTTCGACGGATTCCGCTGGGGCTTGCGACTGCGCCGGCGGTCGGTCCCTGCTCGCACGCCATGGCCGTGGCTCTGGTGGTCGCCGTCCACGCCGATCGCGAGCACAAGGTGTCGATCGGGTGAGGGATGTCCGCGGTCGTGCGCTCGCATCGTCGCAGGTCAGAGCCCGTTTCTTCCCGGACATCCCGCGCAGAGCACTTGCCCCGTATCGCGAAAAAAATCGCGGCGCGAAAAACCCCAGATCGGAGGCAGGATGTCGTTCGAGGATCGCGTCAACCGCCGGCTGGAGCTCTGGCTGGCCCGCCACCCCGGGGTCGCCGCCGACGACATCAAGCGCAAGCGGAAGAGCATCGCCCGGCGGCTGAACGACGACGAGGCCGAACGTCAAGATCGCCAGAAGTGACCAGAAACGGCCCGGATGTCCCGGGAGTCCCGGCGGGCCGCAAGAACGTCCGATAACTCCCGTAGTAAGGCATCACGTCACCGTCAGAAAGAAGAGCGAGCATGTTTGGTCTAAGAAGAGGGGGCCGACCCGGCCGTTCGCACATGCCGACAACTGCAAGATCGTGTCGGCCGACCCCGGCGTCGAGATTCCGTGGTCGGAGGTCGAGAGTGGGCATCGGCAGGCAGTCTGCGCGTGCGGGTCGGAGCTCGGTCTAGGGATAAAGTCCGGTTTCGGCGGATCGAGAGGGTGTCGGACCGGTTATTCGAGGGGGAGGAGCCGGTCCCGCACCTAATGAGAAGACAGATAAGGGCGCAGGCGCCGGACTAGCCGTGACACGGGTTATTCAGCCGATTCCTCACGGTCCTGGACTTGAGCGGATAGGAACGGGCGGGGGCTGAGAGTGGCACGGGCCGGCCTAGCTCGCATGGTCCCGCGTTGGGTCGTCCCCTTCTCGGCACGATTGCCCCACCGCTTGCTCAGCCCCACGATTGCGGATGAGACTAGAGAGCCAGGCAACCGAGTCGGATCCGGAATGATTGGTGACATCGAAGGCGCGGACGTCCGGTACGCGAGGACTCCCGACGGTGCGTACATCGCGTACCAAGTACTGGGCGACGGACCCGTTGATCTCGCGTGGCAGTTCGACTTCTACGGAAACATCGATGTGTCACGTGAATCCCCCTTCGAAGCTGCGTGGCAGGTAGGACTTGCGTCGTTCTCCCGCCTGATCCTGCACGATCGGCGGGCAACAGGCCTGTCAAGCCGGAACGTCGCCGCACCGAACCTTGAGACCCGTGCAGCGGATCTCGTCGCCGTGCTAGACGAGGTCGGCGCTGAGCAGCCAGTACTCGTCGGATTGCACGAAGGCGGTGCGCCAGCTGCGCTCCTCGCGGCCACGGCCCTCGAGCGGCTCCGCGGCTTCGTCTGGTGGGATCCTCGGGCCCGAGCAAGCCATGCGACGGATTACCCCTGGGGCTGGGACGCTGACAAGATCGCGGCGGATGCAAAGACGTTCGAACGCTGGGGCACACTCGCCTACGGGACTACCTGGGCTGAGCAACCGGAGTATGAAACGGTCGACCCCGCGAAAAGGGATCGCGAAGGCCAATACATCGCGAAGGCCAGTAGACAGACTTGTACGCCCGACGTCGCACGAGAGCTCGCCCGGATATGGTTCGAGACGGATATCCGCAAAGTGCTACCCGCGGTCCAAGCGGCGACGCTCCTTATGGTCCGGGCGGAGGAGGCGAGCGCTGTAGAGGAGGCGCGGTATGTCGCGTCACTCATGCCTCACGCCAAGGTAGCGACGGTCTCGGCCGTCGATTGGCCGAGTACCGCAGAGGAGATTCGACCCTACCTAGATGAGGTCCGACGCTTCGTGGGCATGGAGCCAGCTCCGATTGAGCTCGAAACCGTCCTCTCGACCGTGTTGTTCACCGACATCGTCGGCTCGACGGAGAGAGAGGCGTCACTCGGTGACCGAGGTTGGAAGGAGCTCATTGAGCACCATCATGCAATCGTGCGCGATTCGTTGGTCCGTTGGCGTGGCGTCGAGAACGATACGGCGGGCGATGGTTTCTACGCGACTTTCGACGGGCCAGCGAGGGCCATCCGTTGCGCACACGAAGTCGTGAGCCGGGTCAATGATCTTGGGATTGAAATTAGGGCCGGTATCCACACGGGCGAATGCGAATTGATTGATGGCAAGGTTGGCGGAATCGCAGTCACGATTGGCGCGCGCATAGCGTCGCTCGGTGGTCCATCAGAGGTGCTCGTGTCCCAGACCGTAAAGGACCTGGTCGCAGGAAGCGGTCTCACATTCGAGGAGGTCGGCGAACAAGAGTTGAAGGGGTTGCCGGACCGCTGGCATCTCTACCGGGTCGTTCACTGATACGGGCACGCGTAGGGAGGGGCGGGGGGCCGAAAAGTGGTACGGGCGGGCGAACCTTGAGACACCCTTCGCTCACCCTCGGGAGCCATCCCCAGGGCTCTGAAAAGCGGCCCATCCGAAGGCCACCAAGGGGAGTGAGGGACGGAACACGGAGCCAGCTTCCGTCGCGCCACAGCCAGGTCTTCTCCTCTGTCTATGCAGCGATCGGTATCGTCTCGCGCGGCACCCGCTCCCATGAGGGCGGCACGATCGAGTTTTCGTACCCGACGGGGAGTGGAGTACGGTTCCTGGAAGGCGACCCGAGGGGGGGCGATGACGACGACCGTTCGCGATGTCATGAGCACCGATCTGGTCACGGTGGAGCCCTCGACGATGATGACCGAGGCCGCCGCCGCCATGTCGTCGGCGAGGGTAGGTTCGGTCCTCGTGCTGGAGGAGGGCGCGTTGGTGGGCATCTTCACCGAGCGAGATATCCTCTCGGCCTTCGAGCAGTTCCGTGCCGACCCGGCCCGGGTGTCCCCCGTGTCGAAGGGCACGACCCGCAACCCTCTGACGATCGGCCCAGACGCCACCGTGGGTGAGGCGATGGACAAGATGCTCGACGGTGGGTTCCGACATCTCCCGGTCATGGACGGCCGGATGCTGGTGGGCATCGTCTCCATGCGCGACCTCGCACGAAGCATCTCGAAGGGCTGAACCCCAGCGGGCGACCTCGCTCAGAAGGGGCTCGCGGACGACTGGATACTCGAGCAGGCCGCAGCAACCGCATCGCTGATCCACGATTCGCCGGTCGCGTAGCCGTCGGTAGCGCTCTCCTCGTTGGGTCCGCGTCCTCCCCGTGTGGAGGCGGACCCACGTTGTGCTCTCTCAGGTCGCGGTCGATGATGGAGGTGATGTGGCCGCGAGAGAGGAATGGCGATGGTTGAGGCTTACGTGCTCATCCAGGCCGAAGTCGGGAGGTCCGCGGAGGTTGCAGACGCGGTGCGCAAGATCCCAGGGGTCCGCTTCGCCGACGTGGTGACCGGTCCCTACGACGTCGTCGTCCGGGCCGATGCCGCGGATATCGACGGGCTCGGCGAGCTCATCGTCGCCAACATGCAGGCCGTGGTGGGTGTC
>DATLPI010000026.1:0-3322 GCA_035535815.1 Actinomycetota bacterium | reverse complement strand
GGGAGGGAACCATGATTCGTCGTTGTGCCCTCATCGGAGTCGCGATCCTCTGCGTCGTGGCGGTCGGTCAACCCGCGTCTGCGTTGACGAAGGTCCGCATCCCGATACCGATCACGAGTGACCCGGTCGAGTTCGACGGCTTCTGCCCGTTCCCCATCGAGTACCAGGACCTGCGAGGAGCAATCTTCCAGCTGCTGACGTTCGATGCCGACGGGAACCTCACGCGGATCGACATCCACTCGCCCGGGCTGACCTCAGAGGTGAGCGCGAACGGGAAGTCGGTCGTCTTCAACGACGCCGGCACGGTCACGGTGATCCCGCAGCCGGATGGATCCGACCTCGTGATGCTGCGTGGGAACAGCTTCGAGTTCGACCAAGGGGTGCTGTCGGGTCAGCCGATCGCGCAGATCAGCTCCGGCCTGGTTGTCATCACGTCGATCTTCGACCCGGTGAGCGGCTTCAACCAGTTCACGAGTATCGACGCGGTCGGTCCGACGGCGGACCTGTGCGCGGAGCTCGCCTGATCGGTATCGCCTGGTGATTCGGAGGGTGCAGGACGCACGCGCCGGGGGATCCGACGGGCGATGAAGCGTGCGGGGCAGCGCCGTCACCGGCGCGGCCCCGCCCGCTCACTCATGCCAGCAGGTCGCAGATCTGGGTTGCGTGTCCGCGGTAGTCCACGACGAGCGCGAAGCCGCTCGGGTCGAACTCTCCGAACGTGATGTTGCCGCTCACGATGGACCACCCGGTCCCTTCGATAGGGGCGGCCCAGCGGCCGGTGCCGATCACGGTGCCGTCCTCGAAGGTGAACGTCGGTCCGGCGATCGCGAACGTCCGGGAGCCCTCGCCGTCGAGCCGCGTCCACGTGACCTTGAGCTGTCCGGCGGAGATCGACATCCCGCCGTCGAACTCGATCAGGTGCGTCTTACCCTGCACCGTCGCCTCGAGCTGGAAATCGCAGATGTCGGGGAATGGGATCACCGCTTCGAACGGCTCTCCACCGGTCTTCGTCGGCTTCCCCGCATCTGCGGGTGCCGCCATCATCGCGACCGCCACCGTGACGAGCGCTGCGCACGCCAGAAGGCGCCTCATGCACATCCCCTCCCTCTCGCCGGCCGAACGGGGGTGACCGGCAGCCTCGACCGTATCGCTACCGGGCAACAACACGCAAATACGCCGAACTGAGCCGTGAACCAGAACGGAACACCGTCTGTCGCTGGATCTCCGGCGAGCATGACCGTATGTCGCCAGCAGTGGCGCACCATGACGAACCTTGGGAATCGTGAGCCGCGGCAACCCCGGGTGCCGGTTGGTCCGAGCGGAAGCTTCCTCCGATCTTTTCGGGCAGTGCGCTGAAGGAAGCAGCTCGTGGAAGGCGAACTGGGGGCCGCCCGCGGCCGAGGTGGCGGGCGGCCCTTCGTTCGCAGTCGGGAGCAGATCGATCAGTTGGTCGCGCCGGCCGCTTGTTCGATCAGCTTCACGAAGCGTGCCGAGTAGTGCGTTAGCGCGCCAACGTGGCTGGCGTCATCGAACTGGACAGTCGTGGAACCGGCGCGTTCTGCCATGAACCTTTCGAGGTCCGGATCGATCGCCCGGTCCGCGCCCGAGATCGCGTACCACGACGGTATGTCGTGCCATGCGCCGGGCCCCGATGGCGTCCCGAAGACGAACACGCTCGTTGGACGCTGCTGGGCCGTGATCTCTGCGGCCAGCTTGGGGTTCAACTCCTGAGCGAAGTCAGCGGCGTAGAATCGCGGGTCGTCGATGACTTTGGGGAAGCCTGATGGGGCGGGGATCAGATGTGTCAGGAACGTCCCCGGCGTGTAGCCGACACCGAGGCTGGTGATCGTCTCGCCGGTGTCCGGGACGAATGCAGCCGCGTAGACCAGACCGCTGACGTCCGTGCGGCCAGTGGCAGCGTTGGTGATCACGAACCCGCCGTAGGAGTGCCCGACGAGGATCTTGTCTCCCGCGATCGAACCCAGCGTCGACCGAACGGTCGCCACGTCGCCCGCCACCGAATCCATGTCGAGGGCCGGCGTCGCCGTTTGGTAGCCGTCCTTGTGCAGCGCGTCGGTCACCTTCGTCCATCCTTCAGGCGAGGCGAAGGCACCGTGCACAAGGACGACCGTCGGCTTGGAGTCCGCGCGGGCGGTTGTGGAGGCGAAGATGAGCGACAGCAAGGTTGCGGCCGCGATAAGTGCGGCCCACCGAAGCAGGCGGCCCCTGCGATCGATGGTGACACTGTGGGTGAGGCCCAGCATGACGTTCCTCCTTTGTCGGACGAGTTACACGAACTGATCGTTCAGCGAAGCGACTTGAAGGCTGCTCGGAGCTCTTCCGAGAAGAGCTGCGGCTCCTCCCACGCCGCGAAGTGGCCGCCCCTGTCGACCTCGTTGAAGTACGTGAGGCTCGGGTAGGCCTTCTTCGCCCACTCGCGCGGCGTCTGGACGATCTCACCGGGGAAGACGGTGAAGCCCACAGGGAGCTTCAGCTTGGGCGGTTTCGTTCCGGCCGCGATCGCGGCGAAGGTGGCTCGGAAGTTCTCCCAGTAGAGGCGCGCCGACGAGGTCGCCGTGTTAGTGAGCCAGTACAACGTGATGTCGTCGACGACGTGATCTCGCGTCAGTCCGCCCGTTGGCCGGCCGTCGAGGAACGCGTGGGCGATCTTCTGGTAGCTGTCCGTGTCATGGTCAAGCATCCATGCCGCCAGCCCGACGGGTGTATCCGTCAGGGCGGAGCCGATCGTTTGCGGATGCTCGGGCATCTCCACGAAGTACCCCCTCCGGAAGAGCGCGGCGAGCTCGTCGAGCGCCATGGGTTCCTTCTTCTCGGCGTGATGAGAGATGACGGCGATCCCGACCCGCTTGAACAGACCCGCCGGGAGCAGTCCGCCGAAGATCGCCGCACTCACGTCGAGCGGATACGAGGCGAGGAAGTTCAGGTGGATGCCGAGGAGTCCTTCGGGCGCCTCGCGGGCCATCGAGTCGGTGACGTTCGCTCCGATGTCCCCACCTTGGGCGACGTAGCGGGTGTACCCGAGCCGGTCCATGAGGGCCGCCCACGCACGGGCCGTTCGGCCCGGGTCCCAGCCGAGCTCCGTGGGCTGGCTGGAGAACCCGAAGCCTGGCAGCGACGGGATCACGAGGTCGAATGCGTCCGAGGCGTCGCCACCGTGGGCGGTTGGGTCCGTGAGCGGCCCGATCGTCTCCAGCATCTCGATGACCGATCCGGGCCATCCGTGCGTGATGATCAGCGGCAACGCGTCTTCGTGCTTCGACTTCACGTGGATGAAGTGGATCCTGAGGCCGTCGATCTCGGT
>DATLPI010000025.1:0-5807 GCA_035535815.1 Actinomycetota bacterium | reverse complement strand
TACGTGTTCTTCCTGCCGGAGAGTGAGACCGATCCCTTCGAACTGGACCACTGGGCTGGCGTGCTGTTCTTGGCGATCGGATGTCTGCTGTTCATCGGATCGGTGACGCGCAGAACTCGCGGCTGGCTGCTCGGTAGGCCTTCAGGGCGAGCGACCAAGCCAAGCGCTGGCTCGTCGATCTAGCTGCCGGTCTCGCTGTGGGGGGCGGCTACCGGTTTCGATTCGGGTGAGCCCTTCTGGCGGAGGAAGATCGAGAGCACCACGATCGTGCCCAACGCCACGAACTCGCTCTGCCAGTTCTGGAAGGACTGGAACCAGAAGGCCGATGTCGTCACGAACCGTCCGACGCTTACCGGCGATCCGCCGTGCGCCACCTGCTCTGCGCTGAACTCGCGAGCGCCTCCGAGGGCGTGCAGGGTCATCGACAGCAGGAACAACACCGCGAACGCGATGCCCAGGGAGTTCTCGTACAGCGTCAGTCGCCAGCCGCCCGCGTGGACCGGCCCGGGGGCGTCTTCGTCGTCGCGCTGGGTCCTGGGATCGGCATCCAGTTGCGGGTCGCCCGCCAGTGGCTTCGACTCCGACGAGCCCTTCTGCACCAGCCAGACCGTGAGCACCACGTAGGCGCCCATCTGCAGGAACTCGCTCTCCCAGTTCTCGAAGGTGGCTTCCACGAAATGGCCGGTGGTCAGATAGGAGCCGTAGTCGACGGTCGGCTCACCGTGCTCTCGCTGATCGCTGTTGTAGGTCCGCCATCCGGTCAGGCTCTGCCCGACGAGGAAGATCGCGAACAGCCCGAACAGAGCGATGGACAGCGCGTTGTCTTTCAACCACTTGGGCATCACGTGTCCTTTCCCGATATGCGCCGACCCTAGACCACGGCCGGTTGGTTTCGTTCCCATCCGCTCGGGTAGGGCCGCACCACGAGCCACGAAGGGATAGGGGATGAACGCGATCACGTTGCTGAAGCAGGATCACGAGGACGTCAAGAAGATGCTCTCGGAGCTGGACGACACCACCGAACGCGCGGTGAAGACCAGGGAGCAGACCTTCACCAAGTTGAAGGCCGACCTGGAGGTGCACGAGGCGATCGAGGAAGAGATCTTCTACCCGGCGCTGAAGGAGCACCCGAAGACGAAGGACATCGCGCACGAGGGCTACGAGGAGCACCACGTCGTCGACACCGTGATGGGCGAGATGCTGGACCTCCCCGTCAGCGACGAGACGTGGACCGCCAAGTTCTCCGTGATGAAGGAGAACCTCGAGCACCACATCGAGGAAGAAGAGGGCGAGATGTTCAAGCAGGCGCGTCAGGTGTTCGACGACGCCGAACTCGACGACCTCGGCAACCGCATGGAGATGCGGAAGAAGGAACTGCAGGCCTGATCAGGACCACGAACGACGAGAAGCCCCGGCCAACGGCCGGGGCTTCTTCGTGTAAGCGTGTGCGGTCTACGCCGGCATCGGGGGCGCGGGCGTTGCCATGCCGCCACCCTCCGGCCCGGCGGGACCTTGGTAGGCAGCCGGACCGAACCCCAAGATCAGGATGAAGATCGGCGCCAGGAAGATCAGACCGACCGCGAAGCCGGTCCCCTTCCCGAAGCTCTTCGCCAGATCGATCGCAACGATGATCCAGATGATGAAGTTCACGATCGGGATGAAGAACAGGATCAACCACCAGCCCGGGCGACCCACGATCTTCATCAACACGTAGGTGTTGTAGAAGGGGATGATGCAGGCCCACCCGGGCTGGTTCCCCTTCTCGTACATCTTCCACGCGCCGACGACATACAGGACGATCCAAGCGATCCAGAGGATCAGCCAGACCCCGCTGAAGAGCCCTCCACCTCCGGAATCCGTCGACTGGGCAAGGATGCCCATGGTTTCCCCCCTTCCTTCACGAGAACGCGGCCTCATCGGCCGCGACCCGAGCACCATAGAACCCAGATGATGACAACCGTGGGATTTCCGCCATCGGCCTGGTCAGGCGGATACAGCCCCGGCGATAGGCTGTTCGGCGAGCGCCGGTAGCTCAGTCCGGACAGAGCGGGGGACTTCTAATCCCTAGGTCGCAGGTTCGAATCCTGCCCGGCGCGCCACGCGTGACCAGCGGCGATGGGTCTTAGGTCACGACGCGTGCGGGATCGGCCTCGAGCCGGAGGATGACCTCGACGATCCGCACCCCCGGTTCATCGACCGTCTCCTCGCCAACGATGCGGAACCCGCACTTCTCGAGCACCCGGATGGAGCCGATGTTGTGGTCTACGACGTGCGCGTGGAGCGGGCGCGTGTCAACCTCCGTCAGGAACAGCGTGAGCGCGCGGGTCGCGACGCCCATCCCCCAGTACTCGCGCCCGATCCAGTAACCGACGAGCGTGTCTCCGGACTGCTCCCAGCTCAGCATGTTCCCCACGACCTCACCGTCGAGCAGGATCGTCCGCTTACGCCCAGCGTCGTTGCCTAAGATGTTCGTCGTCCAGTGCTGCATGAACGCGTCTCGGTCCCGCGCCGGGAAGGCCGCCATCTCGTTCGCGACTGGATCCCGCTGGAACTCGAAGAAGACCGGGAGGTCAGCTTCGGTTACATCTCGTAGCGTGACGGTTCCCTGTGCAGACATGGTGTCGTCCAATATCGCAGGCGGAGGCAGCGGACGACGAACAAGACCGGCTACACAGACGACGAGTGGACGGTTCTCCACTGACTCTGCACCAATCGTTCCTGCAGGTAAGGGGGTGGTGGCGCCCACCCACGATGGTTGGTTTAGCCTCTACAGTTCGAGCACGACAACCCTAGGAGAGCAGTGGCGCGCACAACGGCTAGGGTCGAGGACCTCAAAGCAGGGACGCTACCGCCGATCTGCGCCAAGACGGGCGGGGCCGCGGATGGATTCACCAGCATCGCCTTCTACTCGACCCCCGGCTGGACGTGGATCTTGTTGCTGTTCGGCATCCTGCCCTTTTTGATCGCTCGGGCTTTCAGCACGACTCGGGTCGTGGGATTCGTGCCCATGTCGGAGGTCTCCCTTCGAAGAGGCCGGGCGTTTACTTGGACCTACCTGGGGTCATTCCTGGTTGGCGCTCTCCTGCTCGCTCTCGGCTTCGTCACCGTCCCGAGAGTCGCTGAGCTTGGGGTAGGCGTCCTGGCCGCAGCGGTCGTCTTCACCTGCGTGGGCTGGCTATTCGTTTGGCCAACTGGCCACCTACATGGCGAGTGGGTAGATCTGTCCTTCGTTGACAGTCGGTTCGCGAGGGCACTTGACCGTTGGTACGGCGCCAGGTGACCGCTGAGAAGCCTTCGCAAAGCCGGCGTCGGTTAGTCCCCGATCGCGAGCACGTTGCCCTCGCTGTCCTTGAACCACGCACCCTTGTGCTCACCCATCGATGCGACACCGTTGTCCCACGTGATGCCTTCCATCTCGAACGTGTCGAACATCACGCCTTTGCTCGTCAGGTTCGCGACCTCACTCACCACGTCATCGACGGTCCACTCCATCACGGTGTTCTTGGCCGTGCCAGCCATGGGGGTCGGAAACAACAGGAACTGGCCGCCGCCGCAGTCGTACCACGCTCCCACCATGTCCTCGCTCGTTGGCGTCATCCCCAGCTTGTCCGCGTACCAGCCCTTCGCCCTCTCGAGGTCGGAAACGGCGATGGTGGCGTGCGGCTGGAACTGATCCAGCATGGGACACCCCTCCCAGAGTGGTCGCGCTCGGCCTCTGGCCGGGCTGTGATGCCGTCAGTCTAGGAGAGGCGTGCTGCGCTGTGCAGGGTGAATACTCCTGGGGCGTCAGATCGTCGAGAGGTGCAGTTCCACTGCAGCACGAACCGAAGCCGCTCGATCGCTGATCGACCCGCGCTGCACGATGTCGAAAACGTAACCTGCCCGTCCGTAGGCCTCCTTGAGCGACTCGCTAAACGGCACTGTGGCCTCGAACGTCATGACCCGTTCCTCGTCGGTCTCATAGATCTCCTCCCAGGGCTCGATGAAGAGGACGTGGGGGTGATACCGGTAGGTAGCGGCGGCCTCCAGGCCCGGGCGGGAGTCCACCCCGGCTCGCTCGGCGTAGACGATGCAATCAGGGATACCCCGATCGAAGACGACGGGGCTTCCCAAGCGGCGAGCTGTCTCATAGTTGTCGATCGACCGTTGAAGGAGCAGGTGCACGAACAGCGATGGGTCTTGATCCCACGTGCCCCTGCCGCCGGTCGAACGTTGCTCCGCCAGGATCTCCCGGGCAGGTTCGTCCACGCACGCGAACTGGTCACGAAGTCGGTTCAGGACCGCCGTCTTCCCGGACCCCGGTGCCCCAGTGAGGATGAAAAGTGCAGATGGCGAAACCCCTGCCCGGCGCACTTCGTCCTCGCCGATCATTCGCGGTGTCGGCGGTACTGCAGCTCGACGATCCCGCTCCTCGAGGCGGTGGTGGAGACCAGCTCGAGCGCATAGGACTTGGGGACGCCATCGAACAGCCGGGTGCCCTCGCCCGCTACGTAGGGGAACAAGCTCACCTGGAGCTCGTCGATCAAGTCGAGCTGCATGAGCGACCTCCAGAGCGTGACGCCTCCCCAGACCACGATGTGGCCATCGCCGCTTTGCCTGAGCTTGTCGATCTCTTCTGTGGTGTCACCGGCGGCGATGGTGGTGTTGGCCCAGTCGGCCGTCTTCAGGGTCCGGGAGAAGACCACCTTGCGCCCGGTGTTCAGGATGTCGGCGAACGGATGGTCGGAAGCCGTTGTCGTCATCGACACGGAGATGCCTTCGTAGGCGGTGCGACCCATGATGTGCGCGTACGCGCTTTGGAGGAACTCGAGTTGCGTCGGGTCGTCGGGCTGATCATTTTCAGGCTGGTCGAAGCAGAACTTCCAGAACTCGGTTCCCTCGTCGGCGAGAAGGCCATCGAGCGAGTAGTTGAACACCGTCGCTATCAGCTTCCGCATGGTCAGGACTCCATGGTCTCGGTGGTCTACGAGGTGTGCACCGGATAGCGCAGATGCGTGACACCCACGCCGGCGACCACTGTCGGATCCCCGAGGACGACGGGTGTGTTCGCGAGGTGGTCGAATAGCCGCACCCCTGCACCGAGCAACACGGCAGCCTGGTCGATCTGGATCTCGTCGAGCAGCCCGGCGTTCAAGCACTGCTGGATCGTGTCGGCGCCGTGCACCGCCACGGACTTCGAGCCGGCAGCCGACTTCGCCTGAGCAACGGCGCTCTCGATGCCGTCGGTGACGAACTGGACCGTCGAGCCGGGCCGTGGCCAGCCGTCGGGCACGTCGTGCGTGAGGACGAAAGCGGGCACATCCCACGCGTGCTGGCCGCCCCAGCCGTCGGCTTTGTCGAACGTGCGCCGACCGGTGAGGAAGGCGCCGGTCTCAGCCATCAAGCCCCTCAGGTGCTCGGCGCTCGCCGGCGAGACGTGGAACGTGAAGTCCGGTGTCGGGATCGGCATGGGAACCTCGACGTCGCCCGAGAAGTACCAGTCGAACACTTCGGCGACCCCGTCGTTCGCGTCCGCGACGAATCCGTCGAGCGACGTCGACATGAGGGCGATCATCTTGGTCATGGTGTAGCTCCTTTGGCGGAAGAGCGCGGCTAGTGCGCAACAGCGACGCGACGATCACGAACGACACCGTACCCACGAAAGCAGCGTAGCCGCCGCGCCGCGCGAGACGTCCGGGAACACTGTTAGACGGTCAAACGCTTCAACTCGGCGTCCCCTCCCTTAGGCTCCCCGAGCCCAGCCCAGTAGTACTCACTCGGATCGCTTTCGGTCTGATCAGCACACGAGGCGTTCGTTCACGTCCCCA
>DATLPI010000024.1:0-4774 GCA_035535815.1 Actinomycetota bacterium | reverse complement strand
AGCGCGAGCACGTCGATCGTGCCCGCCTGCGTGGAGCCGTCGGGCATCGCGACATCGACCTGGGTGCCGTCGACCGCGACGCCGGTGCTGATGATCGCGAGGCCCAGCGGCCCCAGGATCGGGCTGAGCGCGGGACTGGTGAGCACCCCGACATCCTCGCCGTCCTTGGTAAGCGCGGCGCCGTACTCGGGCAGCGTGTCCTGCTCGAGCCTGATCGTCTTGAAGCGGTTCGGTGGGTCGGCGGCGATCGTGCGGAGCTCGTCCTTACCCATGAACTCGCCGGCGCCGTCCAGCGCCACCATCCGGTCCAATCCCAGGTCGTACGGGGAGCGTTCGTGTTCGTCGTAGTCGTAGCCCGTGACGATCATGCCGGTCTCGACCCGGATCGCTTCGATGATCTCCACACCGTAGGGCCGGGCGCCGGCTGACTCGACCGCTTCCCACAGCGCCTCGGCGTGCTCGGGCCGCAGGAAGACCTCATAGCCCAGTTCGCCGGAGAACCCGGTTCGCGACACCCAGGCCGGGATGCCGCCGATCTGGATCTGCTCAGGGAAGAACGTGAAGTAGGCCAGCTCGTCGATCGGCGCGTCGGTGATGGTGCGCATCAGCTCGCGCGAACGCGGCCCTTGGATCTGCATGCTGGGGAGCTCGGGCGCGATGTACTCGATCGAGACCTCGAGGCCCTTCGTGGCGTCGGCGAAGTAGTCCGCGCGCTCGTCGCCGTTCGTGCACATCCACAGGTGGTCGTCGGCGTGCTTGTACACGGTGCCGTCATCGACCAACAGGCCGTCCTCGTCCACGAAGGCGCCGTAGCGGACCTGGCCGACGCGCATGCCGACGATGTCGTTCGTGTTGACACGTTGCACGGCTTCGACGGCGTCGGTGCCCCGCACGTCCCACTTGTTGAGGGGCGAGAGGTCCCACATGCCGACGTCCTCGCGCACGGCGTGGTACTCGGCCGCCGGATCGCCGAACGTCGTGACCCAGAGCCAGCCGGCCTCATCGTCGAAGCCGACGGCTGCCTTCGAGGTGATGGCATGGAACGCGGTTTCCCTGCTCTGGCTCAACCAGGCTCCTCCCGGGCTCGGCGGCGCGGACGACGTCACGGCCGCTTCCCGCGGTTATACCGCGAGATTGAACGGTTGTTCAAGTCCAGGGCCGGGCACGGGCGCTGACCTGCGTCGATGCCTGGAAAGGGCAACATCGCTCACGGCTTCCCGACCCGGACCACGTCGCGGATGGTGGGTTCACGCCGGCCCAGATGCGAGGTGAGCACCAGGAACAACTGGGCGGTGACCAACGCGTCGTCGAAGGCCTGGTGCGGCTCGGCCACCGGCACCCCGTACTGGTCCGCCGTGCCGGTGAGCGGGAAGCCGGGGCGAAGCCGTCGTTCACGTGGCTGACCTTCGGCCGCGATCGCCAGATTGCGGACGTCGATCGTGCGCCGCCGCCACGATCGCAGTGAACCCCCGAAGATCTCCGACAGGAAGTGGACCTCGACGTCGGCGAACCACACCAGGAGGTGCCGCCCCTCGATCGCATCGGCCAGGATGGGGCGCGCCTCGTCGAGCGAGGGTGCGTCCATCAGGTCCTGCGGACGCAGCTCGTGGATCGTCTGGGACCGGGGTGAGGGCGCGACCGCGGGAGCCACCAGCTGATGGATCGAATCGCGCATCACGACCCGTCCACCCAGCACCGGGATCACACCGATCGAGACGACCGCATCGCGACGGAAGTCCAACCCAGTGGTCTCGAAGTCCAGCGCCGCGTACCGGGTCTCACGCCAGGAGCGGCGGGACGGCCTGGTCGGGCCGCGCGGCATCATCGATCGCGCGAACACCGGACCGTCTCGGACTCGGTCACCACCGCGTCCACGGGCAGGTCGAAATGCCCTCCCGGCAGCCACGTTCCATCCGGGAGCAGCTGTACGCCGAACCCGATGCCGATCCGCGCGGTATCGGGTCGCACCTTCGCGAAGAAGCGGTCGTAGAAGCCGCCGCCGTAGCCAACCCGGGCGCACCGACGGTCGAACACCACCGCCGGTGTCGCGACCACGTCGATATCGGCCGGGGCGAGTACATCGCCGCCCGAAGGCTCCAGGGCGCCGAACGCCGTCTCCGTGGTGGCATCGCCCGGCCCGTAGGTCACGGGCTCGATGTCGCCCTCGACGATACGCGGCAGAGCCACCCGCGCACCCGCAGTGTGGAGCGCCTCGATCAGCGGCATCGTGGACACCTCCGAGCCGAACGTCCAGAAGGCCATCACGGTGCCGGCGCCTTCGACCTCGGGCAGCGCGAGGAACCGGCTGGTCACCTCGGCCGCCAGGCGATCGCGCTCCGCCGGAGGGATCGCATCGCGTGCCTCGAGCACCCGCCGGCGCACCTCGCGCTTGGCCTTCTTGAGCCCGGCGCTGGTCATCGGCTCGGCGGACATCACCGTGAGGCCAGCGTGGCCGCGATCACATCGAGGCGGTCGGCCGGCCCGGCGGGCAGGACCACGAACCACGTCGCGCCGGCCGCCTCCAAGGACGAAACGAAGGTTCGGAGCTCGTCGGCCGTGCCGGTCCACACGCCTTCGACCGGCAGACCTTTCTCCGCGCGCGCAGCCAGCAAGCGATCGATATCGGCCTGATCCTCCCCCACCAGGGCGATGCCACCCCACGTGGCTTCCACCGGACGCCCGTCGGCCGCCTCGCGCAACCGCTCAACCTTGGTCCGGAACCTTTCGACGTCCAGACCCCACCCGTTCCATGCGTCGGCCACCCGGCCCGCGATCGCCACCACGGGGTCGGAAAGACCTCCCACCCAGACCGCCGGAGCGCCCGGCGGCAGGAGCGGCCCTGCCATCGCGGGGACGTGGGAACCGCCCGGATAGCTGCGGCCGGCGAAGAGGCCACGAAGCGCCTCGACCGTCTGTTCCAACAGTGCGAGCCGGTCGGCAACCGGCGGGAAGGGGATGCCGTAGCGCTCGTGTTCGGGCAGGGAGGCGCGGTCGCCGGTGCCCAGGGCCAGGATCGCGTGGCCGCCCGACATCGCGTCGAGCGCCGCTGCCTGCTTGGCGAGGATCCCCGGCGGGCGCAGCGTGACGCGGGCCACCATGGTCCCCACGTGCATCCCGGGGTGGCGGGCCGCGACCGCCGAGAGCACCGAGAACGCCTCCAGCGCCGGCCGGTCCGGGCCCGAGGGGGGATAGAAGATGGGGGGGAAGAAGTGGTCGGGTGAGAAGACACCGTCGGCGCCCAGATCGTGGGCCCGGGCGGCCACCGCGAGTGGACGGGCCGGGTCGGCGGTGAAGACCGGCAGCGAGACGCCCAGCTTCACGATGCCGGCTCCCGCGAGCGGTCGAGCAGTTCGAACGCCATCGTGGCGGCGCCGATGCCGCCGGCGTCGTTCACGAGCGAGGCGGCGAGGATCGGCACGTCGGGCCTGAAGGCCCCGCCCTCGACCGAGCGGGAGTAGGCGGTGCGGGCGGGAGCGAGCAGGAGGTCACCGGCCTCGGAGACGCCGCCGCCCACGATCACCAGCTCGGGATCGAGGACGTTCACCAGGCCGGCGATGCCCTGGCCCAACCGGTGCCCGACCTCGTTGAGGATGCCCCTGGAGACCGTATCTCCCTGCCGCGCGGCTTCGGTCACCATCGAGCCGGTCACGTGTGCGGGATCGCCGCCGCTGAGCTTCACCAGCAACGAATGAGGATGCTTCATGACGGCGGCGCGGGCATCACGCACGATCGCGGAACCGCTCGCGAGCTGCTCCCAGCACCCGTGGTTGCCGCACCCGCACACTGGCCCGTCCGGCTCCACGATGGTGTGGCCGATCTCCGCGGCGAACCCGTGCGCCCCTCGGAGCAGCGCGCCGTCGGCGATGATCCCGCCACCGATCCCGGTGCCGACCCCCACTAACAGGATGTTCGCATGGCCCCGCCCTATGCCGAACCGGTACTCACCCCACGCCGCAGCGTTGTTGTCGTTGTCGGCGACGGTGGGCAGGCCGAACGTGCCGCCGATCCGCTCCACCAGCGGCGCGTCGCGCCACGACAGGTTCGGTGCGTACCGCATGATGCCCGTGCCCGCTTCCACCAGGCCCGCCGCCGAGATACCGATCGCGGCGACCTCGGCCGTGACTACCGCCCGCGACGACGCTTCCATCGCCTGCAGGGTGGCCTCCTGCTCGTGCGCGGGTGTGGGGCGAACATCCCGATCGAGGATCGCGCCGTTGCGATCGACCAGCAACGAGGCGATCTTCGTACCGCCGACGTCGATGCCGACCGCACACGCGCCCGGCGAGGACCCCACCGCGCTCACGCCAGGTCGTCGGTGGACGGCGGACGGCCGAAGGTGATCTCCAGATGGTCGCCCGCGAAGTTCGCTTCCTTGACCACGAGTCGCTTGAGCGTCTGCGGCAGGATCAGGTTCCGCTTGTACGAGCCCACCCGCACGAAGAGCTCGTCGCCGCGCCGGTGGATGTCCATGTCGTCGCGGGACACGAACGGCAGGCGCATCGACAACACGTAGCCGTCGGCGTGCTTACGCACCCGGATCGGATCGTCGTGGAACAGGATGGCGGTGGCGTCGAGGTTGCCGTAGACCTCGGCCGCCATCTCCTCCAACAGGGGCACGCCGACCATCTCGCGATCGAACAGGCGGGCCTCGAGGATCGGCACCGGTTCGAACGACTCGCGGACGGTGGCGAGGTGCTCGGCCTGGATGTCCTTCCACTTGCCGAAGTAGGGGTCCTCGACCTCCTGCGGGATGATCCGGTTCACCACAACGGCG
>DATLPI010000023.1:0-18639 GCA_035535815.1 Actinomycetota bacterium | reverse complement strand
TGCCTACCGCGAGTTCTGGGAAGAACGCTACGAGCGGCTCGACGAGGTCCTCGTGGCGCTGCAGGAGCAGGACACCGACCGATCGCCCGACCCCGATCCGGGGAGCGATCCGACAGGAAGGAGCACGTCATGACCGAACTCAAGGTCACCGCCGAACCCGGCGTTCCGCAGATCCTCACCGAGCGGGAGTTCGATGCACCGCGCGAGCTGATCCTCCGGGCGTTCACGGAGGCCGACCTGCTGAAGCAGTGGCTGGGGCCGCGCGGCTCCACGATGACGGTCGAGCAGTTCGAACCGCGTGCCGGCGGCAGTTGGCGCTACATCCACAGCGACGGTGACGGCAACTCCTACGGGTTCCACGGGGTGTTCCACAACGACCCGTCGCCCGACGGCTTCGTGCAGACCTTCGAGTTCGAGGGCGCGCCCGGCCATGTCTCGCTGGACACCATGACGCTCGAAGAGCGTGACGGCCGGACGGTCGTTCGCACGAACTCGCTCTTCCAGTCGGTCGAGGCCCGCGACGCCATGGTGCAGTCGGGGATGGCCGACGGCATGTCCCAGGGCTACGACCAGCTGGAGGAACTCCTCCAGACGCAGGGTGAGTCCCTGAAGGCTCGCCACGATTCGTAGCGGAGCGACGATCGCTTCGCACCGACAGGAAGGTGGATCCGATGCAGAAGATCACCCCGTGTTTGTGGTTCGACACCCAGGCCGAGGAGGCCACCAACTTCTACGTGTCGCTCTTCGACGACGCCGAGGTGACGCGGGTGGAGCGCCTCGATGGCACCCCGAGCGGTGACAACGTGGCGCTGGTGTTCTTCCGGCTTGCCGGTCAGGAGTACATGGCCATCAACGGTGGGCCGCAGTTCCCGTTCACCGAAGCGGTGTCGTTCCACGTGAGTTGCAAGGACCAGGACGAGGTCGACCGCTTCTGGGCTCAGCTCACCGCCGACGGCGGCGAAGAGGGTCAGTGCGGATGGCTCAAGGACCGGTTCGGTCTGAGCTGGCAGATCGTCCCCGAGCGGATGGGCGAGTTGCTGAGCGACCCCGACCCGAAGCGCGCACAGGCCGCGATGCAGGCCATGCTGCAGATGCAGAAGATCGAGGTCAAAGTGTTGGAGGAGGCGGCCGACGCCGCAGCCTGACCGACGATAAGGAGACGCATCGCATGGACTACAAGCTCGAGTTGCTCCCCGTGCCCGTGACCGACGTGGACCGCGCCAAGGCGTTCTACGCCGACAAGCTCGGCTTCGCCGTCGATGTCGACGACTCGCCGATGGAGAGCATCCGGGTGGTCCAGCTCACGCCGCCGGGTTCGGCCTGCTCGATCATGGTGGGCACGGGGATCACCAGGTCCGAACCCGGTTCGCTCCAAGGGCCGCAGCTGGTCGTGGACGACATCGAGGCCGCGCGCGAGGAACTCGCCGGTCGCGGTGTCGACGTGAGTCCCGTCCAGCACTTCGCCGAGGGAGGGCTCGCCGACGGAAAGGGCGGCCCGTGGAACTCGTGGGTGTTCTTCAGTGACCCCGACGGCAACGGTTGGGTCCTCCAGGAACGCCCGGGCCCCGACGAGCGATAGCGCCGTCCGTCACGAACGGAGGGCGTCGATCAACTCACGCTTGCCCATCGACGAGCGACCCGGGATGTCTCGCTTCTTCGCCTCGTCGTAGAGCTGGCTCCGCGTGCGATCCTCGAGCCGGTGGCCGGGCTTGCCGCCTCGCTTGCGCGCCGCCGCGGCGTTCCGGCTGAGATCCTGACGCACCGCCTTCGGCAGCTTGGTGATCGTGCGCTTCCGCTTCGCCGCGGAAGACGCCTTCTTGATGTTGCGCTTCGCGGCGGTGACCTGCTTCGTGCTCGCCATGATGTTGCACCTCCTGGTCTCGTCCGGACGCAGGAGAGAGATACCCACGCATCACGGGCGTGAATCACGCGAAGGCGCCGATCAGCTACAGGTGCCGGTCGAACCACTCCTGGGTCCGCCGGATCGCATCGAGCGCGTGCGCACGCTCGAGCGGCACGTGGCCTTCGCGCGGGTAGACCACCAACTCGACCTCGGTGCCGGTCTCGGCGATCGCGGTGAAGAGCTCGTCGGCCTGGCCCACCGGGGTGCACCGGTCGATCGCGCCCTGCAGGATCAGCGTGGGCGTCGACGCCTTGTGTGCGTGCGTCACGGGTGAGCGATCCATGTACTGGCTCGCCGGGTCGTGCCAGTCGCCCTCGAGGATCGCGTGGTCGTACCACCACACCTCCGAGGTGAGGTGGAACGAGAGGTAGTTCGACACCACCGACATCGCGACGCTCGCGCCGAACCGATCGGTCTGGCCCACCGCCCATGCCGCCATGTAGCCGCCGTAGGACAAACCCGCGATGCCCAGACGGTCGGGGTCGGCGATGCCCTCGGCGACCACGTGATCGACCCCGGCCATGATGTCGCGGAAGTCGATCCCGCCGCCGTCGCCGATCACGCCCTGGTTGAAGACGTGGCCGCGCCCGATGCTCCCACGCGGGTTCGGCAGCAGGCACGCGTAGCCCGCCGAGGCCAACAGCACCGCGTTGGGCTCGGAATCGGAGAAGTAGGACCCCCAGTTCCACGTGGGGCCGCCGTGGACACCGACGATCAGCGGCAGCGGCCCCTTCGCGCCGTGCGGCGTCATCAACACGCCCTCGATCTCGACGTCGCCTTCGCCCATCCACCGGACCGTGCGAGCATCCGGGAACACCCGTCCACGCACGATGTGCTCGTTGAACGATGTGCGGCGCACCCAGGAACCGGTCTCGTGATCGAACCGCGCGAGCTCGGGCGGCGTGGCGTGCGCCTGGTGGGTGGTCCACACGTCGGCGGCACCCTCGCTGATCACGCAGGCGGGCGTCGTGACGGCGTCGCCGATGAACGCGTCGTCGCGCCAGCGTTCCTCCTGCCGGCCGTCGAGCCAGATGCGGCCGCAGGCATTGCCGGTGCCGTCGGTGCTCGCGTACCAGATCGAATCGTCGTCGCACCACGACGCCAGCCCCACGGACTGCAGGTCGGGCCAGGGGTCGGAGGTCTCGCCGGTCGCGAGGTCGATCACCATGACGCTGCCGGCCAGCAGCCCGTGGTCGCTCGCGTATCCCTCCACGATCAGAGCACGAGTGCCGTCGGGAGAGCGTTCCAACCCCTCCATCTGCCACTCGGGCTCGTAGAGGGTGTGCGCGGTGCGCGCCCGCAGGTCGAGCCGGGCCACCACGCCCTGGTACCACCCGGAGCCGGTGTGATCGGTGGCGACGACCGCCACCGCGGTGTGCTCGCCGTCCCAGTCCACCTCCCAGATGCTGAGGTCGGGCGGGCCCACCTCGGTGACGTCCCCGGACCCGAGGTCGATCAGGAACAGTCGGCGCCGCGCATCGCCCGGTCGGCGCACGATGGGATCGGACTCGGGCTCCGCGCCACGGACCGCGCGCGCCCCCCAGTCCAGCCCGTAGGACCCCGGGTCCGCGGCGAGCACCAGCAGACGGTTGCCGTCGCTGGACCACGCGACGCTCTCGGCCGAACCGGTGAGCGAGGCCGCAAGGGTTGGAGATCCTCCGTTCGCCGGCATCGTGTACGGCAACTGATGGCCCGACGTGAGTCGGTCGGACAGGAACGCCAGCCGGGAACCGTCGGGCGACCATGCCGGCGATACGTCGGCGAACGCCCCGTCGGTGAGCTGCACCGGTTCAGCGTCGGATCCGGTGTCCACGATGTAGAGGTCGCACGGAACGTAGGACCCGACGTCGGCGACGGTGGCGTGCAACGAGAACGCCAGCCTCGATCCGTCCGGAGAGAGCGCCAGCTCCGCCGGCGTCTTCGTGTCCAGCAACAACTCAGCGGTGGGTGCTTCGAACGCGGACTCCATGGCCGCGTATCTTCCCACTCCCCCGCGCCGGGCCGCGTTGCGCAGAGGAGGAAGGTTACGGCAGGATGTTCTGGTTGCGGCGGAACAGGTTGTCGGGGTCGTAGGTGCGCTTCACCTGGACCAACCGATCGTAGTTCGGCCCGTAGTTCACCTCGATCCGATCCTGGTCGTCGTCGGCCATGAAGTTGATGTAGCCCGCCTCCATCGACTTCGGAGCTGTCGCGTCGTAGTAGTCGCGTACCCATCTGGTGTTGGCCTCGTTTTCGGCCGGGTCGGGCCACATGCCGGCGATCACGGTCGCGAAGTTCGCGTCACGGTGCGCGAACGCCGTGGCGTCCGACGACACGCGATGCACGGCGCCGTTGATCGGGTAGATGTGAACGGTCGAGTTCACGACCGGCACGTCTGGCCCGTGCACCAGGTGCGCCTCGATGATCTCGTCGGAGAGCTCGGCGACGAAGTTCGCCTTCCAGTAGTGCTGGAGGCCGGGAGGCACCAACGCGTCGAACGCGCTGTTGAGAGCGGCGTAGGGCATCGGCCCGACGTGTTCTGCCACCACCGGCGCGACCTCGCGCAGGGACTTCAACATCGTCTCGCCCTCGTCCAACGGGCCGGTCCAGCACGAGACGAACGCCAGGAACGTGTCGCCGTGTCGCTCCTCGGGGATGAAGGGCAGCGGTGGTGCGATCTGATACGCCGGGAACCCTCCAAACTCTTCAGGTGCGTCGGCGATGAACTCGCGGTACCAACGCAGCACGTCGCCGGCGTCCGACAGCTCGAAGAACATGGGCCCGCCGTAGATCTGGCCGACCGGCGCGAGGTCGAACTCCAGCGAGGTCGCCACACCGAAGTTCCCACCGCCACCGCGCATGGCCCAGAACAGGTCTTCGTGCTCGTGGTCGCTCGCCGTGAGGAAGCGCCCGTCTGCAGAGACCACATCGATCGAGCGAAGGGTGTCCAACGACAGGCCCAGGCCGCGCGCGAGATAGCCGATGCCGCCGCCCAGCGTGAGCCCCCCGACGCCGGTGGTCGAGATGATGCCGCCCGTGGTCGCCAGGGCGAACGCACCCGTCGCGGCGTTGAAGTCGCCCCAGGTGGCACCCCCTTCGGCTCGAGCGGTGCGGGCGATGGGATCCACCCTGACCCCACGCATGCCCGACAGATCGACCACGACCCCGTCGTCGGTCGTGCCGAACCCCGGCACGCTGTGGCCACCACCGCGGATCGCCACCTCGACGCCGGCCGCGCGCGCGTGATCGACCGCGGCGATGACGTCACCGGCGTTGGCAGCTCGGACCACGGCGGAGGGGCGCCGGTCGACCATGGCGTTGTAGACCGCGCGAGCATCGTCGTAGCCGTCATCGTCGGGCGAGATCACGGGTCCGCGAACCTGCTCTCGGAGCTGATCGATCGTTTGTGCGCTCATCGCCGTCCCCTTCCGTCCAGCGACCGCCCTCCGTGGACGGCCGGTCGCGGCGAACCTACGACCGAGGCGTGTGAGGAGGCGTGTGACGCACCGACTTCGCCCTTGCCGCCGCCGCACGGAGCGCACAGGATGGCGTCGTGACCCTGGTGGCACATCTGCTCGGTCCTCCGATGGTGACCCGCGACGATGTGGTGTACGCGGCGCCACGCGGCAAGAAGGTCTGGTCGTTGTTCGCCTACCTGGCGTTGGCCGAGCGGCCGCCCTCCCGTCAGCAGCTCGCGGAGCTGCTCTTCCCCGACGCCGAGGACCCCGGGAGCGCGCTGCGGTGGAACCTGTCCGAGTTGCGACGGCTCCTGGGCGGCCCGGACACGGTGGGCAGCGGCAACACGGTGGGACTGCGGCTGCCCGCCGGCTCCGTGTTGGACGTCCGGGTCCTGTTGGACGGCACCTCCGCCGCGGCGATCGAACTCCCGGGGTTGGGGCGAGAGCTCTTGGAGAACGTCGAGATCGAGGCGAGCCCCGGGTTCGACGCTTGGATCCTGGGCGAGCGGCGGCGACTGCACGCCGTGGCCGGCGCAGTGCTGCGGGAAGGTGCGCTTCGGAGGCTCGCTGCGGGCAACGCCCGGGACGCGGTCGAACTCGCGACCCGGCTCGTCTCCAACGATCCCCTGGACGAGGACGCGCATGTCCTGCTGGTGCGCGCCTTCGCCGCGACCGGAGACGAGGTCGCGGTCGAGCGTCAGCTCGAAGCCTCGGCGGACCTGTTCCGGCGCGAGTTCGGCAACGACCTCGGGCCGGAGTTGTACGAGGCCGCCCGCATGGACACGGTGACCGCCTCGCCCGGCCGGCCCGCCGGGAAGGCGTCGATGCGGGCGCTGGTGGAATCGGGCAACGCGGCGGTGCTCGCCGGCGCCGTGGACGTGGGCCTCCGCGACCTGCGCGCGGCGGCGGATGGGGCAAGCGATGGCGGTGACCCGACGCAAGAGGCCGCGGCCTGGTTCGCCCTCGGCTCGGCGTTGGTGCATGCCGCCAAGGGTCGGGACGAGGAAGGGTCGGCCGCCCTGCACCGCGTGATCGCGATCTCCGAGGAGAGCGGCGATCACCGTCTGGCCGCGGCCTGTCACCGCGAACTCGGCTACGTAGAGCTGCTGCGCGCCGACTACCCTCGCGCGCAGGTGTGGTTCCGGACCGCGTCGGAGTTGGCCGACGGCGGCGACGCGTTGGAGATCTCCCGGATCCGATCGGTGATCGCGATCGCCCTCAGCGATGTGGGGCTGTACGACCAAGCCGAGCGCGAGTTCCTGGCCGCGATCGAACTGGCACGGCAGGCGAACCACGGACGGCAGACCACGTGGTCGTTGACGTGCTTCGGCCGGGCGCAGGTGCTCCGTGATCGGCTACCTGAGGCCGAGGACCTGCTCATCGAAGCGCGCGACCTGGCACGAACCGAGCGGTGGACCGCGTTCCTGTCATATCCAGAGGCACTCTTGGCCGAGGTGTGGGTTCGCCAAGGCCGTGCCGACCTCGCCGCGGAGGCGTTCGAGCACGCCTTCACGTTGGGGTGCTCGGTGGACGACGCGTGCTGGGAGGCGTACTCGGTCCGCGGACTCGGGCTCCTCACCGCCGCCGGCGGCGACCTCGCGGGCGCGATCGAGCTGATGGAGGATGCCCTGAACCGATGCCTGCGCCAGCGCGATACGCACCGCTGGATCCGTGCCTACGTGATGGACGCGTTGTGCGCGGCGGCCGTGGCGGCACAGCATCCTCGTGCCGCCGCATGGGTCACCGATCTCGGCTCGTTGGCCGGCCGTTCCGGGATGCGCGAGTTCTCGGTCCACGCGTACCGGTACCGGTGGGAGATGGGCGAGGCAGACGCGCTCGATGCCGCGCGTACCTTGGCCCTGGAGGTCGAGAACGACCATCTCCAGCGTCTGCTGGATGCCGGGCGGACCCCAGCGCTGCACGACCTCCTGGGAAAGCTCCGTCAGCGCGCTGACTAGCCTCCGACGGTCTCCCACAACCCCATGACGTTGCCTTCGCTGTCCGTGAAGTAGGCGAACGCGCCCATGCCCGGGATCTCGGTGCGGGCTTGCACGACGGCGCCCCCTCCGGCCTCGATCTGCTTCAGGGAGTCGTCGATCGCGTCCACTTCGATCGTGATGACCGGCGCGGGGATCGAGCCACCACGCTGCGTCATACCCCCATTGATCGAACCCGGCTCCGTGGGGCGCTGGGTGGTCTCGTCGACCGGGCCCGTCATCGCGATCGTGTAGTCCTCTTCACCCATGTTCATCGTCTGCAACTGCCATCCGAAGATCGAGCCGTAGAAAGCCTTGGCCCGCTCCAAGTCGTCGGTGGGGATCTCGAAATGCACGACCTTGCCCATGGCGATCACTCCTTCGATCCGTCGATACCCGCTCACTCCTGAGCGTACTCCCCGCCCCGGACACCGTGCTTCGGATGCGAGGGTGCGGGGTATCGATGTGCGGAGGAGGGAAATCGATGCTGCGAGACACCGATGCCATCGCCATGCTGGCGGTGAAGGACCTCGCCACGGCGAGGACGTTCTACGAGGGAACCTTGGGATTCGATCCGGACCCGGCTGGGCAGGACGGGATGGTCGCCTATCGGAGCGGCGCGACCCCGATCATGGTCTACGAGTCTGCCTACGCAGGAACGAATCAGGCCAACGCTTTGGCGTGGTCGGTCGACGAGGAGTTCGACACGATCTACAAGGAACTCACCAGCAAGGACGTCACGTTCGAGCACTACGACCTGCCGGGCCTCACGCTCAAGGGCGACGTTCACGTGGCGGATAACTTCAAGGGCGTCTGGTTCAAGGATCCGGACGGCAACATCCTGCATATCAACGGCCGCTGACGAGATCGCATGCGGCCTACGCGGCCGTGGAGCTGCGCTCTCGTTCGGCGATGATCTTCGCGATGTGCTCGCCGTCCCGCCCGGTGCCGTGGACCATGCCGGACGCGAGCGCGTACTGGAACTCCAGGCCGACGAAGTAGAGTCCGGGCGCGTCTTTCACGACGCCGCGATCGTTGGGAGGGATGCCCTTGCGGATCGCAGGAACGTCGATCCAGTCGAAGTCGTGGCGGAACCCCGTGCACCACACGACGTTCGCCGCCTCGATCACCCGGCCGTCCTCGAGCACGGGACGACCATCCCTCACCCCGGCAACGCGGGGTACCCGCACAACCCCGGCCGCTGCGATCTCCTTGGGCTTGATCCGGATCAGCGGTCCGCCCTTCGCCAGGAACCGCGGTTTGGCCTTCCTGCCGATCGGCGTGCTCGTCGTCAGCACCCGGTAGAAGAGGAAGCGGAGCACCAGCCGCTCGAGCGCGATCCTGGAGGCCGTCCCTTCGATGTGGAACGGGATGTGGCCGGGGTCGCGGCCGGAGATCCATGTCTCGTGACCGGGCGCTGACTCCAGGGCCACTTCGGCGCCGGAGTTCCCCGCTCCCACGACGAGCACGCCACCCGGCACGAGCTGCTCCTGGTTCCGATACTCGCTCGAGTGCAGTTGAACGATGCCGGGGTCAAGCTCTCCGGCGAAACCAGGGACCACGGGGGTCTGATACCCACCGGAGGCCACCACCACGTTGTCGGCCTCGATGCGGCGATCGCCGGCCGTCACGACGTATCCGCCCTCGCGTTGCGAGACGCCGTCCACCTGCACCCCGGTGGAGACGGGCAACGAGAACCGCGCCGCGTAGGCCTCCAGGTAGTCGCCCATCGCATCCTTCGACGGGAACGACCAATCCGGAGCTGGGAAGGGCAAGCCCGGCAACCCGTCATGTCGTGCCGGGGTGAACAGGTGAAGGGAGTCCCATCGGGTCCGCCAGTTGTCACCGAGACGTTGGTTGGCTTCCAGGATCTCGAAGTGCTGGCCGGCTCGTTGCAGGTGGTAGCCGGCCGCCAGCCCCGCCTGCCCTGCGCCGATCACGACGGTTCCGATCCGTTCCGCGACGTCGTTCATGCCGAACCTCCTCGCGGGCATCCCTCCCACCCTACGCCGTCTTCGGCACATGGCAGGATGGGAGTCATGAAGCTCCGCGACGTCACCCTGGATGACCTCGAGCTCTGGGAGCGGCTGCGCTGTGACCCCGTCATGAATGCCGAGCTGGGAGGTCCTCAACCCCGTGAGGAGATCCCCGGCAAGCTCGCGGAGGATGTCGCCGCGGTGAACACCGACACGTCCTGGATCGTCGTGGTCGAATCCGACGACGGTGAGTCGATGGGCTCGGTGTGCATCTGGAGCCATGACGCCGACCCGCCGTTCAGCGAGGTCGGCTGGGGGGTGCTCCCGGAGTTCCAGGGCAAGGGCGTGGGCAAGCGATCGGTGGCAGCGTTGCTGGAACGCGCCCGTGCGGACGGCCGCTGGGGCACGGTCCACGCCTTCCCAGCGGTCACCAATGCGCCATCGAACGGTATCTGCCGGTCGCTGGGGTTCACACTCGTCGGGCCGGAGGACTTCGAGTTCCGCGGCACGACCCTGCACTGCAACCACTGGCAGATCGACCCCGCCGCGGATCTCGACCCGCTTCCTTAGATCGGCCGGCGTCTACGGTTCCGGCGGCAGTGGCAGGGAATGGAACAACGCCAGTTTCCATGCACCGTGCTCGCGTCGCATCACCGCGGTCGTGGGCGCGGACACGTGTGCTCGGTCGCCGTCCAGCGAGTAGTCCTGCTCCAGCCAGAAGGTAACGATGCCGGTCTCGCCCCAGTCGACCTCGTGCACATCGTGCATCTCGGAATGGACGTCCTCGGCGATGCCGAAGAGTTCGCGAACGTATCGGTTGACTTCGCCGGGTCCACGCATCCAGCGGCGCGAGATCTCGTCGATGCCCTGCGCATCAGCAGCGATCGAGGCAAGCGCCACGTCGGGATCGGATTTGTCGAGCGCATCGAACATGCCGCGCAGCACCGCGGTCATCTCACCAGCCATCGCCATCGCCTCCTGTTCCGTGCGGGCGTGGTTCCGATGCGGGCATGACTCGTACCTGACCTTGGGACCTCGACCATACGCCCGGTGCTGCTTGGAGGGCCAGGGAGGCACCCGCTGAACCTCCCTACGTCCTTCACGAACGGTTCACATCTGGGCGCCAACGTGGAGACGGACGCGAGACGAGGAGGTACGACATGCGTCGTGGTATCGGGATCGTGGCAGTGGTGGTGGTGATCCTCGCGGGGATCGGCATCGGGGTCGGCGCGTACAACGCGGGCGAGCGCAACGGCATCGCCCAGGGCATCGAGCAGGTGCAGGTCGCCCAGGACAACGGCCAGGAAGTGCAGGTCGTGCACGTGGTGGGCGACGAGCATCGCGGGTTCTTCCCAGGGTTCTTCCTGTTCCCGCTGTTCCTGGTCGGGGCGTTCTTCCTGATCGGCGGGATCATGCGTGGAGCGGGGCGCTGGGGCCGAGGCGGGCCCGGAGGCTACGGGCCGGGACCCTGGAACGAGGAGGGCCGGCGCCGGTTCGAGGAGCGAGCTCACGAGTGGCATCAGCGTGAGCACGGCGACACCCCGCCGGCCGAGGCATCGCCCGCAGGCTGACGAGGTTCGCGGGACGGGCGGAGGCACGGTTGCCTCCGCCCGTCTCGCGAGAGAGGCTCGCCCCATGCAGCGGATCCTGGTGGTCGAAGACGAGATGCAGATCGCGCGGACGTTGCGCGACTACCTCGAGGTCGCCGGGTTCGATGTCACCGTGGTGGGTGACGGCTCGGCGGCCCTCGCCAGTGCTCGGGGCGATCGTCCCGACCTCGTGGTGCTGGACCTCGGGCTACCGGGTATGGATGGCCTCGACGTGGCGCGTGAGCTCCGCCGAACGTCGGCCACGCCGATCGTGATGCTCACCGCGCGAGGTGAGGAATCCGACCGCATCGTCGGGCTCGAGCTCGGCGCCGACGACTACCTCGTCAAGCCCTTCAGTCCGAAGGAGCTGGTGGCCAGGGTGCGTGCGGTGCTCCGGCGCACGAACGGGACCACGGCCGGCGCCGAAGTGGTTCGCGCCGCCGGCGTGGAGGTCGACCTGCCGAAGATGCGCGCGCGCGTGGACGGGCGCGCGGTCGACCTCACCCCGACGGAGTTCCAGCTCCTGGCGACGTTCGTCCGCGAACCGGGGCGGGTGTTCACACGCGGCCAACTGTTGGATGCGCTGCACGGCGTCACGATCGACACGTACGAGCGCGCGATCGACGCGCACGTGAAGAACCTGCGTCGCAAGATCGAGCCCGAGGTGGGACGGCCGCGCTACGTGCTCACCGTGCACGGCGTCGGCTACCGGTTCGCCGATGCCTGAGCACGACGAACGGCGCGGGGCGCCCTGGCGCGACCCGAGCTGGAACGGACCCCCGCAGTGGGCGGGCCGAGGACGCCCGGGGTTCGACGCAGGACGACGGTTCCGCCGCGGAGCGATCGCCGTGCTGGTCCTGGTGGTCCTGCTGGTGGCGGCGCTCGCGACGGTGGTGGCGTCCGCGTTCGGTGGCAACGCACCGCACCCCGTCGTGACGGTCCCGCTCGCCCTCGCGGTCATCGTGGCGTTGATCGCGAGCGCGCGCTGGCTCTGGCGGAACACGCGCGCGATCGGCACCTTGATGGACGCCGCAGACCGGGTGGCCGGCGGCGACTACACCACCCGTGTCGAGGTCACGGGTTCGCGGCAGCTGGGACGGCTGTCGTCCAGCTTCAACCAGATGACCGAACGCCTCGAGACCGACGAAGCGCGGCGTCGAGAGTTGCTGGCCGACGTAGCGCACGAGCTCCGGACACCGCTGCAGGTGATCCGCGGCACCGTCGAGGGCATGCTCGACGGCCTCTACCCCGCCGACGCCGACCGGTTGCGTCCGCTCGTGGAGGAGACCGTCATGATGGATCGTCTCCTCGAGGATCTACGCACGCTCTCCATGGCCGAGGCCGGCGTGCTCGAGCTGCACCGTGAAACCGTCGACCCTCGCGCCATCGCGGGTGACGTCGCCACGGCGTTCCGAACGATGGCTGACGAGGCCGGTGTCACGCTGACGATCGAGGCCGCCCCCGGCACCAGCACCACGATCGAGGCCGACCCCGTTCGCCTTTCCGAGGTGTTGACCAACCTGCTGACGAACGCGATCCGGCACACGCCCCCGGACGGCACCGTCACGATCCGCGTCGCGACGACCCCGTCGAGCGCCACGTTCGAGGTCGACGACACGGGCCAAGGGATCGCCGTCGACCAGCTGCCGTTCGTGTTCGACCGGTTCGTGACATCGGCCGATGCCGGTGGGACGGGACTCGGGCTCGCGATCGCGAAGCGTTTGGTGATGGCGCACGGAGGTTCGATCGATGCCGGGCCTTCGGCCGCCGGCGGCACCACGATCGCGTTCACCATCCCGTCGGCCTGATGGGCGATGCGCACGACGACACGACGCTGCATGATGGCCCGATGGAAGACGCGTCCCGCACCGCGGGGCCTTCACCCTGGTTCCTCGCGGCCGCCCTGATCGTCCCGCTCGCGGGACTGGCCCTGATGCTGGGGTTCCCGTCGCTCGACGTGCATTGGGAGCACCACCCGTCGCACTTCTGGCTCGTGTTCGGCGTCGCCCTGCTCAACGTGGCCCTCGGCCTGATCGTGAGCGAGGTCGCGCGGCGGAGCGGCGACGAACGCCTCTTCCTGGTGTCGATGGTGCTGCTCACGAGTGCGGGGTTCCTGGCGCTGCACGCGCTCGCCACACCCGGCGTCGTCCTCGACGGACCGAACGGCGGATTCGTGCTGGCCACCCCCGCCGGCCTCATCCTGGCCGCCGGGTTCGCGGCGCTCTCCGCGATCGAGATGGACGAGCGCACCGAGGCGACGCTGCGTCGCCTGCAGGCGCCGATGCGCGTGGGCCTGATCGTCGTGTTGATCGTGTGGGCGACGGCCTCGGTGGCTCGGTTCGGGCCGCTCGATCGCGTGATCGAGTCCGAACGCGCGCCATGGCTGCTGGTACCGCTGCCGTTCGCCGTGGCGGCGTACCTGTTCGCGGCGTGGCGATACCTGAAGATCTATCGCACGCGAAGTCGTCCTCTTCCGTTGGCCATCGCGGTGGCGTTCGTGTTCCTCGCCGAGGCCCTGATCGCCATGGCGTTCGGGCGCGCATGGCAGGCATCGTGGTGGGAATGGCACGTGCTGATGGCGATCGCGTTCGCGACGATCGTGCTCGCTGCCCGGCACGAGTACCGCCATGCGCGCACGGCGTCGGGAACCTTCGGCGGCATCTACCTGGAACGCACCCTGGAGCGGCTCGACCACCGGCAATCGTCCGCGCTCGCCGAGCTCGTGCGGGCCGACGCCTCGGGGACCCTCGGCAGCACCGGTGAGGAACTCCGCCAGCAAGGGTTCACCGGCGACCAGGTGGCCGTCATGACGGACTCGGCCCGCGAGTTGGCGCGGATGGACCGGCTGCTCCGTCAGTACGTGAGCCCGCACCTGGCCGACCGTCTCGACGCCGAGCCCGAGCTCGCGCAACTCGGCGGGCAGGAGCAGGAGGTCACGGTGCTGTTCGCGGATCTCTCCGGGTTCACGACGTTCTCGGAGGGGCGTCCGGCCGCAGAGGTGATCGAGATGTTGAACGCCTACTGGGGCGTCGTGGTGCCGTTCGTCGTCGACGAAGAGGGCGGCTTGATCGAACGGTTCGCCGGCGACGCCGTGCTCGCCGTGTTCAACGCGCTCGGCGATCAGCCCGATCATGCGGCGAGGGCCGTGCGGGCCGCGATCGCGATCCGTGACCGTTCCGCGGACGTGCGCGCGTCCGAGGACTGGCCGCGCTTCCGGGTGGGTGTGAACACCGGGGTGGCCGTGATCGGCAACGTGGGCGCCGGATCGCAGCGGTCGTTCTCGGTGATCGGCGACACGACCAACGTCGCCGCCCGTCTCCAGACGCTCTCGACCCCGGGCCACATCACGATCGCGGGCCGGACCTTGGACGAGGTCAACACCGAGCCCGACGTGATCGTCGACGTCCGGCCGATGGGGATGGCCGACCTGAAGGGCAAGCGTGAGCCGACCGAGGCCTTCGAGTTGCTCTCGGTCAGCGCCGCCCCAGATGATCGACGTTGACGGAACTCCTTGCGTTGCTCTATATTCAACCTAACGGTTGAATAGTCCTAGCGGTTGAATAGCTGAAGAAGGCATCTCACGATGGCGGTCGACCAACTAAGCACGACGTTCGCGGCCCTGGCCGATCCCACGCGGCGGGCGATCCTGTCCCGCCTGTCCGAAGGAGAGGCCACCGTCAGCCAGTTGGCCGAACCGTTCCCGATCAGCCTGCAGGCGGTATCCAAACACCTCACCGTGTTGGAAGGCGCCACGCTGATCACACGCGGGCGGGTCGCACAATGGCGCCCATGCCGTTTGGATGCCGCCCCGCTCGGGGACGTCTCCGCATGGCTGGAGCACTACCGTCGGTTCTGGGAGCCCCGGTTCGACCGCCTCGAGGACCATCTCCGAACGATCCAGGAAGGAGCCACCGATGGCTGATCAGACCCGACCCGAGGGCGTCGTCTCCGCTCACAGCGACGGCAACGGCATCGAGATCGTGCGGGTGTTCGACGCCCCGCGCGAGCTCGTGTTCAAGGCGTGGACCGAGCCCGATCGCTTCGCCACCTGGTTCGGTGAGCACGGTTCGTCGATCCCGCTCGACCGCATCGAGATGGACGCCCGGCCCGGGGGCGCGTGGAGCGCCGTGATGCTGCACGGCCCGGACAAGATCGAGATCCCGTTCGCAGGGGAGTTCCGTGAGGTCGTGGAACCCGAGCGCGTGGTCATGACGCTGGCGGATCCGAGCGGTGGCACCAACGTCGAGGTCCTGACCGCCGAGTTCAAGGACATCGGCGGGGACCGCACAGAGATGACGTTCACGCAGCGCGGCGGCAGCCTGCCGGCCGACGAGTACTCCCGCGCGATGCGCGGCTCGCTGATCTTCTTCGACCGGCTCGCCGAGCACGTCGGCGGCGAGACCTTGAAAGCGCGCCACGACCAGGACGGGGACAGCTGATGGACCACGTGACATCGAACGACGGCACGACGATCGGCTTCGATCGGCTCGGCGACGGCCCTCCCGTGGTCCTGGTGTGCGGCGGGTCGGTGGACCGGATGTCGAACGCGCCGGTTGCCGAGCTGCTGGCGGCCGATCACACGGCCTTCAACTACGACCGCCGTGGTCGCGGCGACAGCGGCGACACCCAGCCCTACGCCGTCGACCGCGAGATCGACGACATCGCGGCGGTCGTCGAGGCGGCCGGGGGCTCGGCGTTCCTGTACGGCACATCCTCGGGAGCGGTGTTGGCGCTGAAGGCCGCGGCAAAGCTGGACAGCATCACGAAGCTCGCCCTGTGGGAGCCGCCGTACATCCCGGAGGGGTTCCCGCGCCCTCCGGCCGACACGGCGGATACCTACCGGCGACTCGTGGCCGAGGATCGACGTGGCGACGCGGTCGAGTTCTTCATGTCGAAGGTGGTGGGCATGCCCGAGGAGTTCGTCGCCCAGGCGAAGAACGCGCCCTTCTGGGGGCCCACGGAGGCCTTGGCGCACACCCTGGCCTACGACGCCACCGTGATGGGCGACTACGTCATGCCGGCCGAACTCGTCACGTCGGTCTCGATCCCCACGCTGGTGCTGGCCGGGAGCGCGAGCTTCCCGTGGATGGATCAGACGGCGCAAGCGATGGCCGACCTGCTCCCCAATGGACAGCACGGTCTGCTGGAGGACCAGACGCACGACGTCGATCCCTCGGTGATCACGCCTGCGCTGAGGGCGTTCTTCGCCGCCTGACGGCGCGCCTGGCTACCCCAAGCCATAGCTGTGGTGCACGTCGAACTCGTAGATCAGGCGGTTCTCGTCGGCCATCCGCGCCAGGAACGCGGGCTCGTCGAGTTCGCCGCCGAACCAGCTCAACGGTCCCTCGGGCTTGCCCTGCATCTCGCGGAACAGCTGCAGGTTCAACGAGGGGGCGTCGTCTCCATCGAGGATGGTGACGGTGGTCTCGAGGGTGAGCCAAGCGAACGCCTGGTCGAACACGAACAGCGTGCATCGGGGGTCGCGGCGCAGGCGCGGCGTGCGGACACGATCCTGGATGCCGCTGCTCCACACCTTCCCGTCGATCAACGCGACGCCCACGCGAACCGCTTTCGGCATCCCGTCCTCGCCGATCGTGATCATCGCCGCGGCATGATGCTCGCCCAGCCACGCCACTTCCTGCTCGGACAGGCCCATGCGGCGAGTGTACTCACGGCCTAGAGTGCTCAGACATGGTCAGTCCCGCGTTCCTGTTCGATCTGGACGGCACGTTGGTGGACAGCGCCTATCACCACGTGCTCGCCTGGCAGGAAGCCCTAGCGCGTGACGGCATCCACCTGTCCGTCTGGCGCATCCACCGACGGATCGGCATGAGCGGCGGGCTGCTCGCCAACGCGATGCTGCGCGAGACCGGCCGGCCCGTGACGCCCGAGGACGCCGACCTCCTCACGTCGTATCACGCCGAGGCCTACGCGGAGCGACTGGACCAGGTGCGGCCTCTGCCCGGAGCGATCGATCTGCTGGCCACGCTCACCGAGTACGGCGTCCGGTGGTCGATCGCGACGAGCGGCTACATCGGGAGTGCCGCGCCCATGATCGCGCTGCTCCGCGTGCCCGACGGAGTCCCGGTGGTGACCCGCGACCAGGTGGCGCACGCGAAGCCCGATCCCGACCTGTTCCTGGCGGCTGCCGAACAGGTCGGGGCCGACATCGAGGACTCCGTAGTGGTGGGCGACAGCGTGTGGGACCTGCTGGCCGCCCGGCGCGCCCGCGCGCTCGGTGTGGGGCTGCTGTCCGGCGGCTACGGCGAAGAGGAACTTGCCCGCGCAGGCGCCTATCGCGTGTACGCGGATCCGGCGGACCTGCTCGCCCACCTCGACGAGGTCGGCGTGCGGGCCCCCGGAAGCTGAACGGAACCTGAGCAGCCGGGCTACCCGCCGTGCCGAAGGTGCGAGACGGCGTCGTCTTCCTCGTGGCGGATGCGTTCGCGTGAGTCGCGGAACCACACCGATTCCAGGGCGATCAGCGCCACCAGGATCAGCGCCACGAGCGTGAGGGCCGCCAGCGCCGGGATCCGCGCCGCGAGTGGGATCAGGGCGAGCACCAGCAGGGCCGTCACCACCCGCTGGACCTTCACGAGATGTTCCACCCGGTAGGTGAACGCCACGTGCCCCAGCAGGAACAGCGCGGCCCCGCCGTACAAGGCCGCCAATGGGAGCGGGTCGAGCGCCTCGGACAACGTGTGATGACTCGAGTCACTGACGTACTCCAGCACCTTCTTCAGGCCGAGCGCGAGCAGGACGATGCCGGCGATCATCGGCAGGTGCCAGTAGCTGTAAGCGTCGCGCGCGAGGCGGGTGCGCGCCTCACCCCGCGCGCGACGCAACACCCGCTCGGCGATCAACGAGATCACGTCGAAGTAGGCCCACCACAGGCAGCCGGCCACCGTCAGCCCCAGGACGGATGCCGCGATCACGGGCCAAGAGATCGGCTCCCTGGCCACGCCCTGTCCGATCGCTACGATCGATTCCCCCAGCGCGATGATGATGATCAGGCCGTGTCGCTCGGCGAAGTGCGCCGCGGAGTTCAGCCGCCAGCCGGAGGCGCCGGCGAGCAGCGTGCCGCCGAGATCCACCACGATGACCGCCACCCACGTGAGGGTCTGCGCGCGGCCTTCGAGCTGTGACGCGACCAACAGCAGCGCCGTGCTCCCCAGCACCGAGGGCGCGAACCGGATCAGCTGTCCCTGCAGGCCGGAGTCGAGGTTCGAGCCGGCGGCGAGCCAGAAGATCGTGAGATGCAGCAACCGCACGGCCAGATAGGCGAACGCGAACACCACCGGACCGCTCAGGCCGCCGAGCGGGTTGTCGACGAAGGCCTCCGGTACCGAGAGCGCCATCACGAACATGGCGGCCATGCCCGCGAACATCGTGACGCGCCCCAACCCTTCGTCGGCCCGCACGACGTTGCCGAGCCAGGCGTAGCCCACCCAGCACCACCACAGCAGCGAGAGCACCAACAGCCCGCGGACCACGCCGCGGGCTGTCAGGTCGTCCGCCATCAACGCCGTCACCTGGGTGATCGCGAACACGAACACCAGATCGAAGAACAGCTCGATCTGCGTGACCCGGTCTTCCTCGGCCACCGCCTGGAGACGTGGATGGTGGGCGTTGCTCACGACCCGAGCATCGTCTCACGAGCGTTGATCAGCTGATGTCGCGGCGCTGCAGGCGCGTCGCCCCCGCGACGACGAAGGCAGTGACCCACGCCGCCAGCAGCAGCGCTCCCAACGCAGGTGC
>DATLPI010000022.1:0-4202 GCA_035535815.1 Actinomycetota bacterium | reverse complement strand
CGCCGTGCGTCCCGAGGACCAGGATCAGCGGCCGATCGACCGCAAGACGGTTCGGCGGGTCGTGGCCATCTTCAAGCCCTATCGGGGCAAGGTTGCCGTGGTGGCGCTGGCCATCGTCATCACCTCGGGGTTGGGGGTCGTCAACCCGCTCCTGATCGCCAAGGTCTTCAACAACGCGCTGTTCGGCAATCCGCCCAACTCCAATAACTGCGCCGGCCAGGCGTGTCCCAACCTGCCGCTGCTGTACGTGTACGTGGGCCTGATGATCGCGGTGCCGATCATCACCAGCATCATCGGCATCGGCCAGACCTACATGGCCAACCTGGTGGGTCTGCGCGTCATGCAGGATCTGCGGAACTCCCTGTACTCCCATCTCCAGTTCATGCCGCTGCGGTTCTTCACCACGACGCGCACCGGCGAGATCCAGTCGCGGCTCGCCAACGACGTCGGCGGCGTCCAGAACGTCGTGACCGACACCGCCTCCAACGTGCTCGCCAACGTGGTGACGATCGTCAGCACCCTGATCGCGATGCTGATCCTGTCGGTGCAGCTCACGCTGTTGTCGCTGGCGCTGATGCCGCTGTTCCTGTGGCTCACCGTGAAGGTGGGTCGCGCGCGTCGCGAGGTGTCCTCCAGCACGCAGAAGACCATGGCCGACATGACCTCGATCACCGAGGAGACGCTCAGCGTCAGCGGCATCCTGCTGTCGAAGTCGTTCGGTCGCCAGCGCCACGAGATCGGCCGGTTCGAAGAGGAGAACCAGCGCCTCACCGGGTTGCAGATCCGCCAGACGATGATCGGGCGGTCGTTCTTCGCGGTGGTGGGGACGTTCTTCTCGATCACGCCGGCGCTGGTGTACCTGGTGAGCGGGTGGGTGCTGGTGAACGGCGGCAACATCAACTACGGCGACATCGTGGCGTTCACCACGCTGCAGGCGCGGCTCTTCTTCCCGATCGGCTCGATGCTGCAGGTCTCCACCGACGTGCAGAGCTCGTTCGCCCTGTTCGATCGCATCTTCGAGTACCTGGATCTGGACCATGAGATCCAGGACGCGCCCGACGCCGCCCACCCCGAGCCCGAGAGCGTTCGTGGCCGAGTGCGGTTCGATCACGTGCGGTTCCGGTACGAGGAGCCGGTGGAGCGCACCACGCCGGTATCACCCACCGACGTCGAGCTCGCCAATGAGATGCCGCGGGAATGGACGCTCGACGATGTCTCGCTCGAGATCGAACCGGGCCAGCTCGCGGCCATCGTGGGTCCCAGCGGCGCGGGCAAGACGACGATCACCTACCTCGTGCCGCGGCTCTACGACGTGCAGCAGGGGAGCGTGTCGATCGACGACCTCAACGTCCGGGACGTCGCGCTCGAATCGCTCGGCGACCTGATCGGGGTGGTCACCCAGGAGACCTACCTGTTCCACACCACGATCCGCCGCAACCTGATGTACGGACGGCCCACCGCCACCCAGGAGGAGATGGAGGCCGCCGCGATCGCGGCCAACATCCACGATCGCATCGTCGAGCTGCCGGAGGGCTACGACACCGTGGTGGGCGAGCGCGGCTACAAGCTGTCGGGAGGCGAGAAGCAACGTCTCGCGATCGCCCGCGTGGTGCTGAAGGATCCTCGCATCCTGATCCTGGACGAAGCCACCTCCTCGCTCGACACCACCTCGGAACGGTTGGTGCAGGCGGCGCTGGAGCCCCTGATGGACGGTCGCACCACGATCGCGATCGCGCATCGGCTCTCCACGATCCTGCGCGCCGACGTGATCTTCGTGATCGACCGTGGCCGGGTGGTCGAGCGGGGTACCCACGAGGAACTGCTGGCCCGCCAGGGGCTGTACGCCCAGCTGTACCAGCAGCAGTTCCGCGGCGGCCTGGTCCAGGCCGAGTGCGAGGACGGAGTGATCCTGGCCAGCGGCGAGGTCGTGCGCACCGGCAGCGGATCCGGGGCGGCCTGAGCCGCTAGAGCTCGACCCGGTACGTCATCAGGACGAACCCGTCCGGGAACACGCGATCGGCGCCACGGACGAACCCCAGCGACCCGTACATCCGCTGGGCTGCCGCCATCCGATCGGTGGTGTGCAGCGTGAGGAACGTCTTGCCGCTGGCTCGCGCGCGATCCATGCAGTCGGCCATGAGCGCGCGGGCGATCCCCCGCCGGCGTGCTTCGGGCGCCACGCCCAGCATGCGGATGTGCGCTTCCGCCGGATCGAGGGTGGGGTCGTCCTCGGGTTCCACGCGATCGGTGAGCTCCAGCGTCGCGCTGCCGACGATCCGTGTGCCGCCCAGCGCGATCACGATCGTGGTGCGATCGGCGCGTCCTTCGACGTCGGCGATCGACTCGAGGTAGTCCTCCCAGTCTCCGCCGCGCACGAACTCGCGGTACGCGGACGCGGTGACGGCGCCCGCTTCGGCGTACTCTTCGGGGGTCGCTTCGCGGATCTGGATGTTCATGGACCGCAGGCTATCGGGTGACGGCGGGCCGTGACGGTCGGTCAAGCACCTTGACCATCGTCGTCGGCATGGGGAAGGATGCGCGGATGGAAGGCAACGACCTCGCTCGGTTGCTGCTCGACGCGCATCGAACCGTCTCGGCCGAGCTCGACCTCGCGCTCGACGATCGCGGCTACGCCGACGTTCGTCCGGGTCACGCCGTGGTGTTCCTCCACGTGGACCGGCGGCGCGGGAGCCGGCTCACCGACCTCGCCGAGCGCGCCGGCGTCTCGAAGCAGGCGATGATGCTGGCCGTCGACGAGCTCGAGGTCCGCGGATACGTCCGGCGCGTCGTCGATCCGGCCGACGCGCGGGCCAAGCTCGTGCGCCTCACCACCAAGGGACGGAGCTGTGCCACCGAGTGCCGGCGGGCGGTCGGCACCATGGACACGCGCACGAAGCGTCTGCTCGGGATCCGCCGCTTCGAGGCGATGCGTGAGGCGCTGGAGATCCTCGCCGCCGAGGGCTCCTAGCCCGCCTGCAGCGCGGCGCGGTCGGCCCGGAAGGCGTCGGTGGAGAACGCGGTGGGCTCCCCTGTCGCCAGGTCCGCGATCGCCTGACCGAACAACGGCACGAACTTGAACCCGTGCCCGCTGCAGGGCGAGGCGATCACCAGCGGCCCCACCCGGTCGAGCACGAAGTCCTCGTCCGGCGTGATCGTGTACAGGCACGTGTCCGTGCGGTCGAGATCGGTGGCGTCCTCGATCCGCTCCTGCACGTAGCGCCGGACCGCCTCCACCCGGACGGGGTCGGGGTCGAACGTGCGGGTCTCGGCGTCGGTGGGCGGCCCGGCCATGTGCAACCCCACCTTGAAGTGCCCGGGTTCGAACGGGTCGGGGACCAGGTAGGGCGGATGGGCTTCGTCGGTGAGCCAATCGATCACCGTGGGCAACGCGTGCTCTGGAGCCAGCGAGAAGTACGTGGCCTGTTCGAGGTTTGGCCGCAGCACCAGATCGAACCCCGCGGGGCGGAGCAACGGCGCAGCCCACGATCCAGCCGCGACCACGACAACCGGCGCCTCGAACGCCTCATCCGTCTCGGTGATCACGCGGGCACGCTCGCCGTCGGGCGTCACCGAGCGGACGGTGGTCTCCTAGCGCACGTCGGCGCCCGCGTCGGCGGCGAGCCGGGCCTGCACCTGGACGGTCCTCGCGGCCCTCACCACCCCGCCGTCGGGCTGGTAGACGACGTCGGCGCCGTCGGGCAGATGCAGCGACGGCCAGCGTTCCCGCACCTGGCCCGCCGACCAACGTTCGACCGCGGCGCCGGCCGCTTCCAACAGCGCTGCGCGTGGCAGAGCTGCCGGTCCCACGTCGAGTCCGCCCGTGATACGCAGGAGCTCCTCGCCGGCCGCCTCCTGCAGCTCGTCCCAGGCGGGTCGGGCCTGCATCGCCATCCGCACGTAGCCCGGCGCGTGGTAGGCGTAGCGGAAGATCCGGGTGGGACCACCGGAGCTGCCCTTGTCGTGGCCGAACGTGAACCGCTCGAGCAGCAGCGTGCGGCGTCCGCGCATCGCGAGGTTGCGCGCGGCGGCCGTGCCCATGGCGCCCCCGCCCACCACGATCACGTCGTAACGCTCCATGACGGCCAAAGTCTGCCACGTGGAGCCCGAGTAGCATGGCTCCATGCCCGAGGAAGCCACCGGCAAGACCGGGATGCCCAGCGAGAAGCGTCAGAAGCCCGAGCGTCCACGTGACGCGCTCGGCC
>DATLPI010000021.1:0-4083 GCA_035535815.1 Actinomycetota bacterium | reverse complement strand
GGTGGGACCACCGGGCAGTCAGCCGCACCCCAGGACGTGTTCAGCGGCGAGCCCGGGGACACGCTCAACTTCGCCAACTGGCCGGCCTACATGGACCAGGCCAAGGACAAGGACGGGAACGTCTTCCACCCCTCCCTCCGTGCCTTCCAGCAGCGGACGGGCATCGAGGTCAACTACCAGGACGTGATCAACGACAACGCCGAGTTCTTCGGCAAGATCCAGCCGCTGCTCGCCGGCGGTGACGACCCCGGCTGGGACGTGATCGTGATCACCAACGGCCGATACTTCACGACACTGACGCAGAACGGATGGGTGTACGAGCTCGACCCATCGAAGCGCCCGAACTTCGACGCGAACGCGGCCAGTTGGGCCAAGGACCCCTTCTACGATCCCGGGAACAAGTTCGGGATGGCGTGGCAGTCCGGCATCACCGGGATCGGTTTCAACACCGAACAGGTGAACGGGGAGATCACGAAGATGGACGACCTCGCGAATCCCGACAAGGTCGGCACGAGCAGCGTGGGGATGCTCGAGGGGGACATGCCCGACTGGGTGATGATCAACCTCGGGATCGATCCGGTGACCTCCGGCCCCGATGCGTGGAGGGAAGCGGCCGCCTGGCTGAAGATGCAGCAGGAGTCGGGGACCGTCCGGGCCTACTACGGCAACGACTACATGCCCGACCTCCAAGAGGGAAACCTGAACGCGGCGATGGCGTGGTCGGGTGACGTCCTGTACTCGGCGATCTGGCTGGGGCTCGACATGCAATACGTCTTTCCCGAGGGTGGGGCGCTGCTATGGATCGACAACATGCTCGTTCCTGCGGGCGCTCAGAACCCGGTGGGCGCGGCCGAGATCATGGACTTCTACTACGACCCCGAGATCGCGACGATGCTCACCGAGTGGATCCTCTACATGTCGCCGGTTCCCGCGACCCAGGAGCTGATCCAGAAGGACGCGGATAAGAACTTCGATCAGGGATACAAGGGGTACGCCAGCAAGCTCCAGGCGACGGCCGAGAACGAGTTCCTGTACCCGAGCGAGGAGTTCCTCGGGCGGACGACGTTCGGATTCGGTGACTGGACGGACGAGTCGGCGGAGGAGTGGGACGCCATCTTCCTCCCGATCTCGCAGGGCTGATCCGCCGACGTGACCACGATTGACGAGGTCGTCGTCGAGGCTCCGCCACCGGGTGGGTCGGACGATCCTCGTCGGAGCATGGGCGCACGCCGTCGGCTGGTTCCGTACTACCTCTTGGCGCCGGGAGCCCTGTTCCTGCTCGTGTTCTTCCTGATCCCGCTCGGCCTGATGCTCTTCACCTCGCTCGAGAGCGGCGGCCTTCTCTCGGGGGGGTTCCGCTTCTCGTGGGCCTTCGAAAACTACACGGACGTCCTCGGCCAGTACCAGGTGCAGTTCGTCCGCTCGATCGTGTACTCGATCATCGTCACGATCGCCGCGCTGCTCCTCGCGTACCCGATGACCTACTGGATCGCGTTCTACGCGGGCAAGTGGAAGTCGTCGCTGCTGTTGCTCATCCTGGTCCCGTTCTTCGTCTCCTTCGTGATCCGGACGATCCAGTGGAAGTTCATCCTCGGCGACCACGGCCCGATCCTCGGCCCGCTGAAGGACATCGGGCTGCTGCCACAGGGCTTCCGCGTGCTGGCCACGCCGTTCGCCGTGGTGGCCGGGATCACCTACAACTTCCTGCCCTTCACGGCGCTGCCTCTATACGTCGCCCTCGAGCGGATCGACAAGCGCCTGGTGGAGGCCGCGAAGGATCTGTACGCGAGCCGGTGGGAGGCGTTCCGCAAGGTGGTCTGGCCGCTCTCGCTGCCGGGTGTCTTCGCGGCGTTCCTGCTCACGTTCGTGCCGGCGACGGGTGACTACGTGAACGCCACGCTCCTGGGCGGCCCCGGCACGACGATGATCGGCAACATCATCCAGGAGAAGTTCCTCGTCGAGCTCGACTATCCGGAGGCGGCGGCGCTCTCGGTCATCCTGATGATCGTGATGCTGGTCCTGGCCACCGTCTATGCCCGGATCCTCGGGACCGAGGACGTGCAGCGCGTGGCGGGCGCCGGCGCATGAGCACCGTCGTCGCGCCGCCGAAGGCGATCCCCGAGCTCGGTCCGGCGCCGCTGAACCGGTCCCGGAAACGATGGACCCGCTTCATCCTGCCGACGTACACGATCGCCATGATCGTCTACCTGGCGAGCCCGATCTTCGTGATGATCCTGTACGGGTTCAACGACGTCCCGTTCGATCGTCAGACCGCGAAGTTCTGGGGCTTCACCCTCGACTGGTGGAAGAACGTCTTCAACGTCCCCGGCCTGTACCCGGCCTTCAAGAACTCGCTCAAGATCGCGCCGATCGCCGCGGCGTTCTCGACGATGATCGGAACGTTGTTCGGGCTGGCCCTGGGCCGATACCGGTTCCGCGGCCTGCAGCCCGTGGACTTCATCATCTTCCTGGCGATCGCGGTCCCCGAGATCGTCCTGGGGGCGTCGCTGCTGTCGATGTTCGTCCTGGTGGGGGTGTCCACGGGGTATGCGACCATCATCCTGTCCCACATCGGCTTCTCGATCGCCTTCGTCGCGGTCACGGTGCGGGCCCGTGTCCAGGGACTGGATCGCAACCTGGAGGATGCCGCACAAGACCTGTTCGCGAGCCCCGTCTCCGCGTTCTTCAAGGTGACGTTGCCTCTGATCGCGCCCGCGATCTTGGCCGGGTTCCTCCTTGCGTTCGTCCTGTCCCTCGACGACTTCGTGATCACCAACTTCGTCGCAGGTCCGGTCCTCACCTTCCCGCTGTGGGTGTACGGAGCGCAGAGGATCGGGGTGCCTCCCCAGGTGAACGTGATGGGGACGCTCCTGTTCGCTGCCGGCATCCTGGCAGCCGTCGCGAGCGTGCTTGCGCAACGCCGGCGAAGCCGCGCATGAGAGTGTAGGGAGGCCGGAGACGCCGGTCGGCAGGATGGTCGCAGACTTCGTGAATCCTTTCACAAGCTCCGAAAAAAGTGCCATCTACCTGCGGGAACAGGACGCCTGAGGTTTGACGGTTCGAACGGGCCCCGGATATACTTCCGCGCCCATGGCGGGTTCCGGACGCGACGGCGCTTGGGCCGGCATGGGGATCGGTTGGGCCGTCACCGCGACGATGGTCGGGGGGATCCTGGCGTGGGGGAGCCTCGGCTACCTGGCCGACCGGCTGCTGGGGCTCAACCAGCGGATCTTCACCGCGGTGGGGATCGTGCTCGGAGCCGGTGGAGCGATCTACCTCGTATATCTGCGATTCGGCAAAGGGGAAGGGAACCGCGGTGGCGCCTGAGCGAGAGCTGATACGACGCATCTCGCCCTTCGCCCTCCCCGTCGCGATCCTTGCGTTCGTCGTCGGCGCGCTGCTGGGCGGCACGAACGCCGGCTGGTCGGCCGCGATCGCCATCGCCGTAGTTTACGCGAACTTCGTCGCGCACGGCTGGTCGATCGCGCTCGCGGCGACGGTCTCGCCGGTTGCGATCTACGGGGTGGGCCTGGGCGGGTTCGTCGTACGGCTCGGCGTGATCGTCCTCATCATCGCGCTCCTGCAGCAGACGGCGTGGTTCTCGGTCGTCGCCTTCATCGCCGCCCTGATCCCGTCGACGATCGCGCTCCTGTTGATGGAGATGAAGCTGATCTCCGGACGGATGCAGGCGGACCTGTGGGCGGTCCCATCCGGGACCGCGCCGCCGCGCGAGGCTCCTTGATGGCCGTAACCATCACGGCCGTCATCGGCGCTTTCGAGCCGCCCACGACGAAGGACTTCGTCTGGGGGTGCTGGGGCCCGTCGCTGCGCGTGGGTGGCCTCGAGTTCTGCCTCAACTTCATCACGTTCCTCGTCTTGCTCGGGTTCCTGCTCATGGTGTCGTTCTTCTACTTCGGGCTGCGGAGACCGCGGGTGGTACCGGGGAAGCTCCAGAGCCTCACGGAGATTGGGATCTCGTTCGTCAACGAGAACATCGCCACCCCGATGCTCGGCCCCGACGGCGCCCGGTTCATGCCCCTGCTGGCGACGTTCTTCTTCGCGATCTTCTTCTGGAACATCTTC
>DATLPI010000020.1:0-3030 GCA_035535815.1 Actinomycetota bacterium | reverse complement strand
CGCGTCCAGGTCCTGCAGGAGTCCGGACTCCGGGCCCAACACGCCGGCAGCGCGTTCGGCGACATCAGGGACCGCGTCATAGGTGCTCATGACCCCATCGTGAACTATCCCAAGCGACCTCACAACCGTTCCGCTGGTCGGAAGCAGGCGAGCGGCTTCCGTAACGCCGGTGGACCGTACGGCGGTGGAGATTCGTGTGTTGACGCCTGCGGGTGTGCAGGCGAGGAGCGTCGACGAGCTGCCCGCGCTCCTGCGCGGGCCGGACCCGGTGTGGGTGGACGTGCCCGCCTGTGACGACGAGGCGGCCGAGGCGCTCGTCGAGCCGCTCGGCCTGCACGCCGGGGCGGTGCGCGAGTCCGCGGAGCGCAACCCCCTGCCCAAGGTGCACATCTACCCCGACCACGTCTTCGTCGTGCTGCACGCGCCCGAGGCAGGCCCCCGCGGCCACGTGCACTACGTCGAGCTCGACCAGTTCATCGGCCCGAACTGGCTGGTGACCGTGCACGGCCCGCTGGGCGAAGGCGTCGACCCGACGGCCGCGACGACCGAGACTCGAGCCGTGCTGCGCAGGTTGGAGTCCGGTCGGCTCCGGGCCGACACCGCGCCCGCGCTGTCCCACGCGCTGGTGACCGCGCTGACCGGACGGCTGCGGGACTTCCTCACCACGCTGACCCAGGAGGTGTGGCACCTGCAGCAGACCGTGATGGCCGGGCACCTCGGCAACGCCGAGGACTTCCTGGAGGAGCTGTTCCGCGTGCGGCACGGCTTGCTGGCGGCGCGCGCCATGGCGGCGCTCGCCCGCCAGGTCTACGGCCGGATGGAGACGCGGACGGTCTTCGGCAAGGACGAGGGCGACCTGCTGCGCGACTCGGAGGACCAGTTCGGGCGCATCGCGGCGATGGCCGACACCCAGCGGGAGTACCTCCAGGGCGTGATCGAGTTCTACCAGACCCGCACCAACACCAAGATGACCGTCGCGGCCGAGCGGCTCGCCGTCATCGCGGCCGTGACGCTGCCCGTCACGGCGATCTCGTCGATCATGGGCATGAACGTGATCGTCAGCGAGGAGACGCACTGGGGCTGGGTGACGGTGTTGCTCTCGGGCATGTTCGTGATGTCGGTGGCGCTGTTGATCTGGGCCCGCCGTCAGGGGTGGTGGTGAGGCCGGGCGTACCGTGGGTGCCATGGTCGGCATCCGCGAACGCCTGAGCGAGGCGCTCCTGAGGTTCGGCACCGAGGCCGCCATGGACCGCGTCACGCTGGAGCGCAGCCTGGCCGCCGCACCCGACGCCCGGGGCAACGACGCGCTCGGCGCGCTGGAGGTGGCGCGCTGGTTCGACGCCGCCGTGCTGTGGGTGGGCTGGCGCCTGCGCCCCCGCCACCTGCTCGCGGACCGGTAGGCGACGCGAACGCCCTATGGCGAGGAGCCCGCCTCATCGCCAGGCTGGAGCCATGTCACTGCGCGACCGCCTCCATCGCCTCGGCACGGCGCTGCGCGAGTTCGACGCCGAGGTCACGGAGCTCCACGAACGGCAACGCCTCTGCAACCGGCCGTGGGAGGAGGAGTTCCTGCACTGGGCCTACGACGGCCACGCGTGGCACCTCCACGGCAGGCTGACGCCGCCCGGCGACGGACGGCGCCACAGCGTCACCCGCAACGGCTGGTGCCCGGCGCTGCGGAACCACGCCGCTCACCGCCGCGCGGTGTAGGGCACCAGGAACCAGCAGAGCGTGCCCAGCCCGCCCAGCACGAGGAAGAGCCATCCGAACAACGCCAGTTCGGACGACCCTCCCAGCACCAGGATGACCAGGCCGAGCAGGGCCGTGCCGAGGCACATGCCGAGCTGCATCCCGCGGCCACCGGGCACCGCTCAGGCCGCCGCGTTCGACAGGTGGTGCAGCGCGCGCAACCCCATCAGGTAGCCCTGCACCCCGAAGCCCACGATGATGCCCGCCGCCACCGGCGAGATGAACGAGTGGTGGCGGAACTCCTCCCGCTTGTGGACGTTCGAGATGTGGCACTCGACCACCGGCAGGCTCGCCCCTTCGATGGCGTCGTGCAACGCCACCGAGGTGTGGGTGAACGCGCCGGGGTTGAAGACGGCGCCGACGCACCGCCCGGCCTTGACCTCCGCCCCGAACTCGTGGATCCAGTCGATGAGCGCGCCCTCGTGGTTGGACTGCCGGAACTCCACGTCCAACCCGAGCTTGCCCCCCTCTTCCCGGCACATCGCCTCGACGTCGGCGAGCGTGGTGCGCCCGTACACCTCGGGCTTGCGGGTGCCGAGCAGGTTGAGGTTGGGCCCGTTGAGCACGAGGACGGAGGTCATGCGTGTATCCTCCCGTCGTCCGTCAGACGCTCGCCGAGCGCAGGCGGTCGAACTCTTCGCGCGGGATCGGCCGGGCGTCCGGCTTCCCCAGGTCGTTGAGGTGGATCCGGAACGTCTCCCGGGAGCTGTACGCCGCAATGGCCGCGATGATCGCCAGCCCGAACGTGATGCTGCCGACCGTCCAGACCACGTTGCTCTCGATCACGTCGGCGGCCTGGCGGCAGGTCACGCCACTGGGCAGTGCCACATCCGGGGCGAACTTCTTCTCCACCACGCAGGCGCCGGGCGTCGGACCCACCAACGCGGCGTAGATCGTCGGCAGGAACGCGGTGATCAGAGTGCCGATGTTCTGCGAGACCGCGAACGCCGTGACGCGCGTCTTGGTCGGGAACAGCTCCTGGTAGAAGGACGGGAACACCGCGTTGTAGCCCTGGTACACGACACCCCACATGAGCATCGCGAACAGGAACGCCATCGGCAGGTTGTCCTGCGACACGAAGTACAGGTACGGGTAGGCCAGGATGCCCGACGCCAGGCAGCCGAAGATCATCACCGGCCTGCGGCCGATGCGGTCGGTCAGGTTGCCGACGAACGGGATGAGGATCACGGCCACGACGTTGCCGACGACCGAGACCCACAGGTAGGCCGTGGTACTCATCCCGACGCCGTAGGAGGCGCTCGTGGCGAACGTGGCGCCGAA
>DATLPI010000019.1:0-2663 GCA_035535815.1 Actinomycetota bacterium | reverse complement strand
AGTGCGAATCACCAGCGGGGCCAACGCCGGAGACACGATCATGCGAGTCACACCTGCGGGTCTGTCCTACGAGAGTGGGGACGTATCGAACGCGTCGACGATCATCGAGTTCGACCCGGCGAGCTTCGTCCTGACCGCCTTCGGCCGCTGCAACGCGGGGACCGTGCGTGGCGACCCTGCCGTCGCGGACAACTTCCTCAACCTGTTCTTCCGGATCTAGCGAACGGTACGACATGACTGACTTGGACCTGACGGCGATCGCCAAGGAGCGGGACCGGATTCGCAGTACGTATCTGCGGGAAACGGAGTCCCGTCCTTCGTCGTCGGCCAGAGGGCTGCACCACGTGGCGCTGCTGTGCTCGGACGTCGAGCGGACTGTCCGGTTCTACCAGGAGATCCTCGAGTTTCCCCTTACGGAGATCTTCGAGAACCGGGACTACGCGGGGTCGAACCACTTCTTCTTCGACATCGGAAACGGCAACCTGCTGGCGTTCTTCGACCTGCCGGGGCTCGACCTCGGTCCGTATGCCGAGGTGCTCGGCGGCCTTCACCACCTCGCCATCTCGGTCGAGCCCGACCGGTGGAATCGGCTCAAGGCACGACTGAAGGAGGCCGGTGTCGCATACCAGGAGGAGAGCGGAACCTCGATCTACTTCCCGGACCCCGACGGCGTCCGCCTGGAGCTGATTGCCGACCCCCTAGGGGAGATGTACGGCACGGTCGTTTTGTGACCGACGTCGGTCTGCCCTCAGACCCCGGCCGGCGCGAGCACGATGTCGAAGTGGGTGCGTGACCACGTCTTGCTGCCGAGGTCACGGCCGTCGGGACCGGGGGTGCCGAGCGGCTGGACGGCGAACTCCTTGACCAGCGAGTCCTTCACTCCGAAAACACTGTCGCTGGAGAGAAGGTCGTCACCGCGGACGAAGATGTGAGTGATGAGGGTTCGGTGCCCGGGGGCGCTCACCTTGAAGTGGAGATGCGACGCGCGCATCGGTGATCTGCCGGTCGCCGTAAGCATTCGGCCCACCGGACCGTCGTGCGGTATCGGGTAGGGCGTGGGTGTGATCGCCCAGAACTTGTAGCTCCCGTCCGACGCCGTGAAGAGATGGCCCCGAGCGCTGGTCCTGCGGTCGTCGTACTGGACGTCGTAGAAGCCGTCCTGGTCGGCCTCCCAGACGTCGATCCGGGCGCCGGCAACCGGGTCCCCGTTGGTGTCGCGCACCGTTCCCTCGACCCAGCAGGGCTGGCCACTGGCTCCACGGGCGATGTCGCCGCCCCGCTCGACCAACGGCGCATCGTCGAGGAAGAACGGCCCGAGCACCGTCGCCTGGGTCGCGTCGGCATACGCCTGGTGGTTGATGGTGATGGTCTGCATCGACGCTCCGAGCGTGTCGGAGAGGAGGACGAACTCCTGACGCCGCTCCGTGGTGGCGTGCCCGACCGCTGTGAGGAAGTCGATCCCGTGCTCCCATTCCGCCTCGGTGAGCCGGACCTCGCGAAGGAAGGCATGCAGGTGGCGGACGGCCGCCTCCATGATCTGCTTCAGGCGAGCGTCGGTGGTCGACTCGAACGACGCGACGACGCGTTCGACGAGTTCCTCCTCGCGAGCCTGTTGCTCTGCGGACACCGGTCCGGAGCCGGAGATGCCGTCGTCAGTGCTCTCGACGCTCATGCTGGATCTGCTCCTTTCCACGCCTGTCGGAGCAGACGTTCCAGGTCAGCGCTGGTCACGACGACCGGGTTGCTGTCCGGGACCGCCGGCATTATCGCCGCCGCGGCAACGCGGATCATCGACTCGTCGAACCCGTAGTCACGCAAGGCTCGAGGGGCGTGGAGGTCGGCCCGCAAACCCTGGAGGCCCGCGAGTGCGGATTGCGTGCCGAAGGCTTCGGCCAGCCGCCGTTCCGCTTCCGGCGCGTGGGGGCCATTGAGGGCAAGGACATACGGGAGCACGATGGCGTGCGTCGGCGCATGCGGGAGGTTGTACCGGCCTCCCAACACGTGACAGATCTTGTGGTGCAGCCCGGAGCCGGCCGACGCGAAGGAGACGGCCGACAGGTATGCGCCGTACAGCGCCTGCTCTCGCCCCGGCAGAGCCTTCGGATCCTTGACCACCATCGGGAGCGCGGCGTTCAGGGCGCGGACGCCCTCGAGGGCCAAGGCCATGTTGATGGGGTCTGCCTTGGGTGCCCACATGGAGTCGACGCAGTGGGCCAGTGCGTTCAGACCCGAAGCCACGCTCACGTCCACGGGCAGCGACAGCGTCAGGCTCGCGTCGTAGACCACCGAGCGAGGCAGTACCCGGTGGTCTGTGCCGGTGGTCTTCCTTCCCTCGTCGGTCAGGCCCCAAACGGGAGTGGCCTCGGAACCGGAGTACGTGGTCGGGACCGCGACAATCGGTAGGTCGCTCGTGAGCGCGATCGCCTTGGCGAGGCCAGTCGCCGACCCTCCGCCGATGCACACGAGAGCGTCAATGTCCTTGTCGGACGCGGCTTCGCGGGCTCGTTCGGCGACCGGCACCGGCACGTGCATGACGACCTCGTCGTGGACGAGAGCCACCGGAACGTCACTCGTGACTCGTCGAGCGAGCTGCGCCCGGTTCGGGCTCACCACCACCATGACCCGCTGCGCGCCGATCTCTTGCATTTCGTTGGCGACGCCGT
>DATLPI010000018.1:0-5262 GCA_035535815.1 Actinomycetota bacterium | reverse complement strand
GAACTCGCGACCGACGACGTTGACGCCGCCTCGAAGTTCTACCGCGAACTATTGGGGTGGAATATCGAGGAAGTCGACACGGGTGGCGGACCTCGCTACTGGCTCATCCACGGCGAGGGGGCTGTCGAGGGCCGCAACGGGGGCATGCGCGAGCTTGGCCGCCCAGGCGAAGGCATCTCACCCAACTGGGTGCCGTACTTCACCACCGAGTCGGTCGGCAAGACGTTGATACGTGCGGACGAGCTCGGCGGCACCACGCTCATGCCTGCGACGCAGATCCCCGCCGGCACCATCGCCGCGGTTCGGGATCCTCAAGGCGCTGTCTTCTCGATCTTCGAAGGCGCCGTCGACGACTGAGTGACTATCGGCGCCGGCGGGGCGCTTCCATCCACCACGGCGCGAAGCCCATGTCGTTCTCGTCGAGCGTTGAGCCGGGAGGCACGACCGCGTCGATCGCATCGAGCGTGGCCTCGTCGAGACGCAGATCGGCACCGGCGATCAGTTCCTCGATCTGTTGCGGGGTGCGAACGCCCACGATCGCACTGGTCACGGCAGGATGCGCCAACGTGAAGGACATCGCCATGTGCGTCATGGAGATCCCCGCGCGGTCGGCGATGGCAACCAGCTCCTCCACGACGTCGAGCTTCCGCTGGATCTCCGGCCGGTCCTCATCGAACTGCGCGGCGATCGGGCCACCCCGTTCACGATTGCGCGTGGCACGAGCTTCCGGCGAGCGGTCGAAGTCCCCGCGGCGGTATCGGCCGGTCAGCCACCCACGACCGAGGGGCGCCCACACCAGCACCCCGAGCCCGTACTCCTGGGCAACGGGGAACACGTCGCGTTCGACATGGCGCACGAAGATCGAGTACGGGGGCTGCTCAGTGCGGAAGCGCGCGAGATCGCGTCGCTCGGACACCCATTGGGCCTGCACCAACTGCCAACCGGCGTACGTGGACGTCCCGAACGCCCGGATCGTGCCGGCACGCTGGAGATCGGTGAGCGCTGCCAGCGTCTCCTCGATATCCGTCTCCTCTTCCGGGCGGTGCACCTGGTAGAGGTCGAGATGATCCGTTCCCAGCCTGCGCAGGCTCGCCTCGACGGCGCGCATGATCCACACACGGGAGTTGCCGCGATCGTTGGGACCCGAGCCCATGGGGTTGTGGAACTTCGATGCCAGCACGACCTCATCCCGACGGCCCGCGATCGCCTTGCCGACGATCTCCTCGGACTCACCGTCCGAATACATGTCGGCGGTATCCACGAAGTTGATCCCTGCGTCCAGCGCCTGATGCACCGTGCGGATGCACTCGTCGTGGTCCTGGTTGCCCCACGCCCCGAAGGCCATCGTGCCAAGGCAGTGGGTGCTCACGCGGATCCCGGTTCCCCCGAGGACTCGATATTCCATCGCTCAACCCTCCGTCGGCTGAGCGCGACGGTCAAGGTGTGTGGGACCCATAGCCTCCTGGCTCGGAAGCGCGCGGTCGGTCGGGACTTGGGGGGGTGGGTCAGGACGTAGCGGTCGGGCGCACGGTGGGGATGGACGAGTCGTCGTGACACGCGCCGTCCTTCTCGAGCGCGGACCGATCGAGCGAGGCTCGCTCCGCCGTCAGCCCTTCCTGCTCCATCAGGTGCAGGAACGCTTCGACGCACTCGGGGTCGAACAAGCTGCCGCTGCCGGCGGCGATGTGCGACAGCGCGCGGTCCAGGGCCCACGCCGGGCGATAGGCACGGTCGGACGTCAACGCGTCCCAGACATCGGCGACGGCCACGATGCGTCCGGGCAGGGGGATGTCTCGCTGCGCGAGTCGATCGGGATAGCCGGATCCATCCCACCGTTCGTGATGGTTCCTGATCGCCGACAGCGCTCCGCGCAGGGAATCGGCCCGGCTCACGAGCTCCCAACCCACCTCCGGGTGGCGCCTGATCAGCTCCCACTCCTCGTCGTCCAGCGAACCCTCTTTGTTCAGAACATGGTCGGGAACCCCGATCTTGCCCACGTCGTGCAGGAACGCTCCCTGGTGCAGCCCCCGCACCGCTTCGGGCGAGAGCGACAGCGTGAACGCGATCCGCGTCGACAGGTCGGCGACCCTCGCAGAGTGGCCGTGCGTATAGGGATCCTTGACCTCGACCGCCGCGATCAGCGCGTGGAGGGCGTCCGGCTGGCGACGACCCACCTGCTCCACGGGATCGTGGACGGCGATCGCGCCGACCGCGCCCTGCAGCGTTCGGACCTCGCGGTAGCCCGCGACCACGGCCCACGCCGCCGCGAGGAACCCGGCCAAGAGATACACGTGGTAGTCCCACCAGGAGACGCGCCAGAGCTGCCCATATGCCAGCGACAGGAGGGCGGCCATCGCGAGCCAGCTCGCCAGGACCAGCGCCAGCTCGATCCGCTCGCGACCGAGTCGCCAGCGGTTCCAGTGCACGGCGCCGACGAGCAGGAGGAGCACGGCGCTCGCGCCCAGCAACACCAGCTTGATCGTCCCTTCCCCCCACACCGGGGCTGAGCCGGACAGGATCGTGGGATCGATCGCGATCGCGATCGTCATGGCGACGATACCGGCGCCGATGATGACCAACCCGGTCCGCATCCGGCCCGCGTTCCGTGTGCGGTCGGCGCGATCGATCCGGGTCGCGCAGGCGAGGCTCACCGCGAACGCCGTCAGGGCGAGCACCGGCAGCCGAGCGATCCACATGTTCATCGGCCGGCCGAACACGCCGGGCGTGGTGACCCCGTGCCCGAGCATCATGCAACCCACCGCCACGCAGCCGAACGCGATCCATACCGGGGCGAGCCGGCCGTCCCTCGCGGCGAAGACCGCAGTCACGAGCGCGACGATGAACGCGAGTGCGGCGATCGCGCTGACGATGTACAGGTGGAACACCACCGACTCGAGCACAGGGTCGATGGCCGGCACCGCGCGGGCGACCCCGATGAGGACGCCCGGGACCACGAGGAGGCCGATGAGCAGCAACGAACCTCGGCGATCCAGTGTCCGCCATGCGCCCGCGAGGCGCTCCGAGTTCCCGGTGATGGTCGTTCCTCTCCGTTGGTAGCCGCTCCCCGGGGAATCGGCTCATGTGGAGCCGCGCTTGAGCCATACGCGAGCAGGGGTTCCAAGGAGTGTCGCGTCGCGGGATCGGTGGCTATTCCCTGGGGATGTAGCGCCGGTCATCCGGGTTGGTGACGTTCGACACGTAGCTGTCGTGCCTCCCAGGAGGTTTGCGGAACCAGGCCCGCATCCGGCTGATCAGCCGCTTGTCCTTCGGCTTCCGGGGAGAGCCTTCGAACGGGACCGAAGCTCCCGGCGCGATGAAGCTCGGCTGCGGTGTTCTGGGCGGCTCGGGCTCTTTGCTCATGTAGACAGTGTCGACCAACTGCCGTCACGAAACAACGGACCGAGCGTAGGTTATGCCGGGGGCGGCGAGTAGTCGGGCGGCAGGGGGTGGCACAGCGGTTTCGCCCCCTTCGCTCCGAGGAACAGGCGCGCGTACAGGTCGTCACGTCGCGAAGATATGTTCGGCGGCCACGTTCCCGGTGGTCCGGAGAGCAGGTTCTGGAGCTGATACGGGTCTGTTCGCAGATCGTAGAGCTCCTCTTCGCCGGTGGTGAGGGCCACGTACACGTATCGCGGCCCGTGGATCGCGCAGTAGGTCGGCACGTATCGGTCCCCCCCGGCGCCGGCGGGCGGATCCGCATGCTCCACCAGGAACTGCGTCCGCCAGTCGGGCGCCGAGCCGTCGAGCAATCGAAGCAGGCTCCGGCCTTGTTGGTGCACGCCCGCCTCGACGCCGGCCGCATCGACGAAGGTTCGGGCGAGGTCGACGTTGAGCGCGAACCGGTCCTCGATCGCTCCGTGAGGGGTGAAGCCGTCGTACCGGATCACCATCGGGACCCGGATCGATTCCTCGTAGGCCGCCTTCTTGTAGATGAGGCGGTGCTCGCCTCGGAGCAGTCCGTTGTCGGACGTGTAGACGATCAGGGTGTCGTTGATCCGCCCGGTATCGGCGAGCGCCGTCAGGATGGTCCGAACCGCGTCGTCCACGGCGAGCAACGTGCGGCAGATCTGGATCCACGTCGCTGACTGGGCTGCGGCGTCGAGGAGGTCCTTCCTGCCCACCCAGCCGGGTTTGTCCCCGAGGTCCGCTTCGTTGAACGAAGGAGGCGAGCCGGTCTGTCCGGGGACATAGCCGCTGTTCGCAGCGTCGCTGCAACGCGGATCGTCGAGGTGACGGGGCGCCGGCTCCGCCGGCAGGTGCGGCGCCGTAGGGGCGAAGTACAGGAAGAGTGGTTTCTTCGCGGGCGTCGTCCGGATGAAATCGTCGGCTCGAGCTGCGAGCACGTCGGTCGAGTAGTCCTCGGGAGCGCTGCCGAAGGAGGTCGTGTGGCCGTTCGTGTTGAGCCGGTACCCGTAGTACTGGTCCTGCTCGGTCGTGTCGACCAAGGCGTTCCACACGCTCCATCCCGGCTCGACCGAGGACGTCGAGTCGTAGCCGTTCAGGTACTTGCCGATCAAAGCGGTGCGATAGCCCGCCCCCTGCAGCCATGTCGCGATCGTGGACCGCTCCAGCCCGCGCTCTTTGAACAACCCGGCCCCACCGTAGGGGCGCGAGATGCCGTAGATCCGCGTGGTATGCGAATACTGACCGCGAAGGATCGTCGCTCGCGACGGGCAGCACAAGGGGTCCACCACGTACGCGTTGCTGAACGAGACGCCTCGATCGATCAGCCTCGACCGGACGGTCGGCATCGCGCCCATCATGTCCACCCGTTGGTCGTCGGACAGGATCAGGACGATGTTCGGCCGGGCCGGGCGGGCGGCGGTCTCCACGCCCAGCGGGCGCGCCACAACGGGGCTGATCGCCAGTTGAGTTGTCACGATCGCCAGGACCGCCAGCGCGGTCATCCGGAAACGCGACATCAGGGCACCCGGCTCAGCCCCTGAAGAACAACCCACGCGAGTGCCAATCGACGGAGCTGTCAACCAAGTGCTCCGTGCCGGCGACAGGCGCCCCGTTCTCGAAGGTGATCCGGTAGAGGTTGCCGTTGGCCCTGGAGAAGTAGATCCGGCCCTCGGCGAAGGTCATGCCCTGCACGTCCGACCAGTCGATCCCGCCGCTGTCCGCGATGAATGTCTCTGCTCCCACGATCGGTGTCTGATGTGTGAAGTAACGGTAGAAGAGCCTACTGTCGCCCGAGACCGTGTAGTACAGGAGCCCGCCCGACAGGAACATGCCGGTGATGTTCGAGACCGGGAACCT
>DATLPI010000017.1:0-3153 GCA_035535815.1 Actinomycetota bacterium | reverse complement strand
GCGGGCGACCCGGACACCGCCGCTCACTCGTCCCGATCCTCGGTCTGCTCCTCGGCCTTCTGGCCCGTCCCGGGGATCCGGGGGACATCACGTCCCTGGCCCGACGGCTCGTAGTACCGCTTGCCCTGGAACGTGGTGGGGCGGTACTCCTGGTCCACCGCATGTCCCGGGAAATCGTGGGGGTAGCGGTAACCCTCACCGTGGCCGAGCTGCTTCGCCCCCCGGTAGCTGGCGTCGCGCAGGTGCAACGGCACCGGGTCCGCACCGGGCGCGTCCTCCATCGCTCGCGAGATCGCGGTGTAGACGCTGTTGGACTTCGGGGCCGTCGCCAGGTAGATCGTGGCATGCGCCAGATTGAGGCGCGCCTCGGGCAGTCCCACGTGCTCGACGGCCTGGGCGGCCGCGATCGCCACCACCAACGCCACGGAGTCGGCCAGCCCGATGTCCTCGCTGGCGTGGACGATCAGGCGCCGGGCGATGAACCTCGGGTCCTCGCCGGCCTCGATCATCCGGGCGAGCCAGAAGAGCGCACCGTCGGGATCGGAGCCGCGGATCGACTTGATGAACGCGCTGATCACGTCGTAGTGCGCATCGCCCTGACGGTCGTAGACGATGGCCTTCTTCTGCACGGCGTCGGCGGCGACGTCCCGGGTGATCTCGGTGGCCCCTGCCTGCACCGCGGCGAGGGCGGCCGCGTCCAACCCGGTGAGCCCCACCCGAGCATCGCCGCCCGACACGGTCACCAGATGCGCGAGGGCGTCATCCGCGATCGTGAGCTGGTGACGGCCCAGGCCACGGTCTTCGTCCGCGAGCGCGCGGCGGAGCAACGTGGCGAGCTCCTCGTCACCGAGCGGATCGAGCCGCAGCAGGAGGCAGCGCGAGAGCAACGGGGTGTTCAGCGAGAAATAGGGGTTCTCGGTGGTGGCGCCGATCAGCGTGACGGTGCCCTCTTCCACCGCCGGAAGCAGCACGTCCTGCTGGGCCTTCGACCAGCGATGCACCTCGTCGACGAACAACACCGTGCGGAACATCCCGCCCTTGGCGCCCTGCATCACCTTGCGCGCGTCGGCCACGCCGGAAGAGACCGCCGAGAGCTGGATCAGATCGGCGCCCACCGCGTTGGCGAGCAGATGCGCCAAGGTGGTCTTGCCGGTGCCCGCAGGTCCCCAGAGGATGATCGAGGGCAGGTTGCCGCCGGCGAGCAACCGCGAGAGCGCGGTGCCCTCGCCCACCAGGTGGGCCTGCCCTTCGTACTCCTCGAACGTCCGAGGGCGCATGCGCGCGGCGAGCGGTTGATCGCTCACGGGCGTTCGCGCATCCCCGGCCCGCTCCCTACGTCCAGCCGAGGACGTGGTCGGGTCTGATCACCAGCAGGAGCCGCACCTGACCCTCGACCGGGGTCCACGCCTCGCCGTCGTAGGCGAGGGCGAGCGCCTGCATGTGCTCGTCTGCGCCCTCGGTGGTGATGTCGACGACGGTGCCGACGACCGCGATCGGCGGATGTGGATGCTCCTTGTCGTGGATCGCCACCGACACGCGCGGATCGCGCCGAACGTTCTCGACCTTCACGCGGCCGTCGGCGGTGTTGAGCACGATCATGCCGTCGCGGGTGTCGGCCCACAGCGGCGACAGGTGCGGTGAGCCGTCCTCGTTGATCGTGGCGAGGTAGGCCAGGTTCGGCGGACCGAAGACCGCGAGTTGTTCGGGCGTGAGCTCAGCCATCGACATCCTCCTGGGTCGTCGCGGGTTCGGCTGCCTTCGGCGCATGCGCCAGACGGATGCCGAGCTCGCGGAGTTGGTGGTCATCCACCGGGGCGGGAGCGCCGGTGAGTGGGTCGCCGCCCGACTGGGATTTCGGGAACGCGATGACGTCACGGATCGCATCCTTGCCCGCCATGATCATCACGAGACGATCGACCCCCATCGCGATCCCGCCGTGGGGGGGCGCGCCGAGCCGGAGCGCACCGATCAAGTGGCCGAACTCGTCGTCGATCTGTTCGCCGGTGAGGCCGAGGTTCTCGAAGATCCGTCGTTGGACGTCGGCTCGATGGATCCGGATGCTGCCGCCACCGATCTCGAACCCGTTCAGCACCAGGTCGTAGGCCCGAGCCTTCGCGGTCTCCGGCGTGAGGTCATCGCCCTCCGGCGAGGTGAACGGGTGGTGCACCGACACCCAGCGCCCCTCCTCGTCGCTCCACTCGAACAGCGGTGGCTCCACCATCCAGCAGAACGTCCAGGCGTTCTCGGGGATGAGGTCGAGCTTGACCGCGAGGTCGCGCCGGAGGCCGTCGAGGGCGACGTTCGTCCGGTCGGGGCGATCGGCGACGATGCACACCAGGTCGCCTTCGGATGCCTCGGTCGCCGCCACGATGCCGGCGATCTCCTCAGGGCTCAGGAACTTCTCCACCGGCGACCGGACCGCGCCGCCCGCTTCGACGACGAGCCACACGAGACCGGCGGCCCCACGGCCCTTCGTCTCTTCGATCAGCTTGTCGAGCTCCTTGCGCGAGAACGACCCCGCGCCCGGCGCCGCCAGGCCCTTGATGGCGCCTCCGTCGGCCAGCACCTTCGCGAACGCGTTGAACCCGGTCCGCGCGAACACCGGGCCGAGATCCACGAGTTCCATGCCGTATCGCAGGTCGGGCTTGTCCGATCCGTACCGCTGCATCATCTCGGCGTAGGTCATGCGCGGGAACGGCTGGGCCACCTCGACCCCCGCGATGTCCTGGACGATCCGCGCGTACAGCGGCTCGATCAGGGCGATCAGGTCTTCTTCGGTGACGAAGCTCATCTCCACGTCGAGCTGGGTGAACTCGAACCCGCGGTCGGCGCGCGAGGCCTCGTCGCGGAGACAGCGCACGATCTGGTAGTACCGGTCCTGGCCGCCCACCATCAGCATCTGCTTCAGCTGTTGCGGCGATTGCGGCAGCGCGTAGAAGGTGCCCGGCTGCAGGCGGCTCGGCACCAGGAAGTCGCGCGAGCACTCCGGAGTGCTTCGCGTCAACAAGGGGGTCTCGATCTCGACGAACCCCAGTCCGTCCATGTGCTCCCGCATCAACTGCACGATGCGAGCCCGCATCGCCAGCACCTTCGTCATCTCGGGCCGGCGCAGGTCGAGGTATCGGTACGTGAGCCGGAGGTCTTCGCCCGGAC
>DATLPI010000016.1:0-6381 GCA_035535815.1 Actinomycetota bacterium | reverse complement strand
GCGAGGTCCTGCGGGACGCCGGCGGCACCCGACGAAGGAGGCGCTAGATGCTCGATCGGTTCGACGACCTCGTCGAAGGCTTGAACCATCCGGAGGGAGTGACCTGGAACCCCGTCGACGGCCTCGTCTATGCGGGCGGAGAACGCGGCGAGTTCTACGCCGTGACCCTGGACGGCACGTTGACCCAGGTGGGTTCGTCCGGCGGATCGATGCTGGGGCTCGCGGTGGACGGGCAGGGCCGGGTGTACGCGTGCGACGCGGGCAAGGGCGAGATCGCCCGGCTCGATCCGTCGACGGGTGTCGTGGACACCTATGCGCGGGGCGTGGACGGCGGCGACATGGACTGTCCGAACGTCGCGGCGTTCGGTCCCGACGGCGCCCTGTACGTCACGTGCTCGGGAGAGGAGGGCCGGCCCGAGATCGTGCGCATCGCGCCGGGCGGTGGCGACGCCGAACGCTGGAGCACCGCCGTCCCCGCCTACCCGAACGGGTGTCTGGTGACGCCCGATGGCGGCGCGCTCGTCGTCGTGGAGGCGAAGGCCGAACGCATCGTCAGCGTGGCGATCGGGGGCGACGGATCGGCGGGAGCGCCCGAGACGATCGCGACGCTGCCCGACACCGACGCCGACGGGATCGCGCTCGACGCCGAGGGGAACTACTGGGTCACGCTCTACCGTCCGGACGGGCTCGTACGCATCACCCCCGACGGGGCAACGGAGCTCGTGGTGGACGACCACCTCGCTTCAACGCTGGATGCGCCCACCAATATCGCTTGGGTCGGAGCTGATCTGGATCGGGTCGTCGTCTCGAACGTGGGCGGGACCACGCTGTCGATCGCCGACCTCGGCGTGGCCGGTCATCCGATGCACCTGCCGGAGGTGCCGTAGGTGGCGCGGTTCACCGACCGCGGTGTCGTGGTCACCGGCGCCGCCCAGGGCATCGGTCGTGGGATCGTCCAGGCGTTCCTCGACGAGGGCGCTCGCGTGTTCGCGGCCGACGTTCGTGACGACGGTCTCCAACAGACGAGGACGCTGGCACCGGACCGGGTCGCGACCCACGCCGTGGATCTCGCCGATTTCGACGCCGCGAAGGTCATGGCGCGCGCGGCGATCGAACACCTCGGTCGCGTGCACGCGCTGGTGAACTGCGCCGGCGTGATGCCGGGTGGACCGCTCATGGACGTCACCCGCGAGACGTTCGATCTGACGTTCGCGGTGAACGCGCGTGCGCCGCTGGCGACGATGCAGGTGATCGCGCCGCACATGGTCGAGCACGGCGGCGGGGCCATCGTGAACATCGCCAGCGCCAACGCCTTCAAGAACGAATCGCCGGAAGCGCCGTACAACGCCTCGAAGGCCGCACTGGTGGCGCTCACGAATGCCGCGGCCCACGAGCTCGGCCACCTCGGCATCAGGGCGAACTGCGTCGCCCCCGGCCAGACGGTCACCCCGGAGACCGAGGAGCTCATGCGCACGGACGAGGACATGCGCCGCTTGCAGCACGACTACCTAAGGAAGATCCCGCTCCGCAGGGCGGGGGTCCCACGGGACCAGGCCATGGCCGTGCTCTTCCTCGCCAGCGACGACGCGGCCTTCATCAGCGGCCAGACGGTGATCGTCGACGGCGGCGAGCTGGGGGGCGGGGACTGGTACGACCTCGCCGACGCACCGCCGGTGCCGCCGGTTGCATGATTGTTGACCGTTGACAGCTTTCAATCTGCGGAGCATGGTGCGTGCGTACATCTAGGGGGCGAGGGGAGGAACCGGGATGCGTCGTCGGCTAGTCGTGCTGGTGTTCGTGATGGGCTTGGTGGCGGCCGCGTGTTCCAGCGGCGGCGATGAGGAGCCCACCCAGGGGGGAACGAGTGAAGGTCCTCCCACAGGCACCGTCACCTTGTTCGGTTACGAGGACAACTTCGTTCCCGAGGTGATCGATCCGTTCCTCGAGGCCAACCCGGACCTGGACGTCCGGACGGCGGTCTTCGGCAGCAACGACGAAGCGGTGACCAAGTTGCAGAACGGGTTCCAGGCCGATGTGATCAACGTCTGCACCGAGGAGACGGGACGCATGGTCGACCTCGGATTGCTGCAACCGATCGACACGAGCCGCATCGAGGCCTGGGACACGCTGTTCCCCTCGCTCAAGGATCAAGAGGGCGTCATGGTGGACGGCGAGGTGTACATGATCCCCAACGTCGGCGGCACCTCGGGGATCATCTACAACCCCGAGGAGGTACCCCAAGGGGTGGATTCCTACCGGGACCTGTTCGAGGATCCCGCGCTGGCCGGCGAGGTGACGCTGGAAGACAGCGCGACCACGGTGATCGCGATCACGGCGCTCGCCCTGGGCCACGAAGACCCGTTCGCGCTGACCGAGGACGACCTCACCGAGATCAAGGACTACCTGATCGAGCACAAGTCGGCGATCCGGGCCCTGTTCAAGGGCGACGCCGACTTCCTGAGTCTGTACCGCACCGGCGAGATCATCGCCGGCTTCGGCTACCACGACTACCGGGCAGCGATGACCCGCGAGGGCATCCCGGTGGAATTCGTGCCGGGTGAGGGCTCGCTCGCCTGGATCTGCGGGATGTCGCTGTCGGCCAACGCGCAGAACGTGGACGCGGCCTACGCCGCGATGAACCACTACATCTCTCCGCAGACGCAGTCCTTCTACGCCGAGAGCTACACCTACCTGGTCTCGGACCAGCGGACGCTCGACGTGCTCAAGCCGGCGCTGGTGGAGGAACTGGGCCTGGACGACCCCACGCAGCTCGATGCTGCCATCGCCCTGCAATTGCCGGACAACTACGACCAATGGCTCGATGTCTACCGTGAGTTCAAGGCAGCATGAGAGGGAGGAACCGGATGAACGGAGATAGGGGGAGGACGTGGCGTCTCGGAGCTGTCGTCGTGCTGGTGATGGCCCTGATCGGGGCAGCGTGTTCCAGCTCCGGCGATGACGAGGGTGACGGCGATCAGGCCTCGGCCGCGTCCGGGGAGCCCTCCGGCACCCTCCGCGTGTTCGCCTTCGAGGACTCGTTGATCCCGGAGGTCCTGGATCCGTTCGAAGCCGAGTATCCCGACCTCGACGTGCAGACCGCAGCCTTCGGCAGCGGCGACGAGGCGCTGACGAAGCTTGAAGCCGGCTTCCAGACCGACGTCGTCGAGGTCTGCATCCGCGAGGTGCCTCGCTACACCTCGTCAGGGGTCCTGATGCCGCTCGACACCGCGGAGCTCACCGATTGGGACTCGGTGTACCCGGCCTTCAAGTCCGGCGGCGAGGCCGACGGGCAGACGTGGGTGGCGGTCGCTCAGGGTGGCCCGGCCGGTGTCGTGTCGAACCCGGACCTGTTCCCCGCGGGCGTCACGTCCTACAAGCAGCTCTTCGAGGACCCGGCGCTCGAGGGAGAGGTGGCGATGGATGGCACGCCGTACTACGCCATCGCGATCGGCGCTCTCGCGATGGGGTTCGAGGACCCGTACAACCTCACCGATGAGCAGGTCCAACAAGTAGCCGACTACTTCATCGCGCACAAGGACCAGTTCCGTGCGTTCTTCGAAGGCGACTCCGACTTCCTCAGCCTCTACCGCAACGAGGAGATCATGGCGGCGGCGTCCTTCCCCGGCTACGAAGACACCCTGGCCAAGGACGGTATGGACATCGACTTCCAGTTCGCCGAGGAGGGGACCCTGACCTGGATGTGCGGGATGGGGATCTCCGCGAACGCCCAGAACATCCCCGCGGCCTACGCCTGGCTGAACCACTTCCTGTCCACCGACATCCAGAAGTACTTCGCAGAGAAGTGGAACTACTTGGCCTCGAACGAGAAGACGCTGGCGGTCCTCGACAAGGAGACGATCGACAAGCTGAAGATGGACGATCCCAGCTGGCTCGCCGACGCGATCCCCACCCAGATCGCCGGCAACTACGACGTGTGGCTGGACGCGATGCGTCAGATCAAGTCGGCATGACGGGGGGCCGGTGAGCGCCACCACGACGAAGATCGAACCCGGGGCGACGGCCGGCGACCAGCGGGCTCGTGGCTTCGCGCTGGGCGGGCGCGAGGGACGAGCGCGCGCCGCCGCCATCACCCGCTGGGTGTTCCTGGCGATCGTGGTGGTGATCCTCTACGGCCCGTTGCTGATCCTGGCGCTGTTCTCGTTCAACGACTCGATCGTGATCGCGCTGCCGTTCAAGGGATTCACCCTGGAGTGGTACCGCGAAGCCCTCCAGAACCCGCTGGTGCGTGAGTCGCTGAAGAACTCCCTCGCCGTGGCGCTCGTCGTCACGCCGATCGCCCTGATCCTGGGGACGATGGCGGCGTTCGCGACCACGCGGTTCCGCTACAAGGGCCGGGGCAGCGTCGCGGCGCTGGGCGCCGGTCCGCTGATCGTGCCGTGGCTGATCCTGGCGGTCGGCGCGCTGTTGTTCTTCTCGAAGTTGAAGGTGCCGCTGAACCTGCGGACGATCGCCGTGATGCACATCGTGGTGGCGTTCCAGCTCGTGGCCGCCATCGTGACGGCGCGGCTGGTCCGCTTCGATCACCGGATGGAGGAAGCGGCGCGCGACCTCGGGGCCACGAACCGCGAGGTGCTCCGCTACATCACGCTGCCCCACCTCGTGCCGGCGCTCGCCGCCGCGGCGATCCTGGCCTTCAGCTACTCGTTCAACAACTTCGTGATCAGCTTCTTCGTAGGCGGCTTCGAGCTCACCTTCCCGATCTGGGTGTTCTCCACGTTGCGGCACGCGCAGAACGTGCCCATCGTGAACGCGATCTCGACGCTGGTGTCGCTGGCGCAGCTGCTGATCGTGTACGTGGCGTGGCGGCTCTGGCGCCGCCGCTCGAAGAAGATGGCCGCCAACGACGACCCGATGGACATGCTGTGGTAGCGACCGCGCCCCCGATCGCGCCGTCCACCGAGGACACCTCACGCGCACGGCCGAAGGGCCGGTGGGCGGGTCCGATCTATTCGATCGCGCCCACCATGGTCCTGTTGGCGCTGTTCCTCGGGCCGATGTTCATCCTGCTGTACTACAGCTTCCAGAAGGCCTCGCTCGCGGGCGCCGGCGGCTGGACGTTCGACAACTACACGTCGATCCTCACCGACCCCACGTACGGCAAGGTCATGCTCACCACCGTGATGATCTGCACGATCTCGATGCTGATCATGCTCGCGATCGGCCTGCCGCTCGCCTACATCCTGGCCATGCGCACGCCTCCGCGGTTCGAACTCCTGCTCCTGCTGATGCTGGTGATCGCCGAAGAGCTCAATCCGCTGATCCGGATCTACGCCTGGCGGATGATCCTGGGACGCGGCGGGGTGATCAACTGGACGCTGCAAACGATCGGACTGATCGACAAACCGATCGACTCGCTGTTGTTCAGCTCGACCGCCGTGGTGATCGTGCTCTCCACCACCTATATCTCGTTCACCACGATCCCGATCTACGCCGCGCTGAAGGCGGTCGACCCCGACCTGCTGGAGGCCGCCGACGACCTGGGCGCGTCGTTCTTCACGCGATGCCGCAAGATCCTGCTGCCGCTGGCGGCGCCGGGGATCTTCGTCGCGATCATCCTGGTGTACATCCCGCTGTACTCGGAGTTCGCGGCGCCGGCGTTGGTGGGTGGCACCAGCGGCTACATGATCGGCAACGCGATCCAGGAAGCGATCTTGGAATCGGGCAACCGCGGCGTGGGGTCGGCGATGAGCTTCATGTTGCTGGTGCTGTCCGGCGCGGTGGCGTGGATCGGCTACCGGATGGCGAAGATCCGGCGTCTGCAGGCGACGTCATGAGGAGGAACGCGTGAGTACCGAAACCGAGCACGTCGGAGGGGATGCGGCCGTTGTCCAAGACGGCGCCGGCGACGGCGTCGCGTTGTCCCTCGACCACGTCGTGAAGCGTTTCGGCGAGGTCGTCGCCGTCAACGGCATCAGCTTCGACGTGGGGCGCCGGGAGTTCTTCTCACTGCTGGGGCCGAGCGGATGCGGCAAGACCACCACGCTGCGGATGCTCGCCGGCTTCGAGACTCCGACCGAAGGCCGGATCCTCGTGGACGGACGCGACGCCTCGCGCCTGGCGCCTCACGAACGCGACACCAACATGGTGTTCCAGTCCTACGCGTTGTTCCCGCACATGACCGTGGCCCAGAACGTGGCGTTCGGTCCGCAGCGCAAGAAGCTCGCGAGACGCGAGGTCGAACAACGTGTGCAGGAATCCCTGTCGGCGGTGCGGCTCGTGGGCTACGGCAAGCGGTACCCACGCGAGCTCTCCGGCGGTCAGGCCCAACGCGTCGCGCTGGCTCGAGCCCTGGCCAACCAACCGTCCGTGCTGCTGCTCGACGAGCCGCTCGGCGCGCTCGACCTCAAGCTGCGCGAGGAG
>DATLPI010000015.1:0-2422 GCA_035535815.1 Actinomycetota bacterium | reverse complement strand
TAGAGGTCGGCTCTGCGCCGCTCCCAGGTTCCGCTCGGCGGCACCCGGACGAGATCGAGCCACCCCGTGGCACCGTTCCACGTCCTCGAGTCCAAGCCGAGTTCCTTCATCAGGGCGGATCGGCGTTGCGGGCCATCGGCGAGCGCAGCCCGGATCCGGCCGGCGCAGGCCTCGAGGTTGCGTTCGCTCACGGCATGACGTGTGGCCTGCAGCCACCACCGGCGCCGATGCTCCCGGACCGCGGTGACGATCGGCCAGTAGTCGCGTCGGGAGATCATGTGGATCGTGCTGCGCATCAGGGTGGCTTGCACCACCGTCCTACGTTCCAACGCCCGCGTCAGCTGGTCACGCTCGAACCCCTCCAGGCGCGACCAGCTCCCGATGTAGCCGCTGGGCGCGTACTGGGTCTGAAGCCCACCGATCCGTTCCACGAACCGAGGCAGCGGCGGTTCGAGTCGCTCCAGCAGGCCCTGGCGGGCCAGCAGTGCGCGGTTCAGTTCGCGCTGGGTGAGGGTTCGCATCGTCGAAGGTGGAGGGCTGTGGCCCGCTCGGTAGACTACGGGCCTCATGCCTGCCTCCATCGTGCTCGGGACCCAGTGGGGAGACGAGGGCAAGGGCAAGGCGGTCGACTACCTCGCGGACGGCATGGACTTCGTGGTTCGCTATCAGGGTGGCAACAACGCGGGCCACACGGTGATCGCCGAGGGTCGGCTGTTGAAGCTCCAGCTGATCCCCTCGGGCATCCTCTATCCACACATCACGTCGGTGATCGCCGACGGTGTCGTCGTGGATCCGCGCCACCTGCTCAAGGAGATGGACGCCGTCCGCGAGACCGGCGTCGACGTCTCCCGGCTGGTCGTGAGCGGCAACGCGCACATGATCATGCCTTACCACCTGGAGTTGGAGAAGGTCACCGAGCGGTTCCTGGGCAAGAACGCCCTCGGCACCACCAAACGCGGCATCGGTCCTGCCTACGGTGACAAGGCGGCCCGGATCGGCCTGCGCATCCAGGACCTGTTCGACGAGAAGATCTTCCGGGAGAAGCTCGAGGTGGTCCTGCGCGAGAAGAACCTCATCCTGACGAAGATCTACAACCGGTTGCCGCTCGATGCCGAGCGCATCGTCGATGAGTACATGGCCCTGGCCGATCGCATCCAGCCGATGGTGGTCGACACGTCGTCGCTGCTCTACCACGCGCTCGAGGACGGCAAGCACGTGATGTTCGAAGGCGCGCAGGGTGTGCTGTTGGACCTCGACCACGGCACGTACCCGTTCGTCACCTCGTCGAACCCGGTGGCCGGCAGCGCGTTCGCCAGCGCCGGGATCGGACCGGGGTGGGCCGAACGCATCGTCGGCATCATGAAGGCCTACATCACGCGAGTGGGGGCGGGTCCGTTCCCCACCGAGCTGCTCGACGACGTCGGCGAGCGTCTCGGAACGAGGGGGAAGGAGTTCGGCACGGTCACGGGGCGCAAGCGTCGCTGCGGATGGTTCGACGCCTGCCTGGGTCGGTACGCGGCGCGGCTCAACGGGCTCACCGAGCTGCTGGTCACGAAACTGGATGTGTTGAGCGGTCTGGAGACCGTGAAGATCTGCACCGGCTATCGCGCCTACGGCCAGAGCTTCGACGACATGCCGCCGCACCAGTCGGTCTTCCACGACGCCAGCCCGATCTATGAAGAGCTCGAGGGCTGGCAGGAAGAGATCGACGAATGCCAGTCGTTCGAGGACCTGCCCAAGCAAGCCCAGGCGTACGTGCGCCGCATGGAGGAGCTGGTCGGCGTCCCCGTCGGCGTGGTCAGCGTGGGCCCCGCCCGCGAACAGAGTCTGCCCGTCGAGTGAGCGGCGCGTGAAGGTCCTCGTCGTCGGCGGAGGGGGCCGGGAACACGCCCTGACGTGGGGGCTGGCGCGGAGCCCGCTCGTCTCCGAGCTGCACGTCGCCCCCGGGAACGCCGGCATCACGCAGCTCGCCACCTGCCACGACGTGGCGGCCGACGACGTCGAACAGTTGGTCAAGCTGGTTGACCAACTCACCCCGGATCTGGTCGTGGTGGGTCCCGAGGCCCCCTTGGTGGCCGGGTTGGCCGACCGGGTGCGCGAGATGGGTGTCCCGGCCTTCGGACCGGGTGCCGACGCCGCTCGCCTAGAAGGCTCCAAGTCGTGGTCCAAGCACGTGATGGAGGCCGGCGACATCCCCACCGCCCGCGCGGGAACGTTCACCGAGGTCGGCCCCGCGGGCGCGTTCGTCCGCGAACTCGGGGGGCGCGCGGTGGTGAAGGCCGACGGGCTCGCGGCCGGCAAAGGTGTCACGGTGGCCATGGAGTCATCGGCCGCCGAGCAGGCGATCCGCGATTGTCTCGAGGGCGGTGCGTTCGGCGAGGCCGGCGAGACGGTCGTGGTGGAGGAGTTGCTCGAAGGGCCA
>DATLPI010000014.1:0-6779 GCA_035535815.1 Actinomycetota bacterium | reverse complement strand
GGTTGAGCGGCTCGAGGGCCTCCACACGGGCCGGGGCCAAGCCGGCCAGGAGGACGACGAGGACGAGATCCGCCGGGGCATCCTGCTGACAACCATGGACAGGGCCGTCCGGTGGGCCCGCAAGCAATCGATGTGGCCGCTGACGTTTGGCCTGGCCTGCTGTGCCATCGAGTTGATCGCCACGGGTGCCGGCGATTACGACCTGTCGCGGTGGGGCATGGAGCTGTTCCGGGCATCCCCCCGCCAGGCCGACCTCATGATCGTGGCCGGCCGGGTGTCGCAGAAGATGGCGCCTGTTCTCCGGACGATCTACGACCAGATGCCCGAGCCGAAGTGGGTGATCTCCATGGGCGTGTGCGCCTCTGCTGGCGGGATGTTCACCAACTACGCCGTGGTGCAGGGCGTCGACACGATCGTCCCGGTCGATATCTACGTCCCGGGATGTCCTCCGAAGCCCGAGATGCTGATGTACGGCATCTTGAAGCTGCAGGAGAAGGTGCGGACCACGGAGCCCTTCAAGTGAACCCCGCGCAGATCGCGGAGCGCGTGCGCGAGCGGTGCCCGGACACGATCGTGGCGCGCGAGGAGGTCACCGCCGTGGTCGCGCGCGAGGCGCTGCTCGAGACGCTGGGCTGGTTGCGCGACGAGCCCGACCTGTCGTTCGGGTTCCTGTCCAGCCTCACCGCGACCGACTGGCCCGGCAAGGACCCGCGCTTCTGGGTCGTCTACGAGCTCCGTTAGATGGAACACCTCCATCGCCTCCGGGTGAAGGTGGGGCTCGCCGAGGGTGACGCCACGATGCCCACGGTCACGCCGATGTTCCCGACCGCCAACTGGCACGAGCGCGAGGTCTACGACTTCTTCGGCATCGCGTTCGAGGGCCATCCCGACCTCACCCGCATCCTGCTCCCCGACGGGTGGGAGGGCCACCCGTTGCTCAAGACCGAGGAGCTCGGCGGCGTGAACACCCGCTACCACGGTGCGTTCATCCCGCCGGTCGATACCCGAACCACGACGTGACCCACATGCCGGACACGCCGAGGGACGCCGCACAGCTCGATCCCGCCCCCGAGTTGGTCTCGTCCGAGGGCGAGTTCCGGGTCTCGCCCAGCGGCGAGCTCAGAGCAGAGACGATGATCATCAACATGGGGCCCCAGCACCCCTCGACCCACGGGGTGCTGCGTCTGCTGCTGGAGCTCGACGGCGAGACCGTCGTGACGTGCAAGCCGATCATCGGCTACCTGCACACTGGCATCGAGAAGAACACCGAGTACCGCACCTGGACCCAGGGCATCACCTACGTCACGCGCGCCGACTACCTCTCGCCGTTCTTCAACGAGCTGGGGTACTGCCTGGCCGTGGAGAAGCTGCTGGGCGTGGAAGCGCCCCCACGCGCCCAGGTGATCCGCGTGCTGATGAACGAACTCAACCGCATCAGCTCCCACCTCGTGTGGCTGGCCACCGGCGGGCTCGAGCTCGGTGCCGTGAGCGTGATGCTCTACGGCTTCCGCGAGCGCGAGGTCCTCATGGACATCTTCGAAGAGATCACCGGCCTGCGGATGAACCATGCGTACATCCGGATCGGCGGCGTGATCATGGACCTGAACGATGAGGGCATCCGCAAAGCCGCGAAGTTCTGCGAGGACATGCCCAAGCGGATCGACGACTACGAGACGCTGCTCAACGACAACCCGATCTGGCTCGAGCGCAACGTCGGGGTGGGGGTGCTGACGGCCGAGGACGCCCTGGCGCTCGGCGTCACGGGCCCGATGCTGCGGTCGGCCGGCGTCGCCGCCGACCTGCGCAAGGACATGCCGTACTGCGGCTACGAGACCTACGAGTTCGACGTGCCGGTGCGGACCCAGGCCGATGCGTATGCGCGCTATGAGGTCCGACTCGCGGAGATGCGCGAGTCGATGAGGATCATCCGCCAGTGCCTGGAGCGGCTCGAGGAACCGGGCCCGGTCATGATCGAGGATCCGAAGGTCGGGTGGCCCTCCAAGCTCTCGGTGGGTCCCGACGGGATCGGTAACGACCCGGAATACCTGCGCCACATCATGGAGGAATCCATGGAGGCGCTGATCCACCACTTCAAGATGGTGACCGAGGGCGTGGAGGTGCCGGCCGGTGAGGTCTACCAGGCGGTGGAATCCCCTCGCGGCGAGCTGGGCTTCGCGGTGACGTCCGACGGCGACCACAAGCCCTACCGCGTGAAGATCCGCGACCCCTCGTTCGTGAACCTGCAGGCGACCCCCACGATGGTGGAGGGACACCTGGTGGCCGACGCGATCGCCGCCATCGCATCGATCGACCCCGTGATGGGCGGGGTGGACCGCTGATGGCCGTGTTCGAGGGCAGCGTGCTCGAGGAGGCCCGCACCATCATCGGGCGCTACCCCGAGGGGCGGTCGCGATCCGCGGTGATGCCGCTGCTCTACCTCGCCCAGTCCGAGGAGGGCCAGGTGACGCGCGACGGGCTCCAGGAGGTCGCGCGCCTGTTGGACCTCACCACCGCCGAGGTCGAGGCCGTCGCCACCTTCTACTCGATGTACCGGCTCCAGCCCACGGGCGAACACCTCGTCAACGTCTGCACCAACCTGGCCTGCATGCTGCGGGGCGGCAAGGACGTCTACGAGGCGGCGCACGAGGCGACCGGCATCCCGCACGGGGGCGAGGTCTCGGATGACGGCTTGTTCACCGTGCACGAGGAAGAATGCCTCGGCGTGTGCGACTTCGCGCCGGCGGTCCAGATCGATTTCGCGAACTTCGATGCGGTGAGCCCGGAGCGGATGCGCGAGCTGGTCGCCGCGATCCGAGCGGGCGAGACACCCGAGCCCTCACGCGGCCCCACCATGATGAGCTTCCGGCACGCCTCCCGCGTGCTGGCCGGTCTCGAGGCACCCGTGGCCGAGCCCGAGGGAGCGGTATGAGCCCGGACTTCGAGCCCCGCCTCACCCGTCACTGGGACCAGCCCGAGGCCGTGGGCCTGGACGGCTACGTCCAGCGCGGCGGCTACGACGGGCTGAAACAGGCGCTCGCCATGAGCGAGCCGGACCTGATCCAACTGGTGAAGGACTCCGGGCTGCGCGGTCGCGGTGGCGCCGGGTTCCCCACGGGGATGAAGTGGTCGTTCGTGCCGCGCGACACCGGCAAGCCCACCTACGTCACGGTCAACTTCGACGAATCCGAACCGGGCACCTGCAACAACCGCGAGCTCGGCGAACGCGAGCCCCATCGGTTGATCGAGGGCACGGCGATCGCGGCCAAGGCGATCGGATGCCACACCGCGTTCATCTATATCCGAGGCGAGTACCTGTGGCAGGCGATCGTGCTGCAGCAGGCGCTCGACGAGGCTTACGCCGGTGGGTACCTGGGCAGCGGGATCGCTGGCAGTGACTACGACCTGGACATCGTGCTGCACCGTGGCGCCGGCGCCTACATCTGCGGGGAGGAGACCGCCCTGCTGAACTCGCTGGAGGGGCTGCGCGGTCAGCCGCGCCTGCGCCCTCCCTTCCCCGCCGTGGAGGGGCTGTACGCGTCGCCGACCGTGATCAACAACGTCGAGACGCTGATGAACGTGCCCGACATCGTCGTGCGAGGCGCGGACTGGTTCCGCTCCCTCGGCACCGAGAAGTCGCCGGGGTCGAAGATGTTCACGATCAGCGGCAAGGTGGAGCGGCCCGGCAACTACGAGCTCGCCATGGGCACGCCCTTCCGGGTCCTGCTCGAAGAGGTTGCCGGCGGCATGCTGGGCGGCGGGCGGCTGAAGGCGTTCACCCCCGGGGGATCGAGCACGCCGCTGCTCACCGCCGAGCACATCGACGTGGCCCTGGACTACGAGTCGGTGGCGGAGGCAGGCTCGCTGCTGGGCACCGGCGCGATCATGGTGATGGACGAGACCGACTGCGTCGTCGAGGCTGCCGAGCGCATGGTTCGGTTCTACGCCGTGGAGTCCTGCGGCAAGTGCACGCCGTGCCGCGAGGGCAGTTGGTGGGCCACCCGGGTCCTGGGCCGGCTGGAGAACGGCTACGGCCGTGAGCAGGACATCCCGGTGATGCACGACATGGGCACGAACATCATGTTCCGGGCGTTCTGCGCGCTCGCCGACGGCACCGCGTCGGTCATCAACTCCAGCCTCAAGCACTTCGGCGACGAGTACGAGGAGCACGTCCGGTTGGGCCGGTGCCCGTTGAAGCCCGTTCCCGCCGGGGCCGAGGAGGTGGCCTCCTGAGATGGCCGCCCCCGAGCAGACCGTCACCCTCACGATCGACGGCAAGGAGGTCACGGTGCCCGCGGGCACGTTGATCATCCGGGCCGCCGAGCAGGTGGGCGTCGAGATCCCGCGATTCTGCGACCACCCACTGCTCGAACCCGCCGGCGCCTGCCGCCAGTGCTACGTGCAGATCGAGGGACAGCCCAAACTGGCGACCTCGTGCACGGTGACCGTGGCGCCCGGTATGGCCGTGCACACCCAGAACACGAACGAGATGGTGCACGAGGCACAGGTGGCCAACCTCGAGTTCCTGTTGCTGAACCATCCGTTGGACTGCCCGATCTGCGACCGCGGGGGCGAGTGCCCGCTGCAGGACCAGGCGCTGGCTTTCGGGCCCGGCGACACCCGCTACGAAGAGGCCAAGCGCACCTTCCCCAAGCCCATCCCGCTGTCCCCGTTGGTGAACCTGGACCGCGAACGCTGCGTGCTGTGCGCCCGGTGCACGCGGTTCTGTGACGAGATCTCAGGCGACCGGTTCATCGAGCTGTTCGACCGCGGACCGGGGGAACGGGTGGCGATCTCGGCGGGCGAGGACTTCCGCTCCCCGTTCAGCGGCAACACCGTGCAGATCTGTCCGGTGGGCGCGCTGACCGCGTCGCCGTACCGGTTCGTGGCGCGACCGTTCGACCTATCGAGCGTCGACACCGTGTGCCCGCATTGCAGCGCCGGCTGCAACATGAAGGTCGACGTCCGTCGTGGCGAGGTGGTGCGCCAGCTCGCTCGCGACAACTACGACGTCAACGATGCATGGCTGTGCGACAAGGGACGGTTCGCGTTCCGGTTCCCGGACGCGCCCGATCGCATCACCACGCCACTGATCCGCGATCGTGGCCTGGAGCCGGCCTCGTTCGGGGAGGTGCTCACGCGGATCGGCGAGTGGACCGACGGCAGTCGCGTCGCGATCCTCACCGGCGGCAGGCTGATGGATGAGGACTACTACGCCCTGTCGAAACTCGCGCGCACGGTGTTCCGCACCAACGACCTCGACCACCGGCGGGCAGGCGGGCCCTCGACGGTCGAGCGCGTCGCTGCCGGCGCGCCCATGGCCGTGACGTACAAGGACGTGGAGCGCGCCGAGGCGATCCTGGTCGTCGGACTCGACGCCGAACAAGAGGTGCCGATCCTGCACCTGCGGCTGCGCAAGGCCGCCAAGCGCGGGGCGAAGATCTGGGTCCTGCACCCCCGTCGGACCCGGTTGCACGACATCGCGAAACACGTGCCGTGCGCGCCCGGCGACGAACCTCGCGTCCTGGGGGGTGGGGTCGAGGCCGAGCTCGACGCGGCGCTCGCCGCGCTCCGCGAGGCCGGCGGGGCCGGCGTGGTGATCGCCGGTGAGCGCGAGGGTGCCGCCGATGCGGCGTGGAGGGCAGCGGGCGAGGTCGGTGCTCGGTTCGCGTACGTGACCCGCCGGGCGAACGATCGCGGGGCGCTCCGCGCCGGAGTGCACCCGTCGTTGCTGCCCGGCGGCCGCTCGTTCGAGGAGGCCGACGAGGTGGAGCGTGCGTGGGGTCCATTGATGAACCGTGAGCCGGGCTACGACGCCCACGACATCCTGCGGGCCTGCGCCGACCGTGAGATCGACGTGCTGTTCTGCGTGGGGGTCGATCCGCTCCGGGATCTGCCCGACGCCGCCCTCGCGCAACGCGCCCTGCAGAACGTGGAACGGGTCGTGGTGCAGTCGCTGGAGCTCGGGTCGCTGGAACCCTTCGCGAGCGCGTTCCTGCCGGCCGCCCCGTTCATCGAGAAGGAGGGCCATGTCACCACCTGGGAGGGCCGGGGCCAGCGGTTGCAGCCGATCCGCGGCGCCGAGGGGATCAGCCTGCCCGACTGGGAGATCTTCGCCAGCATGGCGCTCGCCTGCGGCGGCGACCTGGGATTCGAGACGCTGGACGAGCTGCACGAGGAGATGGGTTCGCTCCTGGCGCCGAGGCCGGTCGGGGTCATGACCGTCCAGGAGCACGAACCACGTGCCGTCGCGGGACTCCAGCTCTTCACCTACCCGCTCCTGATCGACGACGGCCGGCTGTCCGAGCGCGCCGTCGAACTCGAGGCGGCGCTCGGCTCCCAGCCTTTCGTGGAGATCCATCCCGAGGATGCCGGGGCGGCCGGGATCGCCGACGGGGCGCCCGCGCTCGTGCGCGCCGATGCCGGCGAGGCCACGCTGCCGGCCCGCGTCACCACCCACGTCGCGAAAGGCACCGTGTTCGTGCCGTTCAACCAGCCCGGGTTCGCCGCCAACACCCTGCTCTCGGGTCGCATGACCGCACCGGTCGAGCTGGTCGCCGTCAAGGCCCCCGAGGCCGGGGACACCGGGTCCGCCGGCGCCGGGGCGGAACCCGTGGGAAGCGCCTCGGGAGGTGTCGCCTGATGGACTGGGTCGATTGGTCGGTCATGGTGGTGCGGGTGGTGGTGGTCTTCTTCGTGCTGTTGATCGCCGTGATGCTCTACATCTGGATGGAGCGCAAGGTGATCGCCGACATGCAGACCCGGGTAGGCCCGATGCGGGC
>DATLPI010000013.1:0-2091 GCA_035535815.1 Actinomycetota bacterium | reverse complement strand
TAATGGCGCAGCAACAGGCGAACCGATACGACGCGATCGTGATCGGCGGAGGGCACAACGGGCTGGTGGCCGCCGCCTACCTCGCCAAGCACGGTGCGCGGACCGTGGTGCTGGAGAAACGGCACAAGACCGGCGGCGCGGCCGATACCAGCGAACCGTGGCCCGACGAGCTTCCCGGAGTCAAGGTCAACACGCTCAGCTACACGATGAGTCTCATGCCGCCCTCGCTCCGCCGCGACCTGCAGCTGGAACGGTTCGGGTTCAAGCTGCTGCCGCTGGGGCAGGGCTACCTGCCGATGCCGGGTGGTGGGTCGATCGTCCAGTCCGACGACGACGCGAAGACCTACGAGTCGATCGCACGACTGTCCCAACACGACGCCGACGCCTACGGGCCGTTCTACGAATGGATCGGCCGGATCGCCGACATCATGGGTCCGCTGCTGATGCAGACGCCGCCGAACCTGGGCTCGAAGAAGCCCAAGGACATCAAGGACGTCGCCCAGCTCGGGTGGGCGCTGCGCAAGCAGGTGGACCAGCGGACCGTGGCCGACATCACGCGCTTGTTCACCATGAGCGCTACCGACCTGCTCGACCGGTGGTTCGAGAGCCCCCAGATGATGGGGTTCATGGCGGTCAACGGCATCATCGGCACCTGGGCCGGGCCGGACGCACCGGGCACCGCCTACGTGATGATGCACCACTCCGTGGGAGACATCGGCGACGGTGAGGTCGCGGCCTGGGGCTTCATGGAAGGCGGCATGGGCGCGGTCGCGAAGGCGTGCGAGGACTCGGCCCGGTTCTTCGGCGCCGAGATCCGCGTGAACGCGCCGGTGGCCACGATCCAGACGACAGGCGGACGCGCACGCGGGGTGACCCTCGAGAACGGCGAGGAACTGCTGGCGCCGGTGATCGTGACGAGCTGCCATCCCAAGATCACGTTCCTCCAGCAGCTCGACACCGCCGAGCTGCCCGATGCGTTCGTCCACGACATCGAACACTGGAAGACCCGCAGCGGCACGGTGAAGGTGAACCTGGCGATCGATCGCCTGCCGACGTTCACCGCCGATCCCGAGTTCGACCCGGAGATCCACGGCGGCGCGATCCAGCTGCTCGACGACGGCGACCAGCTCGAAGAGGCGTTCCAGGACGCGCGGTTCGGACAGGCCGCGCGCCGGCCGTTCAGCGACACGGAGATCCCCAGCGTGGTCGACACCACGCTCACGCCCGAGGGCTCGAACGTGCACACGGTGTCGATGTTCACGCAGTGGGTGCCGGCCGACTGGGCCGACGACGAGGACGACCACGCCGCCGAACTGGATGCCTACGCCGACCGGTTGATCGAACGCTTCGATCTGATCGCTCCGGGGTTCAAGGACTCGGTGCTGGCCCGCCAGGTGATCGGGCCCAAGCAGATGCAGCAGGAGTGGGACCTGATCGGCGGCAACATCTTCCACGGCGAGCTCACCGTGGACCAGCTCTTCCACATGCGCCCCGCCGTGGGGTACGCGGACTACCGGTCGCCCATCGCCGGGCTGTACCAAGCCTCCAGCGCCACCCACGCAGGCGGCGGCGTGACCGGTCTCCCCGGCCACCACGCCGTGCGCGAGATCTTGCAGGACAAGAAGAAGCGCTCAAGTAGCTCAAGGCGATAGCGCAAATGAAGAAGCGCTCAAGCAACAAGAAAGGTCGACGGACATGACTGCCAACCGCTACGACGCGATCGTGATCGGCGGGGGCCACAACGGCCTCATCACCGCCGCCTACCTGGCCAAGCACGGCGCCCGCACCGTGGTGCTGGAGTCCCGGCACAAGACCGGTGGCGCCGCCGACACGATGAGCCCGTGGGAGGAATCGCCCGACATCAAGGTCACCACGCTCAGCTACGTGATGAGCCTGATGCCCCCCTCGATCCAGCGTGATCTGGGTCTGGAGCGGTTCGGATACAAGGTCTTCCCCCATGGCCACGGCTATCTGCCGCTGCCCGACGGCTCGATCCTGCAGTCGGGCGACGAGGCCAGGGACCATGAGTCGATCGCGAAGTTCTCCAAGCACGACGCCGACCAGTGGCCCAAGTTCGAGGCGTGGATCGGC
>DATLPI010000012.1:0-19558 GCA_035535815.1 Actinomycetota bacterium | reverse complement strand
GCCGATGGCGGTCCCGCCACGCTCGGCACGCTCGCCGACGAACTCCCCGTCACGCGACAGGCCGTCGCGAAACATCTCGCCCAACTGGAGGACGCCGGACTCGTATCCGCCAGCGCGGTCGGCCGGCGGCGGACCTACCGGCTGACGCCCGGCCCGCTCACCGATGCGATGGGATGGATGGTCGACGTCGGCGGCGACTGGGACGAACGGCTCGGCGCGCTGAAGCGCCACGTCGAGCACCGCTGACCATCACCGAGTGCCTCACTCAAGATCGCGCGCCCGCGGGTCGCGACGAACCGGCGCTCGGTAGTCCGGGTCGGTGCGCAGCGCCAAGTACTCCACGGCCGCCCAGATCGCCTTCGAGCGCGGCCAGAACAACAGCGGTACACCGATCAACACGACGGCGCTCGCCGCGAGCAGCGGCCACACCGGCACGTCGGGCACCGTCAGGACCAGCCCGACGATCAACACGACGATCCAGAGCAGGATCGCCCCGGTGTAGTTGAGCGTCATCGCGCCGAGGTAGCCGCCCTCTTCCTTCTCGAAGCGCCACTCGCACCGAGGACATGCGGTGCGCATCGCGAACCACGACACGAACATGTCGTGCTCGCCGCATCGAGGACACCGCTTGCGGAACCCCCGCCGGAGCGCCTGCCAGGTGCCGACCGGGGGGTACAACGGCTCGCCCCGGCCACCGCCGGGCTCGGGTTCGAGCGAGCCGTAGGGGTTATCCGTCGTAGATCACCCAGAACTTCGCGATCTTCTCCCGGATCACCCACGTGCCCGCCGACCCCTTCGGCGTGACCAGGACGTCGCCAGACCCCACCGTGAGGGTCCGTCCGTCGTCGGTGATGATGTCGGCGTCGCCCTCGAGGATGAGGGCCACCTCGTCGTAAGGACGCTCGAAGGACCAGGTGTCGGGCTCGCGCTCCCAGAAGCCGGTCGTCAGCGTGCCGCCCGGGCTGGAGAACACGTCGAGGTCGCGTCCACCCGAAGGGATCTGTCCGGGCGGGTCGACCAGCGGGTTCCAGTCGCCGCGTTCGTTCGAAGAAACCACCCGGATCGTCGTGTCGTGCATCGTCTCGCTCATCCCCCCAGGCTACCCCCTCGCCACCGCACGGGGGATAGACCTTCGACGGGTCCCCCGAGTCCGAACCCGGGGGTACAATCGCCGGAATATGGCGAAGCGAACGCCGCTCGGGAAGAGCCGCCGCGCCGAACTCGGCGTCATCGACTACACGCTGGCCAAGCGCGCGCTCCTTCGCGACGCCAAGGTCGGCGTCCTCGGTCTCACCGACATCTGCGACGCTCACCCCGAGCTCCTGCGGGCCGCCAAACACGTCGGCGAGCCCACGCGCAATGACTGCCCGGTGTGCGGCAAGGTCAAGCTGGTGTTGCTTGCTTACGTCTACGGGGAAGGCCTCCGCGATCAGAACGGTCGCGTGTGGTCGATCCAGACGGGCCTCAAGTTGACGGCGGCCCATCCCGGCGCATCGTGCTACGTCGTCGAGGTCTGCACCGAATGTCAGTGGAACCACCTGCACGAGGCCTTCACCGCGCGCAGGACCGCCACCGGCTAGGGCCGGGGCACACACCGTCACCGTTTCTCCATGTCCTCAGCGCGTCCGGGAGCGTCTCCGGCGCAACCTCCTCGGTAGGATGGTCCCGTGGCGACCGAAGTCCCCGCGCGCCTCGAGCGCGAGAAGCATTCTCCGAAACACCTACCCGCCAAGAAGAAGGGGTTCTTCCGGCGTTACTGGTGGGTCTTCGTGGCGACCCCATTGGCGTTCATGTTGGCTGCCTTCGGCGCGCTGTACGTCTCCTACCGGCAGATCGAATTGCCGGACACACTGCCGCCCATCAAGACCAGCTACCTCTACGACCGTCACGGCAACCAGCTCACCGCGCTGCACGGCGCGGTCGACCGCACGATCGTTCCGCTCGGGCAGATCTCGGAGAACCTGCAACACGCGGTGATCGCCACCGAGGACGCCGGCTTCTACTCGCATCCCGGCGTCGACATCAAGGGCATCATCACCGCGGCGTGGACCGACCTGGTGAAGCGTGACACCGTGGTCGGTGCCTCGACGATCACCCAGCAGCTCGTGAAGAACGTCTACGCCGGTCAGTACATCGAGAACGCCGACGGTTCTTCCGAATATGTCGTGCCGCCGCGATCGATCAAGGAGAAGATCCGGGAGGCGCTGCTCTCCATCAAGCTCGAAACCGAACTTGGCAAGGACCAGATCCTGGCGAAGTACCTCAACACGGTGTACTTCGGCCACGGCGCATATGGCGCGGAGGCGGCGGCGCAGACCTACTTCGGTATCCCTGCCAGTGAGCTCGACGTCAGCCAGTCGGCCGTCCTGGCGGCGGTGCTGCACGCCCCAAGCCTCTACGACCCCATCAAGAGCGCCTACGACAACAAGTTCCGGCGGGACTACACGCTCGATCAGATGGCGAAGTACGGCTACATCACCGCGGACGAGGCGACCTCGCTGAAAGCGGAGGAATGCTGCGGCATCCCGCCGGCCCAGGCGAAGGAGCAGGCCAGGATCGACAGTCAGGCCGGTTCGGAGTACTTCGTCGACTACACGCGGCAGACGCTGTTCGACAAGTACGGGAGCGCCAAGGTCTACGGCGGGGGCCTGCAGATCACGACCACCCTCGACATGCGTTTGCAGCGAGCCGCACTGGATGCCGTCAACGCCAACCTTCCCGACACGCCCGAGAACCCCGACGCCTCGGTGGTCACGATCGACAACGACACCGGGGAGATCCTGGCGATGGTCGGCGGACGCGACTGGGACAAGTCCAAGTTGAACCTGGCCACGATGCCGTGCGAGGGGTGCGGGCGACAGGCGGGCTCGGCCTTCAAGCCGTTCACCTTGGCCGCCGCGCTCCAGCAGGACTTCAGCCTCACCGGTGCCTACTGGCAGGGGCCCTCCTCGATCACGATCACCGATCCGACCTGTGCCACCGACGGCGCCGCGTGGACGCCGGTCAACGCCGGCGACGGGGAGGCGGGCACGTTCACGCTGTACACCGCGACCGAGCACTCCGTGAATACCGTCTACGCGCAGCTGGTGACGGCGTTGGACAACGGTCCCTCGGACGTGGTCGACATGGCGCACACCCTGGGGATCAAGTCGCATCTGGACGCGTACTGCTCCGTCACGCTCGGGAGCGTCGCGGTCAACAACCTGGAGATGACGAACGCCTACTCAACGTTGGCGGCCCACGGGATGCGGCACCGTGCCACGCCCATCCTCGAGGTGACGCGACAGAACGGTGAGCCGATCGCGAAGCACTTCAGCCCTCCCGGTGAGCAGGTGATCGATGCGAACATCGCTGACGAGGTCACGTACGCACTCCGCAGCGTCGTCACCGGCGGCACCGGGTACGCGGCGGATCTGGGCTACCCCTACTACGTGTACGGCAAGACGGGCACGGCCCAGGACAACGTCGACGCGTGGTTCTGCGGATACACGCAAGAGATCTCGACCTGCGTGTGGGTGGGGTATCCCAAGGAGCAGACCCCGCTGTTGTACGTCGAGGGCGTGCCCGCCGTGTACGGCGGCACGATCCCCGCGGACATCTGGCACGACTACATGCTCAACGCGGTGCAGCTCTACACCGAGGCGGGCGCCTACGAGATGCCGGAACTCACCGGAACGAGGGGTCCGTCGGTGCCGGTTTCGAGTCCGACCCCCCCGCCGACGGTGACCGAGACGCCCTCACCCTCGACGGAGCCCACGCCCACGGACGAGCCGACGCCGACGGATGACCCCTCGCCCACGGAGACGCCGAGTCCCACGGTGGAGCCGAAGGCGTTCCTCCAGGCGGCAGCCATCGTCTCGCCGGAGAACGATCGACCCACGCTGGGCCGGCATCGACAGCTGACCCACCGGCACGTGCCGAAGCGTTAGGACGCTTCGTGCAACACGGGCTCGCGCTTGGCAGGCGAGTCGTCCACCGGCAGCGTCGCCATGATGGCGGTGCCGCGCCCAGGTGAGGACCGCACCACGAAGGTGCCGCTCGCGAGTTCGACCCGCTCCCGCATCGAGGCCAGGCCCACACGGCCTTGCCGCAGGAACTCTCGGGTCTGTGCCGACTCGAACCCGCAGCCGTCGTCTTCGATCTCGATCTTGAGCTGGGAGTCGTCGGCCTCCACGCTCACCGTCACGAAGGCCGCCGACGCATGCTTGCCCGCGTTGGACAGGGCTTCCTGCACCACGCGGTAGGCGAGCGTCTCCAGGTCCTCCGGGATCGTCGAGGCCACCCGTCCGTTGAACTCGGTCTTCACCTCGTGGTCGATCCCGAACCGCGACAGCGTCTCGCGTAAGGCGGGGATGAGCCCGCGTTCCTCCAGCACGGGAGGGCGCAGCCCCGACATCAAGCGACGGAGGGCGTCGGCCTCCCCGGCGAGTTCCTCGCGGATCTTCGTGAGGACCTCCATGCCTCGATCGGTCTCGCCCGCCTTGATCATCAGGAGCGCGGCCTCGAGCGAGAGCGACGCCGCGCTGACCCCTTGCACCGGCCCGTCGTGCAGGTCGCGCGCGACGCGGTTGCGCTCGGCTTCGATCGCGGCGTTCGTGCGTCGCAGCAGACGGGTGCGGTCCTCGTCGCGGTCCTGGAGGAACTGGAACAGCGAGCGGATCGTCTGGTCGGCGACCTTGGCGGCCGACACGTCGCGCACCAACACCAGCTTGCGGGGAGGGTTCGTGGGCATCTGCGAGACCCGGGACTCCAGGTACAGCGCCTGACCTTCGCCCCGTTGGATCTTCGCCTGTCCGCCGGCGGGGAGGGCCGCGAAGCCGGCGTCGGCGCCGCTGACCGAGGCGGCCAGCGCCGACCACGGTTCGCCTTCGATGGCCTCGCGCGAGAGCCCCACCATGTCGCTGAACGAACCGTTCGCGCGGATCACCAGGCCACGATCGTCGAGCTCCACGATGCCGTCGACGGCGGTGTCGAACACGAGCCGGAGGTGCTCTTCGTTCTCGCGCAGGGTTTCGTTCGCCTCGCGGACGCGCTCGAGCGCCGCGTCGGCTTCGTCGAGCGCTGCCGCCTTCTCCGCAAGCGCCTCAGCGGTGGCTTGGTGTGCCTGGGTGCTGGCGATCTGGTTCGACAGGATGCGGGCGGCCACCCCGACCCCCAACAGGCCGATGATCAACACCGACTGCACGCCCTCGATCCCGCGTGCGGCGTCCAGTGCCGCGACGACGGCCAGGGCCGCACAGGCCGCCACCACCGAGATGCTCGTGAGCACGGGGCGAGCCCATCGACCCGGCTCCTGTTCCGTGCTGGCCTTGTGTCCGGGGGAGTAGGCGACCAACGCGGCGAACGCGAGCGGGCACAACATGAACGGGATGTCGATGGGTGCGGCGGCGCCGTCGAACGTCCCGTGGGTCCACTGCCATCCGAACGAAGCGGTCGCGGCGGCCATCGCCGCGAAGATCGCGAACAGCAGCAGGTGCGTCGTGGAGCGGCGCCACAGCAACAAGGCGCCGAACGCCGCGATCTGGATCGCGGTGAGCGCCGCGAAGATCCCGGCGGCAAGGGAGCCTTGCACGCCCGCCTCGATAGGCCGGATCATCACGTACAACAGGGCGGTGAGCGAGGCGGTGATCAAGAAGACGTCGACGCCGATCTCGCGCCGGTCGCGCACGTCGAAGTGCTCGCGGTACTCCGCCCGCGCCAGACCTACGATCGGAACCAGGAAGAGCGCGAACGCGAGGTCGCTGGGACCAGGCACGTACAGCCCCGGATCGCGGATCGTCATGGTCAGGAACACCAGGCTCACCGCCCCGAGCAGGAACAAGGCCCAGGCCAGATAGGCGCTGCCCGGCCATCCCCGGCCCTTGCCGACCGCGCGCAGGATGATGCCACCCGACAGGAAGCACGACCCGGCGATCAGCGCCTCTGCGGCGAAGGCCTGCTCGCGAGAGCCGCTGGGGAAGGCGAGGTAGGTCCCCACCGAGACCACGGCGGCGAGGGCGAGGATCCCGCCCAGGAGCAGACGGGGGCGCGAGGAAACGAGGGCGTCTTGCATGTGGTCACCATGATGCCGGGTTCGGGGCCCCGGCTCCATCACCCGGACACAGGAGATGGTGGCCCGTACGACCTAGCCCTCTGTGGCCCGCCCGGACGACGACCGGACTATTCGATGAGGCGGCGCCGCAGCGCCTCGGCGACGGCCGCGGTGCGATCCGAAGCGCCCAGCTTCTCGAAGATGTGCTCCAGATGGGTCTTCACCGTGTCGGGCGAGATGTACAGGCGCTCGGCGATGTCGCGGTTCGTGTGGCCGAACGCGAGCAGCTGCAGGACCTCGATCTCGCGCGCGGTGAGGGTCTCGGCGCGGCGGTCGCGTTCCTTGGCGGTGGAGAGCTCCTCGGCCAGGGCCACCACGAGTTGCGGGTCGATCACCATGTTGCCGCCGGCAACCAAGCGGACGGTTTGGATCAGGTGTTCGGCGTCGCGGGCCTTCAGGACGTAGCCGCGGGCGCCGCTGCGGACCGCTTCGACCACGAACTGGCGGTCGTCGTAGGCGGTGAGCATGATGACGCCCACCTCCGGCCAGCGGTCGCGGATCTCCCGGGCGGCTTCCAGGCCGTCCATCTCCGGCATGCGGATGTCGACGAGCGCGATCTCGGGGGTGGTGCCTTCGATGAGGGTCAGCAGTTCCTGGCCGTTGGCGGCCTCCCCGACCACCTCGATGCCGTCGGCCATGTCCAGGTAGCGCCGGAGTCCTTGGCGTACCAGTGAATGGTCGTCCGCGATGGCTACCCTGATCGTCACATGCTCCCCCGTGGCCGTGCGGTTCCGCACATCCTAATGGTTCGGGGGCCCGGGGAGTCCAGCGGGGCAGAAGTTGTGGGCTCGTCTCCAGTGGTCGTCATGGCTCGCATCAGAACACGTGCCACCAGTTGATGAAGAGCGTTCCCAGCAGGGCGTAGCCGCCCGCGAAGCTTGCCACCAGGAGGGGTTCGGGCAGCCGCCGGCGTTCCACCGCACGCGCCATGACCCAGAACGCGGGGAACAGCACGACCACGAACCGTGGCATCGACAAGAGCGGCCGGTCGGGCAACGGCTCGAACAAGGGGACGGCCAGGCTGGCCAGCGCGTACGCCAAGTACCCCCACCGGAGCCATCGGATCCCGGCGAGCACCGCCAGGAGGACCACGCCGACCACCAACGCGTCGATCAGCCAATAGGTGCCATAGCGCCAGGCATACCTGCCGGCCTGCACCAGGGTCGCCAGCGGGAACGTGAACACCCGCTGCCAAGCTTCCTGGGCCTTCAGCGGTGCCATCGCGTCCTGGTGCACCACGCCCCAATAGAGGAAGTAGAGCGCCGGCCCCACGGCGACCGCGGCCGAGGCCGCTAATCTCGGGAGCAGTGGCCGGCCGTCCTCGCGTGACCGCTGGATCGCCTCGATCGCCAGCCCGAGTACCAGGACCAGACCGATGCTGCGGGTCAGCGCTGCCAGGGCACCCATCAGCGCCGCCATGGCCCACCGGTCGCGCCGGGCGAACCAGAAGGCCGAGACCGACAGCAGCAGGAAGGGCGACTCGGTGTAGGGCGCCAGGAAGAAGAAGGCCGTGGGGAAGATCGCGATCAGCAGGACCGAGGTCCTGGCCACCGTGGTCGACATGCCCTCCAGCCGCGTCAGACCGTGCAGCATGACGATGGCCCCCAGGAAGCACGCGTTGGAGATGAACAGTGCCGCGCCCAGGGGCCCCACGCCCGGCAGCCAGGCCAACGCCTTGATCGCCAGGGGGTACAGCGGGAAGAAGGCGGCGCTGCCGTCGCCCGCGGCATAGCCACCGGTCGCGATCCGCAGGAACCACGCGGCGTCCTGGCGTTCGGTCGCGGTCACGATCGCCTGCCATCCATAGGTCACCGGGCCGATCGCCCACCCCGGCACGGCAGGCACGCCTTCCCGCGGCTCGATCAACGCGACCGAGATCAGCGAGAGCACGCTCAGCCCGACCCTGACGCCCAGGAACACCAGCACGCAGTCGCGGATCCCGTCGCGCAGCCGGGGCGCGCTCGTCTCGCCGGCGACCTCGCTCACGCCGGCTGGGCCTCCGGCGAACCCGGCGCATCGGCGACCGGAACGGGGTCCACCGCGACGCGCGCCTCGATCTCGAGCGGCTCGGCGTGCCAGCGGACCCAGGCCACCACGCACCCCACCAGCACGACCGCCCGTACCAGCACCATCGCTTCGAACGATCCCTGCGAGACGCCGAACACCCCCGCGAGCCGGCCGAAGAACCAGAACCGGGTCACGAACACCAGCACGTCGGCGACCTGGAACGCGAGCCAGGGCCGGATCCGCGGCAACGCCAAGGCGAACCAGGGCAACAGCCACAACCCGAACTGCGGCGAGTACACCTTGTTGGTGACCAGGAACAGGACCAGCATCGGGAAGCCCAGCGTCCACCGCGGGAACGACGGTTCCCTGCGCGCCTTCACGATCCACACGATCGCGAACAACCCCAGGAACGAGGCCAGCGACAGCAGGTTCACGGTCCGCGTCGTCGGGCAGAACGACAGGTGGCGGCACGCGATGTACCAGAGGCTGTCGAAGTCCGCCGCACGCTCGCTGTTGAATCGGAAGAAGGTCCACCACGCGCCGGGCGCGGCGATCGCGAACGGCAGGTTCACCAGGAGCCAGGCGCCGGCCGTCGACCACGCCAGCCCGATCGCCCGGTCGGGTCGCCGGTCGCGCAGGCGCTGCACGATCAGCGGGAGCGCCAGCATGCCCGGGTAGAGCTTCGCGGCGGCGCCGATCCCGAGTGCGGCACCGGCGGCCACCTCCTGTCTTCGGAAGAAGTACAGGAGACCCAGGGTGGCGAAGGCCACGGCGAGCAGGTCCCAGTTCATCGTGCCGTAGATCACCAAGGTGGGTGCCAGTGCGAAGTAGAGCGCGCGCGAACCGTTCATCACGTAGAGACAGACCGCGACCAGCGCGGCACAGCCCAGCAACATCAGCGCGTTCACCAGGTAGAAGCGGGTGTAGTCGTCGCCCGAGAGCCACCCCGCGGCGCGGATGAAGTACATCGTGACCACCGGGTACTCGTCGCAGTTCTGGCCCTCCCGGGCCTCGCACTCGTCGAGGAAGGGGAGTCGCCCTCCTCGTTCGAAGAGTTGCTCGGTGGCCAGCAGCGGCACGATGTCGGAGTAGCACAGGAAGCGGTACTGGCGGACGTCGCTCCACGAGCCGCTGGCGCAAGGGGATTTCAGCGCCGTCCCCAGCGCCATCGTGCCGATCACGCAGGCCAAGACCACACCGAGGCTGACCACTGGCCGGGCGACGCGCTTCATCCGGGCGCATCGTAGCCCGGGGACCCGAGCGCGGAAGGCTCGACGAGCGTCTCGGATGACCGTGTGAGCGAACACTCGTAGAGTGTCTGGTCGTGAGGTACCGCGTGGAACAGCTGGCCGCGATCAGCGACATCTCGGTCGACACCGTGCGCTACTACCAGTCGCGCGGCTTGCTCCCGCAGCCCGAACGTGAAGGACGCGTGGCCTGGTACGGCCCGGAACACGTCGAGCGGATCGCCCAGATCCGGTCGTTCCAGCGCAAAGGACTCACGCTGGCGGCGATCCGGCGCGTGATCAGCGGCGAGCTGGGCGTCGCCGATGCCGACCTCGCGGCCGCCGTCGCCGCCGCTCGGACCGAGAGCGGCGAACCCGCGACCGAACTCCTGGATCTGGACGCGTTCTCTGCCCGGAGCGGTGTTCCGGCCTCCCTGATCCAGGCCGTGGAGCGCGAGGGCATCCGGCTGGGCCGAACCGTCGACGGTGAGGAGCGCTACACCGCCGCCGACATCGACCTGGTCAGGACGGCGTTGCGTCTGTTGGAGTTCGGCCTGCCGCTCGCCGACCTGCTGGCGCTGGCTCACGATGCCGACCACGCGATGCGCGGGCTCGCCGAGCGTGCCGTCGAGCTGTTCGATGAACACGTCCGCAAGCCGATCCGCGACACGGCGGGTGACGACGCCGCCGCCGCCCAGCAGATGGTGGAGGCGTTCGGCGAACTGTTGCCCGCAGTGACCGCCCTGGTCTCTCACCACTTCCGGCGTGTGCTCCTCGAGACCGCCGAAGACCACATCGAGGATCCACAGGCCGAAGGCGTGGCGCAGTGAGCTCGGAGCTGCCGCAGGGCGAGGACAAGCGGCGGGAGGTCCGCGGGCTGTTCGACACGATCTCGCCGCGCTACGACCTGGTGAACCGGGTGATGACCTTCGGGATGGACGTGGGATGGCGCCGTCGTGCCGTGCGCGAACTCCGGCTGCCGGGACGGTCGTTGGTGATCGATCTCGCATGCGGTACCGGAGACTTCTGCCGCGAGCTCGAGGGTCGCGGATACCGCGCCGTGGGGTTCGACTTCTCGCACGGCATGTTGGTGAACGCGCGCACCGCCGCACCGCTCGTCGAGGCCGACATCCTCCGGCTCCCGCTGGCCGATGCATCGGTGGACGGGGTCACGTGCGGGTTCGCGTTGCGCAACGTGGTCTCGCTCGAGGAGCTGTTCGCCGAGCTCGCTCGCGCGGTGCGGCCGGGGGGACGGATCGCCCTGCTCGACGCGAGTACGCCCGACAACGCGGTGGTGCGCGCGGGCCATGCCGTCTACTTCAACCGGGCGGTGCCGATGATCGGCGGGCTGATCTCTGATCGTGACGCGTACGCCTACCTGCCGAAGTCCATGGCCTACCTCCCGGCTCCCGACGAGATGGTGCACATGCTCGCCGGCGCGGGGTTCGCCGATGCGACGCGTGCGCAGCTCTCGGGCGGCCTGACGCAACTCCTCACCGGGACGCGCGGGTGACCGAGGGGTCCTCTGGCTTCGAAGTTCGGTCCTCGAAGCTCCCGCCCGCCTTCGACCTGTTGGCGGCCTGCTCCGGCGAACCGGGTCAGCACCCATTCCTGTTCGAGCGAGAGGGGATCGGTGTGGCCTCGCCGTCCATGTCGGGCGGCACCGGTGTGGCCGAGTCCGCCACGCCTGAGGCCATCGCCGGTATGGGTCGGGAGATGATCGTGCGCCTGCGTGACCTCGCGGCGGACGCTCTGGGGCCGGTGGCGATGGGCCAGATCCCGTTCAGCGAACGCGGGCACGCCTGGATGCGGGTGCCGATGCACGTCGTGCGCAGGTCGGGCTCCGGCGAGCCGTGGCTGATCGAGCTGGTGCCGAACGACGGCGACGCCCGGCCCTTCGCCCCGGTTCGTCCGGTGGGTGGTGCGCCGGCGAAACCGTTCCCGCCGTCGCAGGTGGCCGCCGTGCCTCCAGCCGACGGGTACCGGGCCATGGTGTCCACGGCGGTCGAGCGGATCCGCGAGGGAGCGCTGCGCAAGGTGGTGCTCGCCCGGACGATGCAGGTCGATGCGGGACGGACGCTGGATCCCCTGCGCCTCGCGCATCGACTGCGCGCGGTCGATCCGCACGCGTTCACGTTCATCACCCCCGACGGACCGGAGGCTTCCTCGTTGGTGGGTGCGTCGCCGGAGCTGCTCGTGTCCAAGCGCGGGCTCGTCGTCCGGTCCACGCCGCTCGCCGGTTCGGCCCCTCGCTCCGGCGACCCCGAGGAAGACCGTGCCAACGCGGACGCGCTGCTGGCCTCGGCGAAGAACCGCGAGGAGCACGCGATCGTCGTCGAGGCCATCGAGGACGTGTTGGGGACCTACTGCGAGCGACTCGACCACGATCGCGAACCCGTCCTGGTCGAGACCGCGAACGTCTGGCACCTCGCGACCCGGTTCGAGGGGCAGCTCAGGGATCCTTCGCCGAGCGTGGTCGAACTCGTCGCCGCGCTCCATCCCACGCCGGCGGTGGGCGGCACGCCGACCGCGATCGCGAAGGCCGCCATCGATGAACTCGAACCGTTCGATCGTGGAGGCTATGCGGGAGCGGTGGGATGGATGGATGCCCACGGCGACGGCGAGTGGGCGATCGCGCTTCGGTGCGCCCGCTTGGACGGTCAGCGCGCGACGCTCTTCGCCGGTGCCGGCATCGTGGCCGATTCACAGCCTGCGGACGAGCTCGACGAGACCGATCGGAAGTTCCGGGCGTTCCTCGACTCGCTGCGCTGGGGCTGATCGCCGCCGCTCAGGCGAGCGAGTCAGCCACACGGTCCTTGAGTGCCGCCCGCAGCGTCAGGCCGAGCGAAGCGTCCACCACGACCTCCACCACCTGGACGCCGCCGGACGCCGCCGCGGCGTCGAGCGCCGGGACGAGCGCGGTCGCACGGTCGATGCGTCGCCATCCGCAGCCTGCCGCCGCACAGACCGCCTCGATGTCGACGTCGTGCGGGGTGGTGAACAGTTCGCGATGCTCGGGGAGCGCCGCCTGCGGCAGCAACGAGAAGACCTCGCCCCCACCGTTGCGGATCACCACCAGCACCAGGTCGGGCGCGCGAGCCGGCCGTCCGTTCCACAACAACGCCCCCACGTCGTACAGGAACGACAGATCGCCCACCAGCGCAACCGCCGGCACCTGCGAGGCCACGCCCATCGCGGTGGAGACGAGCCCGTCGATGCCGCTGGCTCCGCGGTTCGCGAGTACGCGGACGCCAGTCCGAGGCGCCATGGCCAGGTCGAGGTCGCGGATCGGCGTGGAGTTGCCCACGAACAGCGTCGCCCCCGCCGGGATCCAGGCCGCGAGGTCTCGCGCCAGACGGGGTTCGAAGGGCTCATCGATCTCGTCCATGAGGCCGTCGATCGCGGCTCGGGCCCGCGCGTCCGCGGTGTGCCAGGCGCGGTGCCACCGCGAGCCCTCACGCGCCATGCGCGGGTCGAGCGCGGTGGCGAGGAGCTCGGGGTCGGCGTGGATCCGCACCGATGCCCGTTCCTCCGGGTCGGGGTCGAGGTGGACCTCGTCCACGACAGCGAGATCGGCGGCGCTGGCGACGAACCCTTGGCTCGTCCTCGTGGTGGGCGTGGCGCCCGCCTGCACGACAACCCTCGGGGCGGCGTGCTCGAGCCACCCGGGATGACCGACCAAGGCCTGCCCCGCCGAGAGCACCCCCGGGACGCGCACCCCCGAGGTGGGTTCGGCCAGGACGGGCCAGCCCACCCTGGTCGCGGCCTCCACCAAGGCGAGGGGTGGGGTGGGCGAGGATCCGACCACCAGGACCCCTCGCTCCGAGGACGAGAACAGCGTGGCCAGCTGCTCGACATCGCTCGAGGGTGCGTGCGGCGCGAGCGGCGCGAGCGCAGGCACCGGGCCGGCGTCGGGCACCGTCGCGGCTTCACCCGAAGGGGACAACGGTTCCTCGAAGGGGAGGTTGACGTGGACCGGTCCGGGCGGACGCGCTGTGGCCGCGCGCACAGCCCGGGCCCCCAGCTGTCGCCATGTGGCGCCGTCGTCGGGCCACGGGAGCGGCGTCTCCATGGTGTCCCGCACGTAGCTGCCGTACATCGCCACCTGATCGATCGTCTGGTTGGCGCCCGTGCCCCGCAGCCGGGGTGGCCGGTCGGCAGTGAGCACCACGAGCGGAACCCGTGCCTGCGAGGCCTCCACCACGGCCGGCCAGTACTCGGCGGCGGCGGTCCCACTGGTGCAGGCGATCGCCACCGGGGCGCCCAGCGCCGTGGCGATCCCCAGCGCGGCGAACGCGCTCGAGCGCTCGTCGAGATGCACGTGCACCTCGATCCCATCGTGCCGAGCGAGGGCCAGCGTGATCGGCGTGGAGCGAGACCCGGGCGAGACGCACGCGTGCCGGACCCCGCCCAGGACGAGTTCATCGACCAGGAGTGAGGCGCACGCCAGCGACAGGTCGCCCAGGCTCATAGCGTCGCGAACAGGACAAGGCCGAACGCGGTCAACAGACCGCACGCGGCATGGGTGGCCGCCGTGCCGGTGAGCACGGGGATCAGGTCGCGTCCGGTGGCCGAGCCGACCACCTCCATGGGACGGATCGCGAGCGGCCAGGCGATGAGTCCGAACAATGCCCACTGCGGGATCCCGACGGCTTCGTTGGCGATGTACGCCAGGACGCCGATCGGCAAGGTGGCGAACGCGGCCACGACGCACGCCCGGTAGAGGACACGGGTGCGCCGGTCACCTAAGCGGACCGCCAGGGTTCGCTTCCCGCTCGCCGTATCGGTGGGGATGTCCCGCAGGTTGTTGGCCACCAGGATCGCCACCGCCAGTAGGCCCATGACCGTGCCACCCCACCACGCGGAAGCGGGGATCGTCTCCACCATCACGTAGGCCGAGCCGCACGTGGCCATCAGGCCGAAGAACACGAAGACCATCAGTTCGCCGAGGCCGAGCCCGGCGTACGGTCGCGGACCGCCGGAGTAAAGCAGCGCGGCGATCAACGCCAGCGCTCCCACCGCCAGGATCAGGAGTGGCTGGGTCGCCAGGGCGAGTGCAAGGCCCGCGACTGCCGCCACGCCGAGCGCGAGCAGGGCCGCCACGAGGACCGCCCGCGGCGTGGCTTCCCCCGATGCGGTCAACCGCGGGGGTCCCATCCGCTCCGTGGTGTCGACGCCGCGCACGCCGTCGAAGTAGTCGTTGGCGTAGTTCACGCCGACCTGGAGCCCGCCACCCACCAGGAGCGCGGCGATGAATCGCCACCAGATGACCTCGCCCGCCGCGGCCGTGCCGACCGCCACGGGAACCAGACCCGCTCCGAGCGTGCGGGGCCGGGCGCCGCGCCACCAGACGGCAGCGGTGCTCACGGTCGCTTGGGGAACCGCGAGAAGTCGGGCGGGCGCTTCTCCTTGAAGGCGTCGCGTCCTTCCTGGGCCTCTTCGCTCATGTAGTAGAGCAGCGTGGCGTCACCCGCCAGCTGCTGCACACCGGCGAGTCCGTCCGTGCCGGCGTTGATGCCTGCTTTCAGCAGCCGGAGCGCCAGCGGTGAGAACGCGAGCATCTCCCTGCACCAGGCCACCGTCGTGTCCTCGAGCTCGGCGAGCGGGACGACGGTGTTGACTAGGCCCCAGTCGAGCGCGGTGTCGGCGTCGTACTGGCGGCAGAGCAGCCAGACCTCCTTCGCCCGTTTCTCACCGATCTGTCGAGCCAGAAGGTTGATCCCGTAGCCGCCATCGAACGAGCCCACCTTCGGGCCGGTCTGACCGAACCGCGCGTTGTCGGCGGCGATCGTCAGGTCGCAGCACAGATGCAGGACGTGACCACCGCCGATCGCGTAGCCGGCCACCATCGCCACGACGGGTTTGGGCATCCGGCGGATCTGGATCTGCAGATCGAGCACGTTCAGTCGTCCGATGCCGCGCTCGTCGACGTAGCCGTCGTCGCCGCGGATCTTCTGGTCACCACCGCTGCAGAACGCATCGGGGCCCTCGCCCGTGAGGATCACGACGCCGATCCCCGGGTCGTCACGGGCCAGATCGAAGGCATGGATCAGCTCGCGGGTGGTGAGCGGACGGAACGCGTTGCGCACCTCGGGACGGTCGATCGTGATCTTGGCGATGCCCTCGGCGGTCTCGTAGCGGATGTCGGTCCACTCGCCGGACGGTTCCCACGTAACCATGTGACCACTGACTCCTAGAGCGCCCACTCGTACGGTCGTCCACCAGCCTATCGAACCTGCGCCGCATGGTGACCGCCGGTCCCGATGCGTGGGTATCGAGGGCCGACGAGCGCGTGCTAGCGTCCGGCCATGGTCCGATCCGCCGCTTCGTCGCGGTCCGCTGGACGTTTCTTGGCCCTGACGCTGGTCCTCGCGGCGCTGATCGCGAGCACCGCACCCGTTGCCCGCAGCCGGCCGACGAGCGCCGTCGCCGGCTCGGCGCCGGCCGTCTCCCTGAAGGTCATGACCTTCAACATCGAGTACGGCGGACAAGTGATCGATTTCGACAAGGTGGTCGAGGCCGTGGTGAAGGCCGACGCCGACGTGGTGGGTCTGAACGAGGCCTACTCGCGGGCGAAGCTGGTCGCGGCCCAGGCCGGCTATCCGTACATCAGTGCGCGGCTGGACCTGATCTCCAAGTATCCGATCCTCGATCCTCCCGGCGCGAACGGTCGCTATCAGTTCGTCCAGGTCTCGCCGGGGCAGGTCATCGCGATCACGAATGTGCACCTGCCGTCCGAGCCCTACGGCCCCCGACGGGTGATGGACGGGTGGAGCCGCAGGCGCGTGCTCCGCAATGAGCGCCAGACGCGCCTTCCGGAGATCAAGCCCCTCGTGCAGGCCCTTGAACCGGTGGCGGCCGCCGGCATCCCGTCGTTCATCATCGGGGACTTCAACGCGCCGACCCACTACGACTGGACGCCGCGGATGGTGGGCCAGCGACCGCAGATCCGCTACGCCGTCCGTTGGCCGGTCAGCGTCTACCTCGCCGAGCACGGGTTCGCCGACACCTTCCACGAAGCCCATCCGAACGTTCGGGCCACCCCCGGACTCACCTGGCCCTCGGGGCGGCCGCGGTCGGACACGAGCTGGAACCCACCGCCCGACGCACCGCAGGACCGCATCGATCAGATATGGGTCGCGGGCCCGGCCGCCACCACGGACAGCGAGGTCGTCGGCGAGCGCGGCGGGCCTGGCGTCACGATCGACGTCAACCCGTGGGGTTCGGATCACCGCGCCGTGGTCTCGACGGTGGAAGCGGTGCTGGGCATGCCGCCGATCATGGTCTCGCCGGACCCGCTGCTGGTGGAGCAAGGGCAGGATCTGACGGTCACGTACCACGCTCCCGGCAACGCCGGGGAGAAGGTCGTCATCGTGCCGATGGGCGGCGACGCCGCGACCGACGGCATCGATCAAGCGGGGACCCCAGCGGCCGATGACGTCGACGGCAACGTGGTGTTCGACACCGCGACCTGGACGGCCGGCGGCTACGACGCCGTGCTGGTCGATGCGAGCGACACGGAACTCTCCCGGAACCTGTTCTGGCTCCGCCTGCCGGGCGAACGCCCGGTCCTGAACTCGGCCTCGTGGAGCTACGACGTGGGGGAGCCGATCCGCATCAGCTGGGAAGGTGCGCCGGCGCACCGGTTCGACTGGATCGGGATCTACGCGCGGGACGCCGATCCGCAGGCGGCCTCCTACAAGGACTACCTGTACACGCGGGGCACGCTCGTGGGCACTGCCACCTTCCGTGGCCGAACCGTGAAGCACTGGCCGCTGCGACCGGGTCGCTACACCGCCTACCTGCTGGTGAGCGACATCTACCTCGACGTGGCCGGCGTCGACTTCGTCATCAAACGCTGAGCACCAGTGCCGCAGGTACGCTCGGCCCATGCAGGCGACGTTCGGTCTGGCCGCGGGCGAACTGCTCGCGGTCGAGTTCCCACCCGGTCCGGCGTGGGTCGAGGTCGTGCGCCGATGTTGGAAGGACGGCGTGCCGTTCCTGCCATTGGACGTTCGGCTGGGTGAGGACGAGCGGCGGCGGTTGATCGATCGGGCTCGGCCTGCCGCCCTCCTCGACGCCACCGGGAACCTGACGGTCTTCACGCCCGGCGAACCCGTAACCGAGGGCGTCGCCGTGGTCGTCGCCTCGTCGGGCACCTCGGGGGAGCATCGCCTGGTCGAACTCACTCGCTCGGCGATCGAGGCGTCGGTGGCGGGTTCCACGGCATCACTGGGCGTCGGTGTCGGCGACCCGTGGATCTCGTGTCTGACGCCGGCCCACATCGGTGGGTTGCTCGTGCTGCTGCGCGCCGAGATCCTCGGGGTGCCGGCGGTCGTCCTGGGCGGGTTCGACGCCGATGCGGTCGAGGCCGCACGTCAGCGGGGCGCGCATGTCTCGCTGGTCCCCACCTTGGTCGGGCGACTCCTGGATCACGGAGGGGGCCAGGTGCCGGGAGGACTGCTCCTCGTGGGTGGTGGGGCGCTCGAGCCGGAGCTCCGGACCCGCGCCGAGCGCGGAGGTGCGCGGGTGGTACAGACCTACGGCCTCACCGAATCCTGCGGTGGCGTGGTCTACGACGGCGAACCGTTCCAGGGAACGAGCGTTCGGATCGGCGACCACGCCCGGATCGAGCTCCGTGGACCCACGATCATGGAGGGCTATCGCAACGACGCCGCCGCGACCGGCGAGGCCTTCGACGTCCAGGGCTGGCTTCGCACCGGCGACGCGGGCACGATCGACGATCTGGGCCGGGTCTACGTGCATGGCCGGTTCGACGATGCGATCCGCACCGGCGGAGAAACCGTCTGGCCCGACGAGGTCGAGCGCGCGCTGGCCGACCACCCGAAGGTCCGCGACGTGGCGGTCGTCGGCCGTCCTCATCCCGGATGGGGCCAGCAGGTCGTCGCGTTCATCGTCCCGGTGTCGATCGACGCGCCGCCGGGCGTGGAAGAGGTGCGGGCGTTCCTGGCCGGCCGGGTCGCGCCGTTCAAGGCACCGCGCGAGCTGATGCTCGTGCCCGAGATCCCCCGGACCGCCTCCGGGAAGGTTCGGCGCTCGGCGCTTCCGCTCACCTGACCCCCCATGAGAAAGGACCCGAGTCCGGGAGGGGTGGACTCGGGTCCTTCGTCATGTGGCGGGCCGCCGAGGGGGTGGCGTCCCGCGTTGTCTGCCCACTTCATCGGCGCGCGGGGGCGCACGCCTGCATTCCGTGCGAGAGGTAATCCTGCCTACCCCGGACCGGGTAGCCCGAGCGATCGGGGAGCGCGCTAGACCGAGATGGCGCCGTGCTTGACGGCGAACGCGACGGCTTCGAGCTTCGAGTGGACGCGCAACTTGCCCAGGATGTTCCGAACGTGGGTCTGGACGGTCTGCGGGCTGATGAAGAGCTTGGCGGCGATGTCGTCGTTCCGCATGCCTTCGGCGAGCAGCTGCAGGATCTCGCGTTCGCGTTCCGTGAGGTCGTCGAGGAGGTTCTGCGCGTCGCGCTGGGCCTCGCGTTCGCGTGCGACCTGGGCGAGGAGGCGCGTGAGGGTGGCGGGATCGATCAACACCTCGCCGTCGGCAGCCGACTTGGCGGCGGACAGCAGTTCCTCGGCGGCCTCGTCCTTGCCCAGGAACCCGGAGGCTCCGGCTTCGACGGCCTCGACCAGGAGCCGGTCCTCGTCGTGAGCCGTCATGATCACGACCTTGGTGGAGGGGGAGACCTCCTTGATCTTGCGGGTGGCCTCGATACCGCTCATGCCGCCCTTGAACACGATGTCCATCAGGACCACGTCGGGCAGTTGCTCGGTGCAGACGTCGATGGCCGTCTCCGGGTCGTGAACCGGCGGGGTCACCATGACGAGGGTTGGGTCGAGGCCGACGACGGTGGCCAACGCGTCGGTCAGGATCTTGTGGTCATCGCAGATCAACAGCGTGACCTTCTGGTCGGAATCACCCACGTGCAGCCCCTCCCACGGGCAGCCGGACGCGGAGCATCGTACCCCCGCCCGGGCCGTCCTCGACGGATATCTCCCCTTGGTGTTCGGCAGCCAGACCCCGGGAGATGAACAGCCCGAGACCATTTCCTGGTTGCTCTTCGTAGCCCTTCGGCCGCCACCGGACGAAGCGCCCGAAGACCGCCTCGCGTTGCTCCGGGGGGATACCGGGACCGCGGTCGTCGATCTCGATCAGCGCGTCGTCGCCGTCGCGGACCGATCTCACCGTGATGGGAGATCCCGTCGGCGAGAAC
>DATLPI010000011.1:0-3005 GCA_035535815.1 Actinomycetota bacterium | reverse complement strand
GGGCTGCCGGACACGTTCGGCGGCGAGGTGCGCACGGACACGTTGTCAAAGGTCCTCAGCCAGGGCATCGGATTCAACCGCTTCCACACCACGGCGATGTGCTCGCCGACCCGGGCCTCGCTGCTGACCGGGCGCAACCATCACCGCATCGGCAACGGGCAGATCGCCGAGTTGGCAAACGATTGGGACGGCTACGCCGGTGAGATCCCGAAGAGCAGCGCCCTGGGCGCGGAAGTGCTGAAGCAGTACGGCTACGCCACCGCAGCGTGGGGTAAATGGCATAACACCCCGGGCATTGAGACGACTGCTACCGGACCGTTCCACAATTGGCCGTCCGAGATCGGGTTCGAGTACTTCTACGGCTTCCTCGCCGGTGAGGCGTCTCAGTACGAACCCAACCTGGTGCGCAACACCACCAGCGTCTTGCCGCCGAAGACCCCCGAAGAGGGTTACCACCTCAGCGAGGACCTAGCCGACGACGCCATCTCTTGGCTGCATCGCCATCAGGCGTCAGAGCCGGACAAGCCGTTCTTCATGTACTGGGCTACGGGCTGCCTGCACGCGCCACATCACGTGACCAGGGAATGGGCTGACAAGTACGGGGGGAAGTTCGACGACGGGTGGGACGCCTATCGCGAACGGGTCTTCACGCGTGCGAAGGAGAAGGGGTGGATCCCGGCCGATGCCCAGCTAACCCCGCGAGATCCGCAGATGCCGGCCTGGGACGACATCCCTGAGGAGCAACGCCCGTTCCAACGTCGGCTGATGGAGGTCGCGGCAGGCTTTGCCGAGCACGCCGATGTCCAGGCCGGCCGTGTGATCGACGAGATCGAGCGCCTCGGTCTGGCCGAGAACACGATCGTCTTCTACATCTGGGGCGACAACGGGTCCTCTGGTGAAGGCCAGAACGGAACGATCAGCGAGTTGCTCGCCCAGAACGGGATCCCGACGACCATCGAGATGCACATCAATGCGCTGGAAGAGATGGGCGGTTTGGATCTCCTCGGCACGTCGAAGATCGACAACCAGTATCACGCCGGTTGGGGGTGGGCCGGAAGTACGCCCTACTCAGGGATGAAGCTACTGGCATCGGATCTCGGTGGGACCCGCAACCCGCTGGCAGTCCGATGGCCGGCGAAGATCGCGCCTGACGCGACCCCGCGCACGCAGTTCCACCACTGCAACGACCTGGTCCCCACGATCTACGAGCTCGTTGGCATCACGCCGCCTCGCGTCGTGAACGGCATCCCGCAGGACCCGATAGATGGCACCAGCTTCGCCTACGCGTTCGACGATCCCGAAGCTCCCGGTCGGCTGATCACGCAGTACTTCGAGATCATGGGCAGCCGCGCGGTCTACCACGACGGCTGGATGGCATCAGCGACCGGACCCCGTTTGCCGTGGGTGCCCGGTCTGCCGCCAGGTATCAAGGACTGGACGCCTGACCACGATCAGTGGCGGCTCTACCACCTCGACGAGGACTGGTCGCAGGCCAACGACCTCGCCGCGGAGATGCCCGAGAAGGTCGAGCAGATGAAGGAGATGTTCGCGATCGAGGCGGCTCGCAACAGCGTCTTCCCGATCGGCGGCGGATTATGGATCCCGGTCTTTCATCCTGAGTTGCGAATCTCCACGCCGTACCGCGAGTGGAACTTCGGGCCCGACATCACGAGGATTCCGGAGCTCTGCGCTCCCGCGCTGGGTAACCGTGCCAACCTGGTGACGATCGAGGCCGAGCTCCCCGAGAAAGCCAGCGGGGTGCTCTATGCGCTCGGTAGCTCCAGTGGTGGCCTCACTGCATACCTAGACGAGGGCTACCTCTGCTACGAGTACAACCTGTTCATCATCATGCGGACGAAACTCCGCTCCGAGCAGCGCCTGCCGGCTGGAGCGGCCACGATCACGATCTCCACCGAGTATGTCGAGGTCAAGCCGGGCGGCCCGCTGAGGATCGCGATGAGCGTTGACGGCGAGGAGTTGGCGTCCGGGGTCGTGCCGATCAGCGCCCCCCTGCTCTTTACAGCCAACGATTGCCTGGACATCGGTGTCTGCTACGGCGGTCGCGTCTCGTTGGACTACTACGACCGAGCTCCGTTCCCCTTCAACGGCACGATTAAGAACGTCAACGTTCGTTACACCTCGTAGGTTTGACCACGCTGATGCGCTCATCTCCGGCATCGCGACGGATGTCTGTTGCGACACGACTGCTCGCGAGGCGAACGCTCGCGACTTCCGGGTCCTGTTCCTGAGCGACGGGACCGCCACGAACGACGCCGACCCCAAAGGAGCGCAGGCGGCGACCTTGGAGATGATCGGATCGCTGTTTGGACAGGTCCTCACGGTGGACGAGGTATTCGAGAAGATGGGCGACATCCGCGGCTAACCCGTGCACGACGACCTCCGCGTCCTGCTCTCCACACTGAGTCCGACTGCCCACGAACACCTTCGCGACGTCTTCATCCGAGACAGGCCGACCGCCGACGCAATCGCCTCGCAGCTCCTCCGCTACCGCGACGGACATGGCGACGACTGGGCCGACATCATCGACATGCTGACGATGCATCCGGAGGAGCGGAGGAAGGTAGCGCGGATGCTTGGTGAGATTGAGGCGCATAGGACCCTAATCCCGACCGAGCTCGCGCCGCCCCCACTCTATCCGCGGCGGCGGAAAGCCCTCGTCAGCGCCCGGCGAGGTCCTTGATCATTGCTTGCATCAGCTCGTTGTTCAGACGGACAGAGCGGGAGCCGGTAGGACGAGTCAGTACCGGCGGAATGCCCCCCTCAAGGTGGAGACACGGGTTCGAACCCCGTTGGGACTACTGACGAAACCGCAGGTCAGAGCTACCGAGTGTCCGCTCGCTGAGGAGCCCGCGCCGCCGGGGTGCCGCATCTGTGCCGCATCGTCCAGAGCACGCGCCAGCTCGCGGTCCGCACGATCGAGCCGCCCGGCGTAGTGCTGCTCCAGCATCCTCGTGCTGGTGTGGCCGAGCCTGAACGCGACGAGC
>DATLPI010000010.1:0-5005 GCA_035535815.1 Actinomycetota bacterium | reverse complement strand
ACTCGCCGCTGTTGTCGAGCGGACAGGTTCACGAAGAGCGGGACGTTGGACAGAGTCTCGAACGCGCTGGGCATGTGCCCCCCTCATGAGCGAGTCCGTGCAGATCGCACCCTAAGCCGTCTTGCCGTCTGCGGTCTACTGACGGGCATGGTCGTGGTGAGGCGCGGACGCGAACGTTCGCCTTGGGCGGTCATCCGATGTGGTGTAAGGGCGGTCAGAAGACATCTGCCAGGCGATCAGACCATCTCCTTGACCTCGAGGGAGGATAGGCGTTTCCGCACAGGACCTCGCCGGAGCATAATCAGTGCGATGCGCCATCTCACGGTCTCTCTGCCGTTGCTGCTCGCACTGACGTTGACCGGCTGCGGCAGAGAGGCGCGCGTGCAACCTGAGGTCATCGAGGGAATCACGACGGCCGTCAACGGAGAAGCGGCGGCTATCGGGCTGAATGACGAACACACTGGCGCCTTCATCGGCGGATATGACGTTGCATCAGCAGATGGGCGAGAGTGCTTGGTGCCGCTCTCCGCCGGACAGAGGGTCACGCTGGGGCTGGTGCGCATGGCGCCGATCGACGATCACCCTGGCCCTGATCTGGTCGGTTGGATCACCTGCCTCAGTCGGCCGACCTATACCGCGCCACGGTAAGGCCGCTGGTGCACCGGCGGTCCGCATGCATGGCCATTGCGTTCACCGCCCTATCGGCCTGCACGGCCCGAGCCTCCGACACATCGTTCGAGCACCCGAACATCTCGGCCACCCCGACGGTCGTGCCGGTCCGGCCGCGCATCGTGAACGCCAACGCGTTCACAACCCGGACGCCCATCAAGCACGTCGTGTTCGTCGTCAAGGAGAATCGAACCTTCGACAACCTGTTCGGGACGTTCCCAGGCGCGAACGGGGTCACGGTCGGGATGGACATGGGCACGAAGCGCCCCCTCATCCGTGGGACGGACGGACGTCTTCCCAGCGACATCCCCCACTGTTATCGGTGCGCGATCCAAGCGTGGGACAACGGGAAGATGGACGGATTCGACCAACCGCTGACCGGCAAGTGGGCCTACTCGCAGCTCCATCGGAGCCAGATACCGAACTACTGGCATTGGGCGCAACGGAACGTCCTCTTCGACGGCTTCTTCTCCTCGGCGTGGGGCCCGTCGTTCCCGAACCACCTCTACACGATCGCGGCGCAATCGAGCGAGGCACGCGATAACCCGCGTCGTCCGCCCCAGTCGATGTCGAACACGTTCGGTTGCGACGCGCCACCCGAGCAGAAGGTCGAGAGGTACGACAAGGAGGGGAACGTCGCGCTCGTCCGCGCGTGCTTCAACTTCCCGACCGAGGGAGACGTGCTCAACAGAGCGCACGTCCCGTGGGCGTACTACGCCGCCACCGAGCGACAGCGCGGCTACATCTGGTCTGCGTACTCCGCGATCGACCGCTACCGGAACGATCCGGCGCGCTGGGCGAAGTACATCCGCCCGGTCGACTCGTTGCTCGGCGACATCGGCGCCAACAAGCTCCCGCCGGTGACGTGGGTCACGCCGCGCTTCGAGCTGTCCGATCACCCCGACTACTCGCTCTGCCACGGCGAGAACTGGACCACCCAGGTCGTCGACGCGATCATGCGGTCGAAGATGTGGAAGGACACGGCGATCTTCATCACGTGGGACGACTACGGCGGGTTCTACGACCACGTTCCGCCGCCGGACATCGACCGGATGGGGTTCGGCTTCCGCGTTCCCCTCCTGGTGATCAGCCCGTACGCGATCGATGGGAAGGTCAGCCAGGAGGAGGGGGAGTTCTCGAGCGTGCTCCGCTTCATCGAGGGCAACTGGAACCTCCGCCCGTTCCTCACCGACCGCGATCATCAAGCGACGCCGATGCTGTCGGCGTTCGACTTCTCGCAGCCGCGGCGACCACCGGATCCGCTTCCTCTGCGCACGGACTGCGCGGGTCCGAAGTTCCCGGCGAACTGATCTCGGCCGGTTCTAGGATGGGCGGATGGATGCCGAGAGCCTGCTCGCCTTCGTTCGATACCACGCGTGGGCCAACGACAAGGTCCTGACGACGACCGCCGGCCTGTCGGACGAGGAGCTGCGGAGGCCCGGCGTTCTCGACCACGGCAGCGCCTTCCAGACACTCCGGCACCTCGTCGACGTGGACTGGAGCTGGCGCCAGTTCTGCGTCGGGAACGACGTCGGAGACACCTACGTGTGGGACCACGGGTTCGTGCTCGACGACCTCCCGGAGATCCACGCCTTCTGCCTCGAAGAGGACGTCCGGCTGCGGAGCTTCGTGGAGTCCCTCGACGATGCGGCGCTGAACGAGCCGTGGGGAACCCGCCCGGATTTCATGAGACCGCGATGGGTGGTCGTCGCGCACATCGTGAGCCACGGGACGCAGCACCGCAGCGAGGTCGCCCGCTACCTGACCGAATGCGGACACTCGCCGGGCGATCTGGACTACATGCTCGACGCGCTCGAGCTGCCGTGGCCGGGCGACGGCTGAGTGAACATCAAGCGCCTTCGGCGGCATTGGGATGCGCTCGGGAAGACCGATCCCCTCTGGGCGAATCTCACGAACGCCGACAAGCGCGGCGGGAAATGGGAGGCCGACGAGTTCTTCCTGACCGGCGAACAAGAGATCGAAGAGGTGATGGGCTTCGTCGGGTCGCTTCCTGTGACCGTCAAACTGGATCGCGCGCTCGATTTCGGTTGTGGGGTCGGCCGGCTCACCCAGGCCCTCGCCGCCCGGTTCAACGATGTTTGGGGCGTCGACATCGCGCCATCGATGATCGAAGCGGCGAACCGCTACAACCGTCACCCCGGAACGTGCCACTACTACCTCAACGACCGGACGGATCTCGCGAGGTTCGACGACGGGAGTTTCGACTTCATCTACTCGAACATCGTGCTCCAGCACATGCAGCCGAGGGACCAGCGTAGGAACCTGGCCGAACTCGTGCGCGTGCTGGCGCCGGGAGGGATCTTCGTCTTCCAACTTCCGAGCGCGCCGCTCCCCACTCCCGACCCGAAGGGTGGCTGGCCGCGACTCAAGCAACGCATCAAGACCATCACCCCATCGTTCGTCCTCGTCCCGTACCGGCGCGTGCGTCGGGAGGTGACCAGCCTCGGACATGGCCCCCGCATGGACATGTGGGGGCAACCAGAGGAGGAGGTCCGGCGGTACCTCGCCTCGCACGGGGCCAAAGTCATCAGCGTGACGCCGGATTCGATGGCCTTCGGCTGGTCCGGGTTCCGGTACGTCGTGAGTCGATAGCTAAGGCTCGAGTGTGACTCGCGCCGAAGACCTTTTTCTAGCTCCCAGCGGCCCTACCATCCACAAGTTGATCGATCTTGGCTTCGAGCCGTGCGATGTGTTCCAGCAAGGCGTCGTTCTTGCTGGGATCTGACCTGAGGAAGACCGTTGCGAGCGTCGCCGCGATGGCACCGAACAGCGCCACACCCATGAACATCAGCACGACGGCAACTGCCTTTCCTTCGGGAGATACCGGGATCTTGTCCCCATAGCCCACGCTCGTGATCGTCGTGATTGCCCACCAAAACGCATCAGGAATCGTCTTGATCGTCGAACCCGCAACATCACGTTCGACGCTCCATGCCATCAAAGCCGCAAGGCTGACGACGAACACCGTGATGAGCACGGAGAACATCGCACTAGATGGATTGAGTAAGCCCCGCTCTTCCTTCGCGGCTCTCTTCCCCATCTCCCCAACTCGGGCCAGCCTGAAGATGCGAGCGAACCTGGCGATACGCAACGCCCTCAGTCCTTGGAGGGTTGGGACGAGGACCACTGCAACGTCGATCGGGTTCTTCCAGAGGAACCTTAGGCGGCGAGGAGCAAGATACAGCCTGATCAGGAGCTCGACGGTGAAGATGGCCCAGATGAGCCAATCGAACGTTTCCAGGCTCGTCTTCATAGAGGCTGACAGGTCCAAGGTCCAACCCACGATGAGTGTGACGAGGGAAAGGATCGCGAGGCCCATCATGGGCCAAAGGGTGACCCTTTCGAACCTTGAAAGAAGCTCCTCGTTTCGGGCACTGCTCCGTACGGTTGACGCGTGATCTGCTGTGTCGTTCAAGCCGACACCTCCTCCTTGCCCAGGTCTTCTGAGGTCATCGGGCGCGTTGCTCGAGTCGTTAAGTGGCTCTGCGTATGCAGAGTCCCTGTCGTGATCGCGCCTGATGCGTACCTCACGCACGGCGAATGTCGCCACGGCCGTCAGGCATCCACCGAACCAGACCCTGCGGGCGTGGCGGCGGCGCTCTTGACAGCCGGTTAGCGCACAGGCAGTCCTGGTCCTACGCTCCCGTTCATGCTCAGTACTTGGAGCTTTGCGTCCGAACGATCGGGCGACTGCAGGCTGAAGGCCGCTCCTGACGGTAGGGCAACGGGATGAAGAGCTGATGGCGCTGCGCGACGCTGGATACGCGACGCGCTCGCGGGTCCGTCCGAAGTGTTGATCTCGCAGACGGTGAAGGACCTGGTCGCGGGCTCCGGATTAACGTTCCAAGACGTTGGTGAACACGAGCTGGAGGGTGTCCCTGATCGCTGGCGCCTCTATCGGGTATCGGGTTGCGGGCAGATCCAATCCCGACCTCCAGACCGACACTTCTTGGCTAGGCTCCTGCCGTGTTCAGCTTTGAGATAGGCCGCAGACGATGATGCGCGCGGTTCGCTTGCATCCGCCGGGTGGTATCGACACGCTGTCCGTCGACGAGATCGAGGTTCCGGAACCTGGCCCCGGCGAGGCGCTCGTGCGCGTGCACGCGGCCGCCATTACCCGCGACGAGCTCGACTGGCCCACCGACCGCTTACCGGCGATCGTGTCGTACGAGCTCTCCGGGGTCGTCGACGAAGTCGCCGGCGACGTCGGGGACCTCGCCATCGGGGACGAGGTGTTCGCCCTTACGCCCTTCGATCGCGATGGCGTCGCCGCCGAGGACGCGGTCGTGCCGGCCGCGTTCCTCGCTCCGAAGCC
>DATLPI010000009.1:0-8367 GCA_035535815.1 Actinomycetota bacterium | reverse complement strand
TGATGACGATCATGCGCGACCACAGCTCGGCGCCGCAGTCGATCTGCCTGCATCCGGACCCGAACGAGGGCGACGAGGCCTCGGCGGTCATGTTCTCGATGGTGGCCGACCTGGGGGCACGCCGGATGTGGGTCGCCCTGGGCAACCCCTGCGAGCGCGAGTACGAGAGCATCGAGATCGCGGAGCTGTCGGCATGAGGGCGCCGGTCGGGTGCCTTGCTCTGGACAGGTCGACCGGCGATGGCTCAGCCGGATGTCTGCGTTGCGACGTAAGAACCGTAGAAGCCAAGATCCAGGAGCCCGGAGAGAGAGAGGAGTCGGCATGTTGGACCGCAAGAGGGCAGTGAGAACGCCGAGTCTCGGTTCGACCATCGTGGCCACATGCATCGTGATGGCCACCTTGGTGGGACCTGCGTTCGCACAGTCCACGACACCCTCAGGCAGCGCGACTTCCGCCAGCGCTGCACCGGTCACTTTCACCTTCGCCGACACGAGCCCACCGGACTCGCTCAATCCACTCGTCGGGTTTCTGGGGACCGACTACACCCTGTGGGCCATCAACTACGACCTTCCCATCAACTGGAGCACCCAGGACTTCAGCCCGGATTTCGACCACTCGTTGGTGACGAGCGTGGACGCGAGCCCCGACGGCCTGACCTCCACGTATCACCTCCGTCCCGGAGTGCTCTGGTCGGACGGCCAGCCGTTCTCCGCAGAGGACGTCGCGTGGACCCTCAACTACTACCGCGATAACAACGTTCCCAACTACTCGTCGGACCTCGCCCTAGTCGACACGGTGACGGCCACCGACCCGAACACGTTCGTCATCACGACCGCGCAGCCGACATCCTTCTATTCCGGCGCGTCCGTCTTCCTGTACGAGTACATCCTTCCGAAGCACATCTGGAGCAAGTACCAGAACGACTACAAGGGCGCTCGTCACGTCACCGACATGGAGACGCTGGGCGTCGGTACGGGCCCGTTCAGCTTCGCCAAGTACGAGAAGGGCCAGTACGTCGAGCTTGACCGCAACCCGAATTACTGGGGCAACGCCGTTGGGCTCACGCCTCAGGTGGACAGGATCATCTACCGCATCTACAACAACGAAGACGCGGAGGCCGCGGGGCTGACCAACGGGGAGATCGACTTCGCCTACATCGACTCGGCGAACATCCTCAATACCCTCAAGACGAAACCGGGGATCTCCGTTCGAGGCGCCGTCATCCCGAGCTTCGACGAGATCGGGTTCAACACGGGCTCGGCGTACCAGACGGACACGACGGGCGGGTTCAGTCCACACGGGGATGGGGCGCTCGCGCTGACCGACTACCGCGTTCGAGAAGCGATGCGGATGGCGATCGATAGCCAAACCCTCGTGGACAAGGTGCTCCTCGGGTACGGTTCACCCGGGATCTCGCCGGTCCAACCCACCGCAACGACCGGTGACTGGCAACCCGGTCCGAACGACCCCAACCTTTCGTTCAGCATCGCCAACGCCAATGCCCTCTTGGATCAGGCGGGCTACACGATGGGGCCGGACAACGTCCGGATCGACCCGAAGTCCGGCAAACCACTGGAGTTCCGCTACTACACGCGCGAGTCGGACGAGACGACGATCAAGACGGCGCCGTACGTCAAGGACTGGCTGTCGCAGATCGGCATCAAGGTCGACGTGCAGACCATCACGAGCGACAAGCTGTCGACCTACCAGGTGGCCGGGACCTACGACCTCTACGACTGGGGTTGGTATCCGAACCCCGACCCGAATTACATCCTCGGCATCTTCACCTGTGCCGAGCGTCCGCCGGATGCCGACACCTACCGGAACAGCGACAGCTACTACTGCAACCCCGCGTACGACAAGCTGTACAAGCAGCAACAGACCGAGATCGACCCCACGAAGCGCGCTGACATCGTTCATCAGATGCAAGCGATCCTCTGGAAGGATTCGCCGTACGTGGTCAAGTGGAACAGCGCGCTGTTGGAGGCGTACCGCAGCGACCGCTGGACCGGGTTCCAGCCGCAGCCGACGGGAGATACCGGCGATCTACTCGCGACGTATGGGCCGCTGTCCTTCGTCAGTGTGCGTCCCATCGCAGGAGCCGAAACCGCGGGGAGCTCGGGTTCGAAAGGGCTCTCTGCTGCGGTGTGGATCGGGATCGCGATCGTGATCGTCCTCGTCGTGGGCGCGTTCGTCGTGGGACGGCGACGCGGCGTCAGCGACGAGGATCAAGCGTAGGACTGGACGTCACGAGAAGGCGGGGCAGGCGAGGGTGAGCACGCGGAGGTACCTCTTCTCCAAGATCGCGCAAGCGTTCCTCACCCTCGCCTTCGTCCTGGCGTTCAACTTCTTCCTCTTCCGCGGGCTCGGCGATCCCGTGTCGTTGCTGCTCCACGGACACGCATCACTCACCCCGAGCGCGATCGCAGACCTCAAGCAGCAGCTCGGACTGGACCTTCCCCTCCCGCAACAGTTCCTCCACTACATCAACGAGACCCTGCATGGGAACCTCGGGTACTCCTACGATGGCACCCCGGTCTCGACCGTCATCGCGTCGAAGGCATGGCCCACGCTGCTGCTCATCGGCCTCTCGACGATCGCATCGATCGTGATCGGCATCTGGGTCGGGATCAAGCAGGGATGGAAGCGCGGCACGGGGTTCGATCAAAGCATGCTCGGAGTCACGCTGGTTCTGTACTCGATGCCCGAGTTCTGGTTCGGGTTGCTGATGATCATGCTCTTCGCGGTGACGTTCCAGATCTTCCCCACGGGCGGGATGACGACCCCCGGAGCCGACTACACGGGTCTCAAGAATGTTGCCGATGTCTTGAATCACATGGCCTTGCCCTTCTTCGTGTTGACGGTTGCGTATCTCGCCGAATACTCCATCATCATGCGTTCCTCATTGCTGGAGACGCTGGGGGAGGACTTCATCACGACGGCTCGATCCAAGGGCATGATGGAGAAGCGGGTCCTGTACCGGCACGCGGTGCCGAACGCGCTGCTTCCGACGATGACGGTCACGATCCTCTCGCTGGGATTCGTGATCTCGGGGGCGATCACGATCGAGATCATCTTCAGCTGGCCGGGTCTCGGCCTCGAGACGTACAACGCGATCTTGAACAAGGACTACTCCATGCTCCAGGGCCTGTTCCTGCTGTTCAGTGCCGCCGTGATCTTCGCGAACCTCGTCGCCGATCTTCTCTACTCGTACCTCGATCCACGAGTGAGAGCGGCGTGACGTGAAGCCCACCATCGAACGACCAGCGCCGGCGCCCGAGCCCGAGCCGCTCGGGGACGTCAAGCTGCCGAAGAGCGTCAAGGCGATCGCTCGGACGCGACGGAAGGAAGCGGCTCTTCGCACGTGGCGGCAATATCGGAAGAGCAAGATGGGCATGGCCGGGCTCGGGATCTTGATCTTCTTCATCCTGGTTGCCATCTTCGCCCCCGTGCTCGCGAGCAGGTGCGACCTGTCTCCGACGTGCGCATCGGGGCCGATCCTTTCCCCGCCGTCCTGGCAATACCCGATGGGAACCGATGACCTGGGTCGTTCCGTGCTCGCCCTCGTGATCTGGGGGTCACGCATCTCGATCGTCGTCGGACTGGCGGCGACCCTCATCACCGTCGTCATCGGTACGTCGTTCGGTTTGGCCGCCGGCTACTACGGGGGTTGGCGCGAATCGGGCCTGATGAGGATCACCGACTGGTTCCTGGTGATCCCGTTCCTGCCGCTGGCGATCGTGCTCTCCGTGATCCTGACCCCGTCCCTGACGACGGTGATCCTGGTGATCGGGATCACGTCGTGGGCGAGCACGGCCCGAGTGGTCCGCGCGCAGGTTCTCTCACTCAAGACGCGCACGTACGTGGAACGCTCGCGGGCACTCGGGGCGAGCCACTGGCACCTGATGTCCCGGCACATCCTGCCCAACGTCGGACCCCTCATCTTCGCGAACACGGTGCTGATCGTTGCGGTGGCCATCCTGTCGGAAACGACGCTCTCGTTCCTCAACCTGGGTCCCGACCCCGCCACGAACATCTCCTGGGGCACCATCCTCGAATTCGCCTTCGGCGGCGGAGCCGCGTTCTCGAACGACTGGTGGTGGATCATCCCCCCCGGTCTCGCGGTCGTCCTCGTGGTGCTGGCGTTCACGATGATCGGATACGCGCTCGATGAGATCCTGAACCCCAAGCTGAGGGCTCGATGAGCCTGCTCTCGGTCGATGAACTGCACGTCACGTACCGGACGCAGGGGGGACCCGTACCCGCGGTCCGAGGGGTCGCCTTCGGATTGGCGCGCGGGGAGGTGTTGGGGCTCGCCGGTGAATCCGGCTGCGGCAAGTCAACGATCGCCGGCGCGATCCTTCGGCTCCTGCCGAAGGGCACCGACGTCTCCGGTCGGGTGCTGCTGGACGACCAGAACGTCCTCGAGCTGAAGCCGGGGAAGCTCCGCGCGGTGCGGTGGACGGAAGCTTCGATCGTGTTCCAGGGGGCGATGCACGCGTTGAACCCCGTGCAGAGGATCGGGGACCAGATCGCGGAACCCATCATCCTGCACGGTCAGGCGGGCGAGCGGGAGGCTCTGGTTCGGGCCGGATCGCTCCTCGAGCAGGTCGGCCTGCCGGCGAGGCGGTTGCGGGACTATCCGCATGAGCTGTCGGGCGGCCAGCGCCAGCGAGTGATGATCGCGATGGCTCTGGCGTGCAGTCCTCGTCTGATCATCGCCGACGAACCCACGACGGCGCTCGACGTCATGGTCCAGGCGCAGGTCCTGCGCTTGCTGAAGGAGCTTCAGCGCGAGCTCGGGCTCGCCATGATCTTCATCACGCACGACCTCTCGGTCCTGGTTGAGACCTGTGATCGCCTGGCCGTGATGTATGCCGGGAGGATCATCGAGGAAGGGGCCGCCGATGTCGTTTTCCGGCATCCCGCCCACCCGTACACGCGAGCGCTGTCCGCGGCCTTCCCCGAGATCGGCGACGCTCGCTTCCGGATGCACCCTGCCGGCCTCCCGGGCGATCCGCCCTATCCCGCCGATCTCCCCACCGGCTGCACGTTCCATCCGAGATGCCCCGACGTCTTCGAGCCGTGCTCGACGGTCGATCCGCCACTCTTCGACGTGTCTCCTGGACGTCGAGCCGCCTGCCTCCTCCTCGACGCCGGGCGGGCGTCTCTCCGGACGGCCGGACGGGCCGACGACAACGACGACGATCTGCCTGCCGAGGGACAAGGTTGAACGATCCCGTCGAGGATCCGATCCCTTCATCGGAGGCGGGGCCTCTCTTGGAGGTGCGGGACCTCCACGTGTCCTTCACGGGAAGGCTCGGTCTCGGAGCCGGCCTCGTCGGGAAGAAAGCGTCCGTCGCGCGTGCCGTCGATGGCGTGAGCCTGAGTCTCCAGAAGGGCGAGGTCCTCGCGCTCGCCGGCGAGTCCGGTTGCGGCAAGACGACGGCTGCCCGAGCCATCATGGGCCTCGAGCGACCCCATCAGGGGGAGATCCTCTACGAGGATGAACCCATCTGGAAGGACCTCCGGGCCTATCGCCGCAAGGTGCAGATGGTGTTCCAGGATCCAACGGGTGCCCTCAACCCGCGGGAGACGGTCTATGAATCGGTCGCGGAAGGACTGCGGATCCACCGGGTTCCCGGTGATGAGCGAACGCAGGTCGCGAGGGCACTGTCGAGCGCCGGCCTGCGGCCCCCCGAACGCTTCTTCCTGAACTACCCGCACGAACTCTCGGGCGGACAACGCCAGCGCGTCGTGATCGCCGGCGCGCTCGTTCTCGAACCGCACATGATCGTCGCCGACGAACCGGTCTCGAACCTGGACGCCTCCGTCCGCGGCGAGATCCTGGCGCTCTTGATGGATCTCCGTCGCCGGCTCGGGTTGACGATCTTGATCGTGACCCATGATCTTGGGCTCGCGTGGATGGTCGCCGACCGGGTCGCCGTGATGTATCTGGGCAGGGTCGTCGAGATCGGGCCGGCCGAGGACGTCCTGGTGCATCCCAAGCACCCCTACACGAAAGCGTTGCTCGACGTGGTGCCGGAGATCGGCGGTGGTGGACGGCCGATCCTGAAGGGAGAGCCGCCGGACCCAACCAGGATCCCCGCGGGGTGTCGGTTCCACCCGCGGTGCCCGGTCGTCGCGAGCGGCAGGGCAGAGCGGCTCGGCATCCTCGGCCGCTGTACGGGCGAAGATCTGGCACTCGAGGAGCCAGCGCCCGGTCACCAGGTCGCCTGCTACCTGACGGAGCTCGGCGAAGAGCCGTAGCCTCGGGTTCAGCCGGTCGCGGGTGTTCCGCTCGGCTCGGGCAGCTCGTCCCCGGTCTGGGTCCTCTCGTCCTGGTGATCTCCGGACGTCCCGCTGGGTGAGACACCGCCCGCCTCGGCCTCCTCGCCCTTGAGGACACCGAGGATCGCGGCCATCTCGGCATCGCCGACGGGAGCGTCAGACCTGACGTTGCTGCCGCGCGCGGATGCGAGGAGCGAGCGAAGGTTGGACTCGGCCATCTCGGCCCGGCCTTCGAGCTCGCGAGCGCGCTCCGACGCCGAACGCGCGCGACGCTCGGCCTCGTCCATCCGCGCCCGAGCGTCCAGGGTCTCCTCGCGGAGCTGCCGCGCCTCGGCGCGGAGCTGCGCGTTCTCCCGGCCGAGCTCGACGACCTTGTCGGCCACCGCCCGGCCCAGATCGGAGTACCCGGGTGAGCCGCCCGCGGCGCGCTCGCCGCGCGGCTTCGCCGCGCCGCGGACGCGCCGCGGCCGCCGGCCGATCGATTCCTTCTCTGCGGCGTCGACGGGACGGGCGTCCAGCAAACGGTAGGAGCCGTTGGCCGGCTCCAGCCGGCGGCGGGCGATCAGCGCACGCACGGCCCTGGCCGTGGAGAGGGCGTCGGGCAGCCCGAGCGCTCGCCCGATCTCGGCCGGCGTATCGGTCATCACTTCGCCCACTGCCACACGCTCAACGACTGCAGCAAGGAACGCATTGGCCCGCTGGAGGCTCTCCTGGTTCATAGACGCCAATCATCCACGATTGGACAGCACAAATACCAGTTGTGCGGCGACGAACCGGCTAGCAATCAGTTGCGCAATCCAGGTAGATCGGCCCGACGCTCGTGAAGCGGCCGAGGTCGCCGTCGGGTCGAGCGGCTTTCGTGGGGGCCCCGCCATGGCCGCTCGCGAGCTGGACCCTGGCGATCAGCAGCGGGATCGTCTCCCTGAACCCCCCCAGGTCCTGCGACCCGGTGGGAACCGCTCCGATCTCCGAGAAGCGAAGGACGAGGCGACCTCCCGACACCGCGCCGGTGACGGCAAGCGTCACGGTTCGGGTTTGCACCTGCGCCACGGGGAAGTCGCAGCCCCACCCTCGGAGGGCGGCGCGAGCCTGTCCTTCGGCGGAGTCGTCCGGATGGATCGTGACGCGTCCGGAGGTATGCCAGCGGCTCCGGCAGGAACCCCCGACGTGCAGATCGTGACGCGTCGCACTGTTCATCACCAACGACCATCGCTCGCCCGTGGACGGACCACTCGTCGGCGTCGGGGTCGTCGGTCGCGACCCGGGATCTTCCACGCCCGGCGGGAAGGGGTTCGTGTGCGCCGCGACGAATGCACCAACTCCGGCGGAGACGCCGAACACGCTCAGCCAGAGCGTCAGCTTCACCCAGCGAGGCACGACCGGAGCCTAGCGGCTGCGATGACGCACATAGTCGCGCAGGACGAACTCGCCGACGTTGCGGTCATCCATCAGGAAGACACGCCCGCCGGTTCGCTCGGCGAGCCGCTCCATGAACCGAGCGAGCCCATCGGAATCCTCGAGCATGAAGATGTTGAGCGTGACCCCGCTTCGGGACAGGCGCACCGCCTCGGCGAGCGTCAACCGGATCGTCTCGGGCTCCGGTGGCCAGGCGAAGAAGGCCTGCTCGCCCTCGAGGTGGGCCGTCGGTTCCCCGTCCGTCACCATGATCACCTGACGGGCGGCTCGAGGATGCTGCGCCAGCAGCCTCCCAGCCATCAGGAACGCGTGTTGCATGTTGGTGCCGTACGTGCGCTCGAAACCCGGGGTCGCGAGCTCCTCCGGCTGGAGCCGACGCGCGAAATCGCTGAACCCGATCAGGTAGAGCGTGTCGTGGGGGTAGCGGCCTTCGATCAACGCGTGCAGCGCGAGCGCCATCTTCTTCGCGTGCACGAGATGCCCGCGCAAGGGCATCGAGAACGAAAGGTCCAGCAGCAACGCGGTCGCCGTCTCGGTCCGCTCCTCGGCTTCCACCAGCTCGAAGTCGTCGGGATGGAGTCGGACGACACCCTCGGATGCCGCGCCGCGCGTCACGGCGTTGAACACCGTCCGCTGCACGTCGATCTGCCCGGGGTCGCC
>DATLPI010000008.1:0-4372 GCA_035535815.1 Actinomycetota bacterium | reverse complement strand
GTCGAAGGGAACGGCCAGCGCGATCTCGCCGACACGATCATGGGGCTGCGTCGGGTCGATGCGGGCCGGATCGAGCTGGACGGCAAGGATCTGTCGCCGCTCACCACCGAGGAGATCCGCAACGCCGGTGTGGCGTTCATCCCCGAGGATCGGCACGAACAGGGGTTGGTCCTCGACATGACCTTGTGGGAGAACTCGATCATCGGACGACAGGACGACGAGGAGTTCTCCGGCCGGTTCGGCATCCTTGCGCTGCGCAAGATCAAGGAGCTCGCCACCCGGTTGCTGGCGGAGTTCGACGTGCGGGCGCGCAGCATCGACGTCACCGCTCGGACCCTGTCGGGTGGCAACCAGCAGAAGCTGATCCTGGCCCGCGAACTCGAAACCGATCCTGCCCTGTTGCTGGCGGCCCAACCCACCCGCGGCTTGGACGTCGGAGCGATCGAGTTCGTGTGGAAGGAGATCCTGGAGCAGAAGGCGGCCGGCCGCGCGGTCCTGCTGATCTCGGCCGAGCTCGATGAGATCTATGCCCTGTCCGACCGCATCGTGACGCTCTACGAGGGCCGGATCACGGGGGAGTACGCACCCGACGCACCGGTCGACGAGGTCGGCCGAGGCATGCTGGGTGGGAATGTGATCGAGGAGGCAGGCTGATGGCCGCCGCCGGAGCAGCCATGCCGCAGACCCGGACGCGTGAGCGACCCGAGTGGCTCGAGAGCCTCGGTGGTCAGATCCTGGCCCTGGTCTCGGCGCTCGTCATCGCGATGCTCCTCGGCTCGGTCATCATCGTGCTCTACGGCGAGAGCCCGATCGTGGTGTACCGAGCGATCCTGGAAGGTTCGTTCGGTGATGCGAACGGGTTCGGGTACGTGCTCGCCAACGCCGGGCCCCTCATCTTCTCCGCCTTGGCCGTGGCCGTGTGCTTCAAGGGCGGCATGTTCAACATCGGGGTGGAGGGCCAGTTCATCGTCGCGATGGCGGTGGCCTCCTGGGCCGCCCTGAAGCTCACCTTCATCCCCGGCCCGCTCCTCATCATCGTGGTCGTGATCTTCGCGATGCTCGGCGGCATGGCCTGGGCCGCGATCCCAGCGATCCTGAAGGTAAAAACGGGTGCCCACGAGGTGGTCACCACGATCATGCTCAACGGCATCGCCGCCAGCCTCGTGGCCTGGGTGATCCGCGGACCGCTGCGGTACGAGGACACGGGGAACGGCTTCAACGTGAACCTGCGGACCGACCCGTTCCCGGACAACGCGGCGATCCCGGACATCGGACACTTCTTCGGCATCCGCTCGAGCGTTCGCCTGTCGTGGGTGCTGCCGATGGCGCTGGTCGCCGCGGCGGTCGTCTGGTTCGTGTTCAAGCGCATGCGGCTCGGGTACGAAGCTCGGGCGGTGGGCGCCTCGCCCGGATCGGCGCTGGCGGGCGGCATCTCGATCGGCCGGGTGCAGGTGAAGCTGTTCCTCATCTCCGGTGCGCTCGCCGGCCTGATCGGGATCCAGCAGTTGTTCGCCGATCAGGGTTTCCTGCCGGCCGGCTACGAGGCCGGGATCGGCTTCATCGGCATCGGCGTCGCGTTCCTCGGACAGAACAACCCTGTGGGGATCGTGTTCGCGGCGCTGCTGTGGGGGATCCTGGCACGAGGGGAGACCTCCCTGCAGTTGCAGACCGACGTCCCCCGCGAGTTCGTGATCATCCTGCAAGGGATCTTGATCATGTCGGTCGTGGTGACCTACCAGCTGGCGAAACGACGGTTGTTCGCGCGACAACTTCGCCGTGCCGCCGATGTCGAGGACTTCGAGGATTCGGGCGCCGACGAGGATGTCGACGGTCGGGCGAGGGACGATCGCTGATGCTGGGAGCCTCGGGAGGTGGGTTCTGGCACGGAGACCTCGGAGCGGCGATCGCGCTGGCGTTCACCTATTTCACGATCATCTACGTGACCGGCCTCGGCGGGCTCTACAGCGAACGATCCGGCATCGTGAACATCGGCCTCGAGGGCATGATGATCATCGGCACCGTCACCGGGTCGTGGGGCACGTTCTACTTCACCACAGAACTGGGGTGGGGGTTGCCCTGGGGTCCGATCATGGGACTCCTGATCGGGATGGTGGCCGGCGCGCTGTTCGCCTCGATCCACGCGCTCGCCACCGTGACATTCAAGGTCGATCAGATCGTCTCCGGCGTGGTGATCAACCTGGTGGCGATCGGGCTCGCGCGGTTCCTCTCGACGATCTTCTTCGGGCAGGCCACGCAGTCGGACTCAGGACAACCGCACCTGAATCCCATCGACATCCCCGGGTTATCGAGCCTGCCGCTGGGACTGGGCAAAGCCTTCACCGGCTTATCACCGGTGGTGATCGCGGCGTTCCTCTTGGTGTTCCCCGTCACCTACTCGCTCTACAAGACGCGGTGGGGGCTACGGCTCCGTTCCTGCGGTGAGAACCCGGATGCTGCGCGCGCCCTCGGCGTGCGCGTGGCGCCGCTGCGCTACCAGGGAGTCATGTTGTCAGGGGCCCTGGCCGGGTTCGCGGGCGCGTTCCTTGCGGTCGAGGTGAACCTCAGCTGGAACGAAGGTCAGACCCAGGGCCTCGGGTTCATCGCGCTCGCCGCCTTGATCTTGTCGAACTGGAACCCCACGCGGCTCATGGCCGCGGCGCTGATCTTCGGCTTCGCTCAGGCGATCCCGTTGCGGCTCGCCGACGCGCCGATCATCGGTGTGATCCCGCCGGAGTTCATCCGGATGACGCCGTACCTCGTGACCATCGTCGTGCTGGCAGGATTCGTCGGGAAGGTCAGACCTCCTGCCGCGGCCGGGCGCGCCTATGAGGGCAGTAGTTCGATCTAGCGGCGGCGCGACCTACGGCGTGACTGACGGCGTGCCGTACAGCCGGTCGCCGAAATCGCCGAGCCCGGGAACGATGTACGCGCGCTCGTTGAGCCGGCGATCGAGCGCTCCCGCCACGATGGGCACGTCGGGGTGGTCCGCCTGCATCTTCGCGAGGCCCTCGGGCGCCGCCACCACGCACACGAACACGATGTCGGTGGCGCCCGCCTCCTTCACGTAGGTCACGGCGGCACTGCCGCTGCCCCCGGTGGCGAGCATCGGATCCACCACCAGGGCCCGGCGCCCTTGCATGGGCGGGAGTTTCGCGTAGTAGTCGCGCGGCTCGTGGGTGATCTCGTCGCGCTCCATCCCCAGGTAGCCGACCACGGCGTCGGGGTAGAGCTCGGTGACGGCTTCGAGCAGACCGAGACCCGCGCGGAGCACGGGGATCGCGACGAGGCCCTCGGCGAGCTGGGTGCCCTCGAAGGGCTCGAGCGGCGTGACGACGGCACGCGGCGAGGTCGCGAGGTCGCGGGTGGCCTCGGCCACGAGCAGGAGCCCGAGCCGGCGGGTGAACGCCCGGTACTCGGCAGGCCCCGTGGTCTCGTCCCGCAGACGTGTCAGCAGGTCGCCGGCGAGCGGGTGATCGACCACGGTGAAGGAGGGCATCCTGCGCATCCTACGTGGGTTCGTGGGGCGTTCGCTTGCCACTGCGGGGTCGTGTCGGGCATCATGGCCGGGACATGGAGCGCTTCTTCGCCTACCGGTTCACCTACTTCGGGCCCGACCCGGGGTAGTCGCCGGTAGCCTTCGAGCCAACAGCGACCCCGGGTCCGACACCCGGGGTTTTCCCTTCCCCGGGACCGGCCCGGCCGATCGGGAGGTCAACAGCACATGGTCGTCGTCATGAAACAGGACGCGACGGACTCGGACATCGAGCTCGTCTGCGAGAAGGTGCGCAACGCCGGGGGCGAAGCGTTCGTCTCGCGTGGCGCCGTCCACACCGTGGTGGGCCTGGTGGGCGACACGGCGCGCTTCCAGGCGATCCCGTTCACGCAGCTGCGCGGCGTCGATCACGTGATCCAGATCGGCAAGCCCTACAAGATGGTGGCGCGCGACCTGCATCCGGAAGCCACCACGGTGAACGTCGGTTCGACCCCGCTGGGGCGTGGAACGTTCACGATCATCGCGGGGCCGTGCGCGGTGGAGTCCGAGGAGCAGGCGATGATCGGCACCCGAGCGGCCAAGGCAGCCGGGGCCACGATCCTGCGTGGCGACATCTACAAGCCGCGGACCTCGCCGTATTCGTTCCAGGGGCTAGGGGAGCGGGGGCTGGAGATCCTGATCGAGTGCCGTCGGGACACGGGGTTGCCGCTCGTCATCGAGGTGGTCGACGTGTCGCAGGTGGCGCACGTGGCGGAGGTGGCGGACTGCATCCGGGTGGGCACGCGCAACGCGCAGAACTTCGAACTGCTGAAGGAGGTCGGCCTCACCAAGAAGCCCGTGATGCTGAAGCGCGGGTTGGCGATGACGATCGACGAGTGG
>DATLPI010000007.1:0-21923 GCA_035535815.1 Actinomycetota bacterium | reverse complement strand
GGGCGAGGACTGGAAGGATGTCGAGATCCCCGAGGACTTCCTCGCGGCCGCCAAGGCGGCGCGGCATGAGCTCTTCGAGAAGCTCGCCGACCACGACGAAGCCCTGATGGAGAAGTTCATCGCCGAGGAGGAGCCCACCCTCGAGGAACTCCGCCGCGCGATCCGCCGCGCCACCCTGGCCAACGAGGGTGTCCCGGTGCTCTGCGGCTCGGCGTTCAAGAACAAGGGCGTACAGCTCGTGCTCGACGCCGTCGTGCACTACCTGCCCAGCCCGCTGGACGTGCCGCCCGTCGAGGGCCACAAGCCCTTCAAGGAGGACGAGCACGTCACCCGCGAGGCTGACGACTCCGAGCCCTTCTCGGCGCTGGCGTTCAAGATCATGAGTGACGCCTACGTCGGTCGGCTCACCTACCTGCGCGTCTACTCCGGCGTGCTCCACAGCGGCACCCACGTGCTGAACAGCACGAAGGATCGCAAGGAGCGCATCGGGCGGGTCCTGCAGATGCACGCCAACCACCGTGAGGACCTGGAAGCGGCGTACACGGGCGACATCGTGGCCGTGGTGGGCCTGAAGCACTCCACCACCGGCGACACGATCTGCGACCCCGACAAGCCCGTGGTGCTGGAGTCGATCACGTTCCCCATCCCGGTCATCTCGGTCGCGGTGGAGCCCAAGACCAAGGCCGACCAGGACAAGCTGGGCGCCGGGCTCGCCAAGCTCTCGGACGAGGACCCCACCTTCGTCGTGAAGTTCGACGACGAGACCGGCCAGACCGTGATCTCCGGCATGGGCGAGCTGCACCTCGACATCATCGTGGACCGCCTCAAGCGCGAGTTCTCGGTCGATGCCAACGTCGGCCGCCCGCAGGTCGCCTACCGCGAGACCGTGCGCCGCGAGGTGCACAAGGTCGAGGCGCGGTTCGTGCGCCAGACCGGTGGTAAGGGCCAGTTCGCGCACGTCTACATCGACCTGGAGCCCACGGGCCCCGGTGGTGGCTACGAGTTCATCAACAAGATCGTGGGCGGCAAGATCCCGCGGGAGTACATCCCGGCCGTGGACCAGGGGATCCAGGAAGCCCTGGACAACGGCATCCTGGCCGGCTACCCCATGGTCGACGTCCGCGCCACGCTCATCGACGGTTCCTTCCACGAGGTGGACTCGTCGGAGATGGCGTTCAAGATCGCGGGTTCCATGGCCGTGAAGGAGGCCGCCCGCAAGGCCGACCCGGTGATCCTGGAACCCGTCATGGAGTTCGAGGTCACCACGCCCGAGGAGTTCCTGGGCGATGTGATGGGCGACGTCACCGCCCGCCGTGGGCGCATCGAGAACATCGATGAGCGCAGCGGTCAGAAGCTCGTCCGTGTGCTGGTGCCGCTCGCCGAGCTCTTCGGCTACGCCACAGAGCTGCGGTCGCGCACCCAGGGACGAGCAGCAACAGCCCCATGCAACTCCACGCTTACAACGAAGTGCCGACGCAGATCGGCAAGGAGATCGTCGCCCGCGTCATGGGCGAGTAGCCCGCGTCAGCGAGAACCGAGAAGGGAACGGAAGATGGGCAAGCAGAAGTTCGAGCGCACCAAGCCGCACGTCAACATCGGCACCATGGGCCACATCGACCACGGCAAGACCACGCTGACGTCTGCCATCACCAAGCGTCAGGCGGACAAGGGCCTCGCCGATTACACCCCGTTCGACCAGATCGACAAGGCCCCGGAGGAGCGCGAGCGCGGCATCACGATCGCGATCGCGCACGTGGAGTACCAGACGGACAACCGTCACTACGCCCACGTGGACATGCCGGGCCACGCCGACTACGTCAAGAACATGATCACCGGTGCCGCGCAGATCGACGGCGCGATCCTGGTGGTCTCGGCCGCCGACGGTCCCATGCCCCAGACCCGCGAGCACGTGCTGCTCGCCCGTCAGGTCGGCGTGCCCTACATCGTCGTGGCGCTGAACAAGTGCGACATGGTCGATGACCCCGAGCTCCTCGAACTGGTGGAGCTCGAGGTCCGTGAGCTGCTCACCTCCTACGAGTTCCCCGGTGACGACACCCCCGTGATCCAGGTGTCGGCCCTGAAGGCGCTCGAGGGCGACGAGGAGTGGAACGTCAAGATCGACGAGCTCATGGAGGCGTGCGACACCTACATCGCCGAGCCCGTGCGCGACACCGACAAGCCCTTCCTCATGCCCATCGAAGACGTCTTCTCGATCACCGGCCGCGGCACCGTGGTGACCGGTCGCGTCGAGCAGGGCGTGCTGAAGAAGATGGAAGAGGTCGAGATCGTCGGCATCAAGGACACGACGAAGACCACCGCCACCGACCTCGAGATGTTCCGCAAGCTGCTCGACGAGGTGCAGGCGGGCGACAACGTCGGCATCCTGCTGCGCGGGATCGACAAGGAAGACGTCGAGCGCGGTCAGGTGCTGGCCAAGCCCGGCAGCATCACGCCCCACACCAACTTCAAGGCGCAGGTCTACATCCTGGGCAAGGAAGAGGGCGGACGGCACACCCCGTTCTTCAACGGCTACCGTCCGCAGTTCTACTTCCGCACCACAGACGTCACCGGGGCCGCGGCGCTGCCCGAGGGTGTCGAGATGGTGATGCCCGGCGACAACGTCGAGATGGTCGTCGAGCTCATCGCTCCCATCGCCATGGAGGACGGCCTCCGCTTCGCGATCCGCGAGGGCGGCCGCACCGTGGGCGCCGGGCGCGTCACCGAGATCATCAAGTAGACGTCCCAAGTACCAGTCCCAGATCCAGTCAGTAGGAAGAGGCGCAACGTGGCAGGACCGAAGATCAGGATCAAGCTCCGGGCCTACGATCACCGGATGCTCGACGTCGCCGCGCGCGACATCGTCGAGCACGTCACCCGTACGGGGGCGAAGGTGGTCGGGCCGGTGCCGCTGCCGACCGAGCGCAACATCTACACGGTGATCCGGTCGCCGCACAAGTACAAGGACTCGCGCGAGCACTTCCAGATGCTCACGCACAAACGGCTGATCGACATCGTCGACGCCACCTCCAAGACCGTGCAGGAGCTCCAACGCCTGAACCTGTCGGCCGGGGTCGACATCGAGATCAAGCTCTAGAGGACGACATGCCAGGAGACGTGCCAGGAGACATGCCAGGAGACATGAGAGCCATCAAAGGCATCTTGGGGACGAAGCTGGGCATGACCCAGGTCTTCGACGACACCCATGCCATCCCGGTCACGGTGATCAAGGCCGGGCCGTGCGTCGTGGCGCAGGTCAAGTCGGACGAGGGCGACGGCTACCGTGCCGTGCAGCTCGCGTTCGGTGATGTGCGTGAGTCCAAGGTGACCAAGCCCATGAAGGGCCACTACGACAAGTTCGACGTCGAGGAGCCGCGACGCCACCTGGTGGAGCTGCGCACCGACGACGCCGCGTCGTACACCGCCGGCCAGGAGTTGCGGGCCGACGTGTTCGCGGTGGGCGACAAGGTCGACGTCGTGGGCGTCTCGAAGGGCAAAGGTTTCAGTGGGGTCATGCGCCGGCACGGGTTCCACGGCCTGCGCGCGAGCCACGGCGTGCAGAAGAAGCACCGCTCGCCGGGTTCGATCGGCGCCTGCGCCACGCCCAGCCGCGTCTTCAAGGGGATGCGTATGGCGGGCCAGCACGGCAGCAGTCGCGTCACGGTGCTGAACCTCGAGATCGTCCAGGCCGACCCCGAGCGCAACCTGCTCCTGGTCAAGGGCGCGGTGCCTGGCCCCAACGGCGGGCTGGTCATGGTGCGCTCGGCCGTGAAGTCGCCCGTGGGGAGTGGAGCCTGATGGCGAAGACCGACGTCTTCGACGCCGCCGGCAAGAAGTCGGGCAGCCGCGAGCTCTCGTCCGATCTGTTCGAGGCGCCCGTGAGCGTGCCGCTGATGCACCAGGTGGTCGTGGCCGGCCTGGCCGGACTGCGCGCCGGCACGCATTCCACGAAGACCCGCGGCGAGGTCTCCGGCGGTGGCAAGAAGCCCTGGCGTCAGAAGGGCACCGGCCGCGCCCGCCAGGGATCGATCCGTTCGCCCCAGTGGGTGGGCGGCGGCATCTCGCACGGCCCGCAGCCGCACGATCACGCGATGCGCGTCAACAAGAAGATGAAGCTCGGTGCGTTGCGATCGGCGCTCACCGACACCGTGCAGAGCGGCAAGATCGCGGTGATCTCCGAGCTATCGTTCGACGAGCCCAAGACCAAGCGCGCCATCGAGCTGCTGTCCTCGCTGGAGCTCGACGGCAAGATCGTGGTCGTGTTGGCCCAGCCCACCGAGGACGGCGCCGTGGAGAAGTCTTTCCGCAACCTGCGTGGCGTGAAGGTCGCCTACGCCGGTGGCCTCGGCACCTACGACCTGCTCTGGGCCGACCGGGTGCTGTTCACGACCGACGCCTTGGATGCGATCGAGGCTCGAGGCACGAAGCGCGACGCCGCGCCGAAGCGCCAGACCAAGGATGCGTCGAACGAGGAGGTGACGTCGTGACCCTGAAGTCCCCACGTGACGTCATCGTTCGCCCCGTGGTGTCGGAGAAGTCCTACGCCGGCCTCGAGCAGAACACCTACACGTTCCTGGTCGACAAGCGTGCGAACAAGACCGAGATCAAGGAAGCCGTCCAGGCCATCTGGGAGGTCCGCGTCATCTCGGTGAACACCATGAACCGCCGCGGCAAGGTGAAGCGGCGCGGCTACACGAAGGGCAAGCGGCCCGACGAGAAGCGCGCGATCGTGACCCTGGCCGAGGGCGACGCCATCGAGATCTTCGAGAGTGGGAAGTAGTCATGGCCGTCCGGAAATACAAGCCGACGACTCCGGGACGCCGTGGCGCCAGCGTGTCCACGTTCGACGAGGTCACGCGCGCCACGCCCGAGAAGTCGCTGCTGCAGAAGCAGCACCGCAAGGCCGGCCGCAACGTGCACGGGCGCATCACCACCCGGCACCAAGGCGGCGGCACCAAGCAGCGGTATCGCGTGATCGACTTCAAGCGGAACAAGGACGGCGTGCCGGCCAAGGTCGCGCACATCGAGTACGACCCCAACCGCAGCGCGCGCATCGCGCTCCTGCACTACGCCGACGGCGAGAAGCGTTACATCCTGGCGCCGCAGGGCGTGAAGCAAGGTGACACGATCATGAGCGGGCCCGATGCCGAGATCCGTCCCGGCAACGCGCTGCCCCTTCGCAACATCCCGGTCGGCACCGTGATCCACGCCATCGAGATGAAGCCGGGCGCGGGCGCCAAGATGGCGCGTTCGGCAGGCACCAGCGTCCAGCTGATGGCCAAGGAGGGCGCCATGGCGACCTTGCGCCTGCCCAGCGGCGAGATGCGACTGATCCCGGCCTCCTGCAAGGGCACGGTCGGTGTGGTGGGCAACCCCGAGCACGAGCTGATCTCGCTCGGCAAGGCCGGTCGCGCCCGCTGGAAGAACAAGCGTCCCACCGTCCGAGGCGTGGCGATGAACCCCGTCGACCACCCCTTGGGCGGCGGAGAGGGCAAGAGCTCGGGTGGACGCCACCCCGCTTCGCCCTGGGGCAAGAAGGAAGGCCGTACACGGAAGAAGAACAAGGCGTCGAGCAAGTACATCGTTCGCCGCCGCGGGAAGGGTCGGGGCTAGTCCATGCCGAGGTCCGTCAAGAAGGGTCCGTTCGTCGACGAGCACCTGTTGGTCAAGATCGACGAGATGAACAAGAACGGCGACAAGCGCGTCGTCAAGACGTGGTCGCGCCGGTCCACGATCATCCCCGAGATGCTCGGGCACACGATCGCGGTGCACGACGGCCGCAAGCACGTGCCGGTGTTCATCTCCGAGGCCATGGTCGGGCACAAGCTCGGCGAGTTCGCCCCCACCCGAACGTTCCGTTCGCACTCGCGTGACGAGCGCAGGACCGGAGTGAGGTAAGCGACGTGGAAGCTCGAGCCAGCATGAAGTACGCGCGCACCACGCCGAGGAAGATGCGGCGGGTGATCGACATGATCCGCGGCCAGCACGTCGTGGAGGCGCGCCGCATCCTGCGCTTCTCGCCCCTGGGCCCCACGCCCGACGTCGAGAAGCTGCTGAACTCCGCGATCGCCAACGCCGAACAGAACCCCGGCGTGATCGCGGACAACCTGGTGGTGGCGCGCGCGTGGGTCGACGAGGGCCCGACGCTGCGGCGCTACCGGCCGCGCGCCTACGGCCGCGCCACACGCGTGCGCAAGCGCACGTCGCACGTGACGCTCGTGGTGGAGACGATGGGAGACGAGGACTAGTGGGTCACAAGGTCAACCCGTACGGGTTCCGGTTGGGGGTCATCTACCCCTGGAAGTCCAACTGGTACGCCGGTCGCGACTACGCCGACCAGCTGCACGAGGACATCTGGGTGCGCAAGCACATCCGCACCCGGCTCTCGCGCGCCGGTATCAGCTCGATCGACATCGAGCGCAAGGGCGACCAGATCTGGGTGTTCATCCGCACGGCCCGGCCCGGCATCGTGATCGGCCGCAAGGGCGCCGAGGTCGACCGTCTGCGCAAGGACATCGAGCGCTACACGAAGAAGCGCGTCGACGTGAAGGTCGAGGACATGAACCAGGCCGCGAGCGAATCGCGACCGGAGACCGACGCCGCGTTGCTGGCCCAAGGCGTCGCCGAGCAGCTCGCCGGCCGCGTGGCCTTCCGCCGCGCGATGCGCCGGTGCGTGCAGACCGCCATGCGTTCGGGCGCCCTGGGCGTCCGGGTCGCCGTGGCAGGCCGCCTCGGAGGCTCCGAGATGGGCCGCCGTGAGTGGTACCGCGAGGGCCGCGTGCCCCTGCACACCCTGCGCGCCAAGGTCGACTTCGGCACCGCCGAGGCCAAGACCACGTTCGGGGTCTGCGGCGTGAAGGTCTGGGTCTATCACGGCGACGAGGTGCCGCGCCGCGAACAGGACACCGAGCGTGCCCTCGCTCGCGCGCACGCCAGCGCCCAGCAGGTCGACTCCGGCAACCGGGGCGGCGCCGCCCTCGGTGAGGACATCGTGGAGGCCACGGTCGCCGCCGACGTCGCTGCCGGGGACGAGGTCGCCGCCAAGGTCGAGGCCGCCGTCGTGGAGCCCTCCGTCGAGGCCGCCACCACCGAGGCGCAAGCCGGCGGCACGGAGCCCAAAGAACCCGAGGTGAGCGCCTGATGTTGGCCCCGAAGAAGGTCAAGCACCGCAAGGTGCACCGTGGTCATCGCCGCGGCATGGCCAAGGGCGGCACCGAGATCCACTTCGGTGACTTCGGGCTGGTCGCCCTGGAGCCGGCGTGGATCACGAACCGGCAGATCGAGTCCGCGCGTGTCGCGATCACGCGACACATCAAGCGTGGCGGCAAGGTGTGGATCAACATCTTCCCGGACAAGTCGGTGACCAAGAAGCCCGCCGAGACCCGCATGGGCTCGGGCAAGGGCAACCCCGAGGGGTGGGTCGCCGTGGTCAAGCCCGGCCGCGTGATGTTCGAGCTGGCGGGCGTGCCGGAGTCCCTGGCCCGCGAGGCCATGAAGCGTGCACAGCACAAGTTGCCGATCAAGACCAAGTTCATCAGCAGGGTGGGGGAGTAAGCAGATGCCCAGCAAGGCCGCAGAGCTCCGGGAGCTGCCGGACGACGAGCTCGTCGCGAGGATCGAATCCTCGAAGGAAGAGCTGTTCAACCTGCGTTTCCAGCTCGCGACCGGGCAGCTCGACAGCCACACCCGCATCAAGGAGGTGCGCCACGAGGTGGCGCGCATCGCCACGGTGCTCCGTGAGCGTGAGATCGAGCTGGAGCTCGACATGATCGCTGCGGCACGTGAAGAGGCCCGCGAAGACGCGGACGAAGCGATCGAAGAGGAGTCCGAGCAGTGAGCGACGAACAGACCACCACCGTGGAACGGGGGCACCGCAAGGTGCGCACCGGCGTGGTCGTGTCCGACGGCATGGACAAGACCGTGCTCGTGCGGATCGACCGCCAGGTGGCCCACCCGCTCTACGGCAAGACGGTGCGGCGCTCGTCCAAGCTCGCCGCGCACGACGAAGCCAACGACGCGCACGTGGGCGACACGGTCCGCGTCATGGAGACCCGTCCGTTGTCCAAGACGAAGCGCTGGCGCGTCGTCGAGGTCATCGAGCGGGCCAAGTAGGGCCCAACAGGTAGGAGCCAGAGTGATCCAGCAAGAATCGCGCTGCAAGGTCGCGGACAACACGGGGGCCAAAGAGGTCCTGTGCATCCGCGTCCTCGGCGGCTCGGGACGACGCTACGCCGGCGTCGGCGACGTGATCGTCGGCACGGTGAAGGACGCGCTGCCCGGTGGCGGCGTGAAGAAGGGCGAGGTCGTGCGCGCGGTCGTCGTGCGCACCGCCAAGGAACGCCGCCGTCCCGATGGTTCCTACATCCGCTTCGACGACAACGCCGTCGTGATCATCAACGAACAGAAGAACCCGCGCGGCACCCGCATCTTCGGCCCGGTCGCGCGCGAACTGCGCGAGAAGAAGTTCATGAAGATCATCTCGCTCGCGCCGGAGGTGCTCTAGATGCCTGGGGTCGAGATCAGGAAGGACGACATGGTCCGCGTGATGGCGGGCAAGGACCGCGGCAAGGAAGGCCGCGTGGTCCGCGTGATCCCCACCGAGGGTCGTGTCATGGTCGACGGGGTCGCGCTCGCGAAGAAGCACCAGCGCGCCGGCGGCCAGGTCAAGGGGTCGAACCGCGCCGTGCAGCAGGGCGGCATCATCGACGTCGAGATGTTCGTGGACATCTCCAACGTCCAGCCCGTCTGCAAGAGCTGCGGTCAGCCCACCCGCGTCGGCCACCGCATCGAGGCCGACGGTTCGAAGGTACGGATCTGCAGGAAGTGCGAGGCGGAACTGTGAGCGACTACACACCGAGGACGAAGCAGCGCTTCAACGAGGAGATCCGACCTGCGTTGAAGGAGCAGCTCGGCCTGATCAACATCATGCAGGTCCCCACGCTCGACAAGATCGTGATCAATATGGGGATCGGTGACGCCGTCAAGGACGGTCGTATGCTTGAAGCCGCCCTCGAGGACCTCACGATCATCGCGGGCCAGAAGCCGGTGGTCACCAAGGCACGGAAATCGATCGCCGGGTTCAAGCTCCGCGAGGGCGTGGCGATCGGTGCCAAGGTCACCCTTCGGGGCGATCGCAAGTGGGAGTTCTACGACCGCCTGGTCTCGTTGGCGCTCCCAAGGATCCGAGACTTCCGTGGCATGAACCCGGCCTCGTTCGACGGCCACGGCAACTACACCATGGGCGTCACCGAGCAGCTGATCTTCCCGGAGATCGACTACGACAAGGTGTCGAACGTGCGTGGGATGGACATCACGATCGTGACCACGGCCACGACCGACGACGAAGGACGCGCCCTGCTGTCGGCGCTCGGCTTCCCCTTCCAGGGGCAGAACGAGCCGGCGACGCAGGCAAGCTGACCACGAGGAACCTATGGCGAAGAAATCACTGATCAACAAGCAGCAGAAGCAGCCGAAGTTCCGGGTGCAGGCGTACACGCGCTGCCAGAAGTGCGGTCGTGCGCGGTCCGTGTACAAGCGGTTCATGCTGTGCCGCATCTGTTTCCGGCAGCTGGCGCACGCGGGTGAGCTCCCGGGGGTGACGAAGTCCTCATGGTGAGCCAGACGCGAACCTTCTCGAGCAACGTCACCGATCCGGTGGCGGATCTGCTCACGCGCGTCCGCAACGCGAACCTGGCGTACAAGGATGAACTCATCGTGCCCGTCTCCAAGCAGAACGAGTCGGTGCTGAAGATCCTGGACGCCGAGGGCTACGTCGATGGCTTCTCGGCTGAGGGCGAAGGTGTGCACCGGGCCTACCGCGTCCGGTTGAAGTACGGCAAGAACCGTCAGCGCACGATCACCGGCATCAAGCGTGTGTCCAAGCCCGGACGCCGCGTCTACGTCGGCCGCGACGAGCTCCCTCGGGTGCTCGGTGGGCTCGGCGTGGCGATCGTGTCGACCTCGCAAGGGGTCATGACCGACAAGGACGCGTCCCGCAAGGGCATCGGCGGCGAAGTCCTGGCCTTCGTGTGGTGAACCCATGAGTCGCATCGGCAAACAACCCATCGAGATCCCCAGCGGCGTCGAGGTCACGGTCGGCGACGGCAACGTCGTGACCGTGAAGGGCCCGCGCGGCACGCTCACACAGACGATGCACGAGAACATGCGCATCGTGGTCGCGGACGGTGCCGTGCGTATCGAGCGCCCCGACGACGAGGGGTTCAACCGCAGCCTGCACGGGCTCACCCGCAGCCTCGTGGCCAACATGGTCGAAGGCGTCACCAAGGGCTATGAGAAGAGCCTGCAGATCATCGGCGTCGGCTACCGCGCGTCGATGAAGGGCAAGGACCTGGAGGTCCAGGCCGGCTACTCCCACCCCGTGATGGTGCCGGTCCCCGACGGGATCGAGTTCGACACCCCCACGCCCACGCAGATCGTGGTGCGGGGCAACGACAAGCAGGCGGTGGGCGAGATCGCCGCGAAGATCCGGAAGATCCGCAAGCCCGAGCCGTACAAGGGCAAGGGCATCCGGTACGAGGGCGAGTACGTCCGCAAGAAGGCCGGCAAGGCCGCGAAGACAGGTGCTGCGTGATGGATGCGAAGACGAAGCGAGACGCGCGGCTGCGCCGCCACACCCGGGTCCGCAAGAAGGTCTCGGGCAACACGCAGCGTCCGCGGCTGGCCGTGTTCCGGTCGAACCGGCACATCTACGCGCAGTTGATCGACGACGTGAATGCGGTGACGGTGGCCCAAGCCTCCGACACCGAGGTCAAGGGCAAGGGCCCGACCGAACGCGCGAAGGCCGTGGGCGAGCTGATCGCCACCCGGGCGAAGGACGCCGGGATCGACGCGGTCGTGTTCGACCGCGGCGGCCGCTTGTACCACGGCCGTGTGGCCGCGCTCGCCGATGGTGCGCGTGAGGGAGGACTCAAGATCTGATGCGACGCTACGACGCCAGGAACGAAGACAAGAGCCCGTACGAAGAGCGGGTCATCTCGATCAACCGGGTGGCCAAGGTCGTCAAAGGCGGCCGCCGCTTCTCCTTCGCCGCGCTGGTCGTGGTGGGTGACGGTGCGGGGCGCGTCGGCGTCGGCTACGGCAAGGCCAAGGAGGTTCCCTCGGCCATCGCCAAGGGGGTCGAGGAGGCGCGCAAGAAGATGTTCGAGGTGCCGATGATGGGCACCACGATCCCGCACGAGGTGATCGGCGAAGCCGGCGCCGGTGTGGTGCTCTTGAAGCCCGCCGCCCCCGGTACCGGGGTCATCGCGGGCGGTCCCGTCCGCGCGATCGTCGAGTGTGCCGGCATCAAGGACATCCTCAGCAAGTCGATGGGCTCGTCCAACCAGATCAACATCGTGAAGGCGGCCGTGCAGGGTCTGAAGGACCTTCGCAAGCCCGCCCAGGTGGCGCAGCTGCGGGGCCGCGACGTCCACGACATCGCCCCCAAGCCCATGGTCGAGGCCGTCGCCGCGGCCGAGGCGCGCATCCAGGCCACCCGGACCGCGGCGCTCGAAGAGGTCTACAGCGATTCCCCGCCGCCCCGCCAGCAGCAGAACCGCGGAGGCCGGCGATGAGCCAGCTGAAGGTGACGCAGATCCGCAGCGTGATCGACCGGCCCAAGGACCAGAAGTCCACGGTCCGTCGCCTGGGCCTGCACCGCATCCGTGATTCGGTGATCAAGGAAGACCGTCCCGAGATCCGCGGGATGATCGCCAAGGTCAAGCACCTCGTCGAGGTAGAGGAACTCTCATGAAGCTGCATCACCTGAAGCCCGCCGAGGGCTCCAAGAAGGACAGGAAGCGAGTGGGTCGCGGCCGCGCCGGCGTGCGCGGCAAGACGGCGGGCCGCGGCACCAAGGGCACGGGCGCGCGTAAGAACGTCCCGGCCTGGTTCGAGGGCGGGCAGATGCCGCTGCAGCGGCGCGTGCCCAAGCTGAAGGGCTTCACCAACCCCAACCGGGTCGAGTACTCGGTGGTCAACGTCGAGGTGCTGGGCACCTACTACGCCGACGGTGAGGTCACCCCCGAAGGGCTCTACGCCCACGGGCTGGTGCACAAGGGGCGTCCGGTGAAGATCCTGGCCCGTGGCGAGATCGACCACGCACTCACGGTGAAGGCCCATGCCTTCTCCGATGCGGCCAAGGCCAAGATCGAAGCGGCGGGCGGTCGAGCCGAGCTCATCGGCTGACCCGGGGTACCATAAACCACCGTGCTGAAGGCCTTCCTCAACGCGTTCAGGGTTCCGGACCTGCGGAACAAGATCCTGTTCACGCTGCTCGTCGTCGCGATCTACCGGTTCGGTGCCCACGTCCCCGTGCCCGTGGTCGACTTCAGCGTCATCAACGACGCTGTCAACGATCAGGGCGCCGGCGGGTTCATCCAGTTCATCAACATCTTCTCCGGCGGTGCGCTCGGGCGCATGGCCGTGTTCGGGCTGGGCATCATGCCCTACATCACCAGCTCGATCATCATGCAGCTGCTCACCGTCGTGATCCCTCGCCTGCAGGCGCTGCAGGAGCAGGGCGAGGTCGGCGTCAAGAAGATCAACCAGTACACGCGCTACGTCACGGTGGTCCTGGCGCTCCTGCAGTCCACGGGCATCGCCTTCCTGTTCCACTCGGGCCAGCAGAACATCCCCGACATCTTCCCGCCCGAGACCTTCACCGGGCCCAACGTGGCGTTGATCGTGCTCACGCTGACCGCGGGTACCGCCATGATCATGTGGCTGGGCGAGCTCATCACGCAGCGAGGGGTGGGCAACGGCATGTCCATCCTGATCTTCGCGTCCGTGATCTCCAGCCTGCCCAGTGAAGGCATCCAGATCTGGGAGACCGGCGGGAACTTCAAAGCGTTCGTGATCGCCCTGCTGGGCATCGCCATCATCGTGTCGGTCGTGTTCATGGACCAAGGGCAGCGCCGCATCCCCGTGCAGTACGCCAAGCGGGTGGTGGGCCGCAAGATGACCGCCGGCGGCAGTACCTACCTGCCGCTGAAGGTGAACCAGGCCGGCGTCATCCCGATCATCTTCGCGACCTCGGTGATGTACTTCCCGACGCTGCTGGCCAGCATCACCGGCTCCACGTCGTGGGTGACCCGGTTCGTCAATGAGAACTTCAACGGCGCCAACCCCAACTGGGTGTACATGGTCAGCCTGGCCACGTTGATCGTGTTCTTCGCCTACTTCTATACGGCGATCCAGTTCGACCCGGTCAAACAGGCGGACAACCTCCGTAAACAGGGGGGGTTCATCCCGGGCATCCGGCCGGGGGCGCCCACCGCGAACTACCTGAACGACATCCTCGTCAGGATCACCTTGCCCGGAGCCCTGTTCCTGGCGGCGATCGCGTTGATCCCCACGATCGTCCTGGTGACCTGGGGCTTGGCGCAGTTCCCGTTCGGTGGCACCTCGGTCCTGATCGCCGTGGGCGTGGCCCTCGAGACGATGAAACAGATCGAGTCGCAGCTGCTGATGCGGCACTACGAGGGTTTCCTGAAGTAGGGGCCTCCCATGCGGCTCGTGTTGCTCGGGCCCCCGGGGGCGGGGAAGGGAACGCAGGCTCAGCGCCTGGTGGACCGGTTCGACATCCCGCAGATCTCCACCGGCGACATCCTGCGCGAGCACGTGCAGACGGGTACGGGGCTGGGCATCAAGGCGCGGGCGTTCATGGACCGGGGCGAGTACGTCTCCGACCATCTGGTCGTCCAGATGGTGGTGGACCGCCTCGCCGAACCCGACGCGCAGAAGGGGTTCATCCTCGACGGGTTCCCGCGCACGGTGCCGCAGGCCCAGGCGCTCGAGGACGCCCTGGCCGGCGCGGGCCAGCCGCTGACGGCCGTGTTGAAGTTCACGATCTCCGACGACATGGCGGTGCTGCGACTGTCCCAGCGGTGGACCTGCCCCACCTGCAAGCGCACCTACAACATGGAGTTCAAGCGTCCGGTCAGTGACACCGTGTGCGACGTCGAAGGCAGCCAGCTGGAACGCCGCGCCGACGACGACGAGCTCACCGTCCGTCGGCGGCTCGCCGTCTACGAGGAACAGACCGAACCCCTGGAGCGGTTCTACGCCGACCGGGGCCTGCTCCTGGTCGTCGATGCGCAGGCCGCCGAGGACCTGGTGTCCGACCGTACGATGGAAGCGTTGAAGGACCTCACGTGATCATCCGCAAGTCGCCCGAAGAGCTCGAGAAGATGCGCCGGGCCGGCCGCATCGTCGCGGGCACGATCGACGCCGTGCTGGAGGCCGTCGAACCCGGTCGCACCACGCACGATCTCGACGTCGTGGCCGAGCGCTACATCGACGAGCAGGGCGCGGTGTCCTCGTTCAAGGGGTACAAGGGCACGTACCCGGCCGTGATCTGCGCCTCGATCGATGCCGAGATCGTCCACGGGATCCCGTCGGCCAAACGGAAGCTGGTGGAGGGCCAGGTGCTGTCCCTGGACTTCGGCGCCAGCTGGGAGGGCTACCACGCCGACTCGGCGGTGACGGTCTTCGTGGGCGGTCAGTCGCCGTCCGACGAAGCCTCGAGGCTGGTCAAGACCACCGAAGAGGCCCTGTACGCAGGTATCGCCGCGGCCCAGCCCGGCGCCCGGCTCTCCGACATCGGTCACGCCGTGGAGTCGGTGGCCTCGCCCACGGGCCTGGGGATCATCCGCGAGTACGGTGGACACGGCATCGGCAGGGCGATGCACGAGGACCCCTTCATCTCGAACTTCGGCCGTCCCGGACGGGGTCCCGACCTGCGGCCGGGCCTGGTGATCGCGATCGAACCGATGCTCGTCGTCGGCGGCGAGGACAACCGCGTCCTCGACGACGGTTGGACGGTGGTGACCGCCGATGGGTCGCTCGCGGCCCACTTCGAGCACACGGTGGCCGTCACCGAGGACGGGCCCGAGATCTTCACGAAGCGCGATTGACCCCGCCGGATGGGGGCCCGGCGTGACGTTCCTCCTGGCCTGCCCCTATACTGGCCCTTCGCCTCGTCTGCAAGGCTTGCGTCCTGCGCGCCCGGGTCGAGGTGAACCCGTTCGAAAAGGATCTTCTGGAGCGTGCCGAAGAAAGATGCGATCGAGGTCGAGGGGACGGTCATCGAGCCGTTGCCCAACGCCATGTTCCGGGTGGAACTGGAGAACGGACACAAGGTGTTGGCCCACATCTCGGGCAAGATGCGGATGCACTACATCCGGATCCTGCCGGGAGACCGGGTCTTAGTGGAACTGTCGCCCTACGACCTCACCCGAGGCCGTGTGGTGTATCGATACAAGTAGGAGCTTTCAGATGAAGGTGCGGCCCAGCGTCAAGAGGATCTGCGACAAGTGCCGTGTGATCCGGCGCCGTGGCAAGATCCTGGTCATCTGCTCCAATCCGCGGCACAAGCAGCGGCAGGGCTAGGGAAGCGAAAGAGGGGATCGATCGGTGGCACGGATCGCAGGCGTCGACCTTCCGCGTGACAAGCGGCTCGACATCGCGCTGACCTACATCTACGGCGTCGGCACCACCAGCGCCGGATTGATCGTGCAGGGCTCGGGCGTGGGCGGCGACACGAAGGTGCGCGACCTGTCCGAAGAAGAGGTCGTGCGCATCCGTGCGTTCATCGACCAGAACCTCAAGGTCGAAGGTGACCTGAGGCGCGAGGTCGCCCAGGACATCAAGCGCAAGATCGAGATCGGCTGCTACCAGGGCGTCCGGCACCGTCGCAGCCTCCCGGTCCGCGGGCAGCGCACGCACACGAACGCCCGCACACGCAAGGGGCCGAAGAAGGCCATCGCCGGCAAGAAGAAGGCAACCAAGAAGTAGGGAGCTCTCCACCACATGGCCAAGCCCAAAGCGAAGAAGACGAAGCGTCGCGAGAAGAAGCACGTGGTCCACGGACAGGCCCACATCAAGTCGACCTTCAACAACACGATCGTCACGATCACCGACCTGCAGGGCAACACGCTCAGCTGGGCGAGCGCCGGCAACGTGGGTTTCAAGGGCTCGCGCAAGTCGACGCCGTTCGCCGCGCAGCTCGCCGCCGAGAAGGCCGCGCGCGCCGCGCAGGAGCACGGACTGCAGAAGGTCGACGTGTTCGTCAAAGGCCCTGGTTCCGGTCGCGAGACCGCGATCCGTTCCCTGGCCGCCGCAGGCCTCGAGGTCTCCGGCATCCAGGACATGACGCCGGTGCCGCACAACGGCTGCCGGCCGCGCAAGCGTCGCCGCGTCTGACACGGGCGACAACGCCGCGCCTCGTGCGCGGCGAAGCACCACCCCCGGCGCTGTTTCCGGCGCACGGGACACCGACAGCGGGGTAGAAGTGGATGATCCCCCGCCGAAGGAGGAAGCACTGTGTTCATCGTTGCGAGGCCTCAGATCGCTGAGGACGTCCTCACGCCGATCCGCTCCAAGTTCACGATCGAACCGTTGGAGCCCGGGTTCGGCTACACCGTCGGGAACTCCCTGCGCCGCACGTTGCTGTCGTCGATCCCCGGCGCGGCCATCTCGTCCGTCCGTATCGACGGCGTGCTGCACGAGTTCTCCATGATCCCCAAGGTCACCGAAGACGTGACCGACGTGATCTTGAACCTGAAGGAGCTCGTGGTCCGCTCCGATCTCGAGGAGCCCACCACCGTCTACCTGAAGGCGAAGGGACCGGCCGAAGTCACCGCCGGCGACATCGCGCCCCCTGCTGGGGTGGAGATCCTCAACCCAGACCTGCACATCGCCACCCTGGGCAAGGGTGCCTCGGTGGAGATGGAGATGACGGTCGAGCGGGGCGTGGGCTACCGCATGGCCGACAAGAACAAGAAGCCCCGCGATCCGATCGGCGTGATCCCGGTCGACTCGATCTTCTCGCCGGTCCGCAAGGTCAGTTACGCCGTGGAGAACACGCGCGTGGAGCAGATGACCGACCGTGACCGCCTGATCCTCGACGTCGAGACCAACGGTTCGGTGACCCCGCGCGAAGCGGTGGCGTCGGCCGGCGGCGCCCTCCTGGAGCTCGTCTCGCTGTTCAGCGAGCTCGCCGAGGCCGACAGCGTCACCGTGGGTCCGGCCGAGGACGAAGAGGTCCCGGGCGACTACGCGATCACGATCGAGGAGCTCAACCTGTCGGTTCGCTCCTACAACTGCCTGAAGCGCGAGGGTATCAACACGGTCGGCGACGTCATCTTGAAGAGCGAGTCCGAGCTCATGGACATCCGCAACTTCGGTCAGAAGTCGATCGACGAGGTGAAGGCCAAGCTCGAGGAGCTGGGCCTGGGACTGCGGGAGGAGTAAGCGGTGCCGAAGCCCAAGAAGGGCCCTCGCCTGGGCTCCAACCCGGGGCACCAGAAGCTGTTGCTGTCGACGCTGGCGGCACAGCTGTTCACGCACGAAGCGATCGACACCACCGAGGCCAAGGCCAAGATGCTGCGGCCCTACGCCGAGAAGCTCATCACGAAGGCGAAGAAGGGCGACCTCGCTTCGCGTCGTGAGGTGCTGAAGGACATCCCGGACCGCGACGTCGTCGCGCACCTGTTCCACGAGATCGGGCCGCGCTTCGAAGATCGGAACGGGGGCTACACGCGGATCCTGAAGCTGGGACCGCGGAAGGGCGACGCGGCGCCGATGGCCCGCATCGAACTGGTGGAACGCGGCTAGGTCGCGGACCACTCGCACCGCACGCAACGAGGCCGGAGCCCAGCTCCGGCCTCTCGCGTTGGGTGAGATGGACATACTCCAGCCATGACCCAGACGATCCGGCTCCTCCTCGCCTACGACGGGACGAAGTTCCGTGGGTGGGCCGCCCAGCGTGATCCGGCCATCAGGACGGTGGAGGGAGCCCTGAGTACGGTGCTGTCCGACGTCACGGGGGAGCGGGTGAAGCTCGCCGTCGCCGGCCGCACCGACGCCGGTGTGCACGCCCGGGGTCAGGTGGCGTCGTTCGTGACCGGCTCGGACCGCAATCCCGGTGCGTTCGGTGAGGCGATCAACGGGCGGCTCGCCCCCGAAATCGTCGCGCTCGACGTACGACGGGCTCCCGACGCGTTCCACGCGAGGTTCTCGGCGAGCGCGCGTGAGTACCGATATCGCATCAACGTCGGCCCGGTGCCCGATCCGTTCGACGCTGCGTTCGTGTGGCACCACGCATCCCAGCTGGATCTCCTGGCGATGCGGGCGGCGGCGCGGCATCTGGTCGGCGAGCACGATTTCACGTCGTTCTGCCGCCACCCGGGCTCCGGCAAGCCCACCGTGCGTCACCTCCAGCGCGTCACGGTGCAACGGCGAGATGACCGGCTCGAACTCGGTTTCCGAGCCAACGCGTTCCTGCATCAGATGGTTCGAGCGCTCACCGGGACGCTGGTCGCTGTGGGGGAGGGCAAGCTCGATCAAGAGGAGATCCCCGCCATCCTGGCCGCCAGGGACCGGTCGGAAGCGCGGGAGATGGCCCCCGCCCACGGCCTCACCCTCGAACGGGTGGTCTACGGCGCGCGGGAACGGCCCTGAACTGGCAATCTCCTTTGACGGGCTCGCAACGCCGCAGGTAGTCTGATGCGTCGGCCGGGAGCCTTCCTGGCCGATATCCGCGTCACAGGGACTCACACCCATGAAGACCTACTCTCCGAAGCCTGAGCACATCGAGCGCCGCTGGTACGTCGTCGACGCCAGCGACCAGGTGCTGGGCCGCATCGCCTCTGAGGTCGCGGCCCTGCTTCGGGGCAAGCACAAGCCGATCTTCGCCCCGCACATGGACACCGGCGACCACGTCATCGTGATCAACGCCGACAAGGTGGTCGTGACCGGCGGCAAGGAGTTCAAGAAGGTCGCCTACCGGCACTCGGGCTACCCCGGTGGCATCACCGGTGTCCGCTACGACAAGCTGCTCGCGGACCGTCCGGTGTTCGCCGTCGAGAAGGCCATCCGGGGCATGCTGCCGAAGAACCGCCTGGGGCGCACCATGATCAACAAGCTCCACGTGGTGGCCGGCCCCGAGCACCGGCACGCAGCCCAGAAGCCGGTGCCCTACACGTTCGGTCAGCCGCCCGTCTGGGAGGGGCTGCCCACGCCGGCCGCCAGGCCGCTGAAGACCCGGCACCTGGTCGAGGAGGAAGCCGTCGAGAAGCCCGCCTCCAAGCCCAAGACCACGAAGCCGGAAGCCACCAAGCCGGCCAAGAAGTCCACCGCGAAGAAATCGACGGCGACGGCGCCCAAGAAGACCACGGCGAAGAAGTCGACGGCGAAGAAGAAGACCACCGCCCAGAAGACCAGCACGAAGAAGACGAAGGCGAAGGCCGAACCTGAGGCCAAGGCCGAGACGACCGAGAGCACCGAGGAGTAGCCGACGTGGCCGTGACCGCAGCGAAGATCAACACCGGACGCCGCAAGGAAGCGGTGGCCCGTGTACGTCTGGTCCCCGGCGAAGGCAACTTCTCCGTGAACGGCAGGAGCCTCGACGACTACTTCCCCACGCGGGTCCACCGCATGGTGGCCCTCTCCCCGTTGCGCTTGGTCGGACGCGAGAAAGATTTCGATGTCGTCACCACGATCAGGGGCGGCGGCATCAGTGGCCAGGCCGGCGCGATCCGGCTGGGCATCGCCAGAGCCCTGATCGAGCTCGACCCGGAGCTGCGAGCCCAATTGAAGGAAGAGGGCTTCCTCACCCGCGACGCCCGCGAGAAGGAACGTCGCAAGTACGGCCTGAAGAAGGCCCGCAAGGCCCCGCAGTACTCGAAGCGCTGATCTCTCGAGGCGTTCCGGGGCTGCTGCCCCGCAGAACGCACACGAAGGAGGTCGGACCCATGCCCCACGAGATCGAGCACGAGCTCGAGGCGCTCGCGAACTACAAGGGCGTCGAGGAGGATCCGCGAGCGGAAGAAGTAGCGCGCATCCGCGAGCGGAAGAAGTAGCGCGCCAGGACGGGGCGGTCGGGTTACCGGGGCGTCGCGTCCTCGGCGGGTTCGTCTCCGGACACGTCGGCGTCTTCGGCGAGGGCGTAGGCCCCCGATCGGACGGCCTCGACGATCTCCCGTGCCTTCGCCTCGTGCTCGGCGGGAACCCACAGGTACGTGGGACCCATGCGATACGGGCCTTCGGATTCGCCTTTGAGCATCACGGGGACGCCCTCGGTCTCCAGCCGGCCCTGCATCAGCAGTCCGTCGGTGGTGTCGGCACTCGCGTAGACCTGCACCAATCGTTCCTCATCCATGGTTCCATGGTCCCACGTGAGCGACCTACCTGAGGTCCTGTTCGTCTGTGTGCACAACGCCGGACGCAGCCAGATGGCGGCAGGGCTGCTCACGAAACACGCCGACGGACGCGTCAACGTTCGATCGGCGGGGAGTGCGCCCGCCGACGAGATCAACCCGGCGGTCGTGGCGGCCATGGCCGAGGTGGGCGTCGATCTGTCGGCCGAGCACCCCAAGCCGCTCACCGACGCATCGGTCGAGGCCTGTGACGTCGTGGTCACGATGGGTTGCGGCGACGCCTGCCCGGTCTTCCCCGGCAAGCGCTACCTGGATTGGGCCCTGGACGATCCATCGGGCAAGTCGGTGGAAGAGGTCCGCCCGATCCGGGACGAGATCGACCGGCGGATCCTGGCGCTCCTGGACGACCTGCTCCCCTGATCGGCCTGGGTGATCCGCCCGATGTGACTCCCGTCGTCCGTGCAGTAGCCTTCTGCTTCCTGATGGCTCGATTGTTCGGCACCGACGGCGTACGCGGTCTCGCGGGCGAGGAGCTCACCGAGGAGCTCGCCTACGGATTGGGCTATGCCGCGGTCGTCGTCCTCGGCCGTCACGGCGAGGGTCATCCGACGTTCGTGGTGGGCCGTGACCCGCGTGCCTCCGGCGAATGGCTCGAGGACGCATTGGTCGAAGGCATCCGGCACGCAGGTGGCGACGCCCTGATCGCCGGCGTCGAGCCCACCCCCGCGATCGCGTTCCTCACCACGACCTTGGGCGCTTCGTCCGGGGTGGTGATCTCGGCGTCCCACAACCCGCCCGAATACAACGGCATCAAGTTCTTCGACCGGACCGGGACGAAGCTGGCCGATGCCATCGAAGACGAGATCGAAGCCGTGCTGGCCGGGCCGCACGATGCCGCCGATCGCGCCGGCCAGACGTTGCCGATCGGCGATGGGCGCGAGCGGTACTTCGCCCACCTGGTCGAAGCCGCCCAGGCACCGCTGGAGGGGATGAGCGTGGTGGTGGACTGCGCCAACGGCGCCGCCTCCGAACTCGCTCCCGCGCTGCTGAAGCGGCTCGGTGCCACGGTGCACGCGATCAACGCCGATCCCGATGGCAAGAACATCAACGACGGGTGCGGAGCCCTGTACCCGGAGGTCGTGGCGGCGGAGGTCCTCCGCGTGGGCGCCGATGCCGGGGTGAGCCACGACGGGGATGCCGATCGCGCGTTGTTCGCCGACGCTCAGGGAGCGATCGTCGACGGGGACCAGGTGCTGGCGGCGTGTGCGGTCGACCTCAAGCACCGGGGAGAGCTGCCCGGCAACACGGTGGTCACCACGGTGATGGCCAACCTCGGGTTCCACCACGCGATGCGCGAGGCGGCGATCGACGTGGTCGCTTCCAAGGTGGGCGACCGCTACGTGCTGGAAGACATGATGCGGATCGACGCCCCGCTCGGGGGCGAGCAGTCCGGTCACGTGATCTTCCGGGAGCGCTCGACCACCGGAGACGGCCTGCTGACCGCGGTGCGCTTCCTCACGCTGGCGGCGCGCACGGGATCGTCGATCCGCGAGCTCGCATCGGTGATGCACCGGTACCCGCAACGCATGATCAACGTGGACGTGGTCGATCGCGACGCGCTGGATGCGGCCGAGCCCGTCTGGGCCGCGGTCGCCACGAGCGAGTCGAGCCTGGGGCAGGACGGCCGCGTGTTGGTTCGCGCGTCCGGCACCGAGCCCTTGGTCCGGGTCATGGTGGAGGCGGCCACCGAGGACCTGGCGAGCACGC
>DATLPI010000006.1:0-6513 GCA_035535815.1 Actinomycetota bacterium | reverse complement strand
TACACCCGTTCGGTCGCCGTTCCCCCAGTCGATGGGGCGGCAAGATAGCCGCCACCCTCAGTGGCGCGTCAAGTCGGCCGGTGTACCCGCTCTGCGCAGGTCTAAACCCGGTCGTACAGGATCGCCCGCTTCACTTCCTGGATCGCCTTCGTCACCTGGATGCCGCGCGGGCAGGCATCGGTGCAGTTGAAGGTGGTCCGGCACCGGAACACGCCGGTCTTCTCGCTCAGGATCTTGAGCCGTTCGCGCCCGGCCTCGTCGCGCGAGTCGAAGATGAACCGGTGCGCGTTCACGATGGCGGCCGGCCCGATGTAGCCCTCGTCGCCCCAGAAGATCGGGCACGACGTGGTGCACGCCGCGCACAGGATGCACTTGGTGGTGTCGTCGAAGCGTTCGCGCTCCTCTGCCGACTGCACGCGTTCCCTCTCGGGCTCGCCGGAGTCGTTGATCAGGAACGGCAGCACCGACTTGTAGCCGTCGAAGAACGGTTCCATGTCGACGATGAGGTCCTTGAGGACCGGGAGCCCGCGGATCGGTTCGATCGTGACCTTGGAGCCGACGTCGGCGACCAGCACCTTGCACGCGAGAGCGTTGCGACCGTTGATCAGCATGGCGTCCGATCCGCAGATCCCGTGCGCGCACGACCGGCGGAAGGTCAGGGTGCCGTCGTGGTGCCACTTGATGGTGTGCAGCACCTCCACCAGCCGTTCCAGCGGGTCGGCCCGCAGCTCGAACTCGTCCCACCACGAGTCCTGCGAGATCTCCGGGTTGAACCGGCGGATCTTCACCGTGATGGCCACTTGGGCGTGGTCGTCGTTCCGAGCGCGGATCTCGCGGGCGTCCGATCCTTGCAGCACTTCGGCCGAGCTGGCCATCAGTACTTCCTCTCCATGGGGACGTAGGGGCCCATCTTCACCGGTTTGAAGTCCAGCCGGATCGAACCGTCGTCGTTGCGGTAGGCCAGCGTGTGCTTGAGCCAGTTGGCGTCGTCACGCAGGGGGTGGTCCTCCCGGTAGTGGGCGCCCCGGCTCTCCGTGCGAGCGCGGGCGCTGACCACCAAGGCCTCGGCGCAGTCGAGCAGGTAGCCGAGTTCCACCGTCTCCATCAGCTCCGTGTTGTACACGCTGCCCTTGTCCGTGATCGCGACACGGCCGTAGCGTTCGCGCAGGCCGGCCAGGAGCTCCTGCATCTTCGCCAGGCCCTCCTCGCTGCGGACCACGAAGGCCAGGTCGAACATGTTGTCCTGGAGCTCTTTACGGATGTCGGCGGCGTTGTCGCCGGTCTCGCGCTCCAGGAAGCCGTTCAGCACCGTGAGGGTGTCGGCGACGGGATGGTCCGGCACGTCGACCAACTCGGCCTCCTTGGCGTAGCGCGCGGCATCGACGCCGGCGCGGCGACCGAACACCACGAGGTCGAGGAGCGAGTTGGTGCCCAGCCGGTTCGCCCCGTGCACGCTGACACAGGCGCATTCACCGGCGGCGTACAGGCCGGGGATCGGCACCTCATCGGGGCCGACCACGACGCGGCCGTCGAGATCGGTCGGGATGCCCCCCATGGCGTAGTGCGCGGTGGGCTGGATCGGCACCGGTTCCTTCGTGGGCTCCACCTTCAGGTAGATGCGCGCGAACTCGGTGATGTCGGGCAGTTTCTCCTCGATCACCTTCGGATCGAGGTGCGTGATGTCGAGGTAGGCCCAGTCGCTGTTGGGGCCGGCGCCGCGACCTTCCTTGATCTCCTGGTAGATCGCGCGGCTCACCATGTCGCGAGGAGCGAGGTCCTTGATCGTGGGGGCGTAGCGCTCCATGAACCGCTCGCCGTCCTTGTTGAGCACGATGCCGCCCTCGCCGCGCGCCGCTTCGGACAAGAGCACGCCGAGCTTGGCGAGGCCGGTGGGATGGAACTGGAACATCTCCATGTCCTCGAGCGGCACGCCGCGTCGCCACGCCACTGCGGGACCGTCGCCGGTCAGGGCATGGGCGTTCGAGGTGACGCGGAACATACGCCCGTAGCCGCCGGTGGCCATCACCACGCTCTTGGCACGGAACACGTGGAGCTCACCGGTGGCGAGCTCGTACGCGACGATCCCAGCGGTGGCGCCGTCGGGGTCTCGCAGCAGGTCGAGGCAGTAGAACTCGTTGAAGAAGCGCACGTCGCGTTTCACGCACTGCTGATAGAGGGTCTGCAGGATCATGTGGCCCGTACGGTCGGCCGCATAGCATGCGCGCTTCACGGGCCGCTCACCGTGGTTCGCGGTGTGCCCGCCGAACCGGCGTTGGTCGATCCTGCCCTCCGGTGTTCGGTTGAACGGCAGTCCCCAGCGTTCGAGTTGGTAGATGGCCTCGACGGCCTCTTCGGTCATCAGCTGCGCGGCCGGCTGGTCGGTGAGGTAGTCGCCGCCCTTGACGGTGTCGAACGCGTGCCACTCGGGGCTGTCCTCCTCGACGTTGCCCAGGGCGGCGCACACCCCGCCCTGCGCGGCACCGGTGTGGGAGCGGGTGGGGTAGAGCTTGGAGACCACGGCGGTGCGGACCTTGTCGCTGAGTTCGATCGCGGCGCGCATCCCGGCGCCACCGGCGCCCACGACCAGCGCGTCGTAGGTGTGCGTGGTGACCATCAGGCGACCGGTCCCCACTTCGTGGGGTCGAACGTCACGACGATGACCGTGCCCAGGATCAACAGCGTGAAGCCCAGCACGTAGTAGGCCATGTTGAGCGCGAACCGCATGCCCGGCTTGCGCACGTAGTCGAGCGTGATGTTGCGCAGGCCGTTGATGCCGTGGATCAGGGCCAGCGTGAGCAGCATCCAGTCCCAGGTGCGCCAGAACGGGCTGTTCCAACGCGCCGCGACGAACCCGAAGTCCACCCGGTCTACCCCGCCGCTGGGCAGGTGCATGATCAGGGTGTGACCCACGGCCAGGACCAGCAGGACCAGGCCGCTGATCCGCATGAAGAGCCAGGCCCACAGCTCGAACCCGCCGATCGGACGTTCGCGTCCACCACGCATGTCGCGAGGGGCCCCGGGGGCTCCGGCGGACGACTGCGGACGATCGATCGTGGCGGCCATGGGGCTCCTACAACAGGTCCAAGGTCTGCTTGCCCATGATTGCGACCACCGGGATCATGCAGAGCACGAACAGCAGCACGGTGGTGCGGCCGAGCGCCTTGATGTGGCCGGCCAGGGACGGGAACAGGTCGATCAGCGTGATCTTCAGGCCGTTGAGTGAGTGGTAGATCACCGCGGTCACCAGCCCGAGTTCCAGCAGGTGCACCAGCGGGTTCTTGTAGGCGGCGGTGACCTTGTTGTAGGCCTCGGGCCCCCAGCCGATCACGGCGGTGTCGATGACGTGGGCGAAGAGGAACAGGATGATCGCGACGCCCGTGACCCGGTGGAAGAGCCAGGACCACTGGCCCTCGTGGCCGCGGTACACGGTGCCGAAGTCGTCGTTCTTCTTCTTGTCGGTTCGGGTCGCCACGGTTATCGCCTTCAGCGTAGCTCGCGGTCCGGCGAAGCCGTCAACCGAACCGTCCATCGGACGGCGCGGAGTGTAACCGTTCCGGCATCCGCAGACCCGAGGGTCACGTGACCCTGGTGGCCACCAGCACGCCGTCGCGGATCGGCAGGATCGTCGTGACGTAGCGCTCGTCGGCCGCGACCATCGCGTTGTGTTCGCGGATCGCGTCGGTGACGCCGTCGGGCGGCTCACCATCGGGTGGCACCCGCCCGTACCAGAGCGTGTTGTCGCAGATGTAGAGCCCGCCGATACGGACACGTTCGCGGGCGGCTCGCCAGGCATCGGGATAGCCGTCCTTGTCGATGTCGTCGTACACGATGTCGAACTCGCCCTCGACCTGCGCGAACGACGTCAGGGCGTCGCCCACGTGGTAGCGCATGACGTCCCACACCGCGGCGCGTTGCAGGTAGTCCGAGGCCTTGCGCTCGTTCTCCGGGTCGCCGTCGGTGAGATGGATCTCTCCCGCCGGGCCGGTCGCCTTCGCGAACCACAAGGCCGAATACCCGAACCCCGACCCCAATTCGAACACACGGCGGGCGCCGATCGCGGCGGCGAGCGTCCACAGCGTGACGCCGACGTTGCGTCCGACGATCGGGAATCCCGACGTCCGGGCTTCCGCCTCCATCTCCAGCAGGACCGGTTCGTCGTAGCGGGCGTGGAGCGACGCGGTGTAGGCCTCGATGCGTGGGTCGACGATGTCCATCGTTCCACCGTAGCGAATCACGCGCGTGCGCGTTCGCGGCGCCTTCGTACACTTGGTCCGTGGTGGCCCAGACCCCTTCGGAGCAACGGCGCTCGAGCCTGGTCGCGATCCTGCGCGACGCGGATTCGCCGGTGACGGGCACGGACCTGTCCGGAGCGCTCGGGGTGAGCCGTCAGGCCGTGGTCAACGACGTCGCCATCCTGCGGGCCATGGGAGAACCCATCCTCGGCAGCCCTCGTGGGTACGTGTTCGGGGACCACGCGGACGGGCACCCGGTGTCGACCATCGCGTGCAAGCATGACCGCGCAACCTCGCGCCGCGAGACCGAGATCCTGATCGACCGCGGGATCGCCATCTTGGACGTCGTGGTGGAACACCCGCTCTACGGGGAGGTGCAGGCGAACCTGTTCATCGAGTCACGGACCGACATCGATCGGTACCTGGAGATCCTCGAGAGCGAGGGGTCCCAACCGCTGTCGGCGCTCACCGCCGGGGTGCACATCCACCATGTGCGCGCGCCCAATCCCGACGCGCTCGAAGCCGCCAAGCGCGAGCTCGCCGAGGCCGGCATCCTGCTCGAAGAAGACTGAGGGCCCGTCGACGTCCCATCCGCGGGGAACGGCCGGTACGCTGGGGCCGATGAGCGAACCCGGGCCCGACGAGCGTCGCACCGATTCCGGCATCGTGGTGCGCTCGATGTACGAGGCCTCCGATCTGGAGGCGGACGGCTTCGACCCCGAACGCGACCTGGGGAGCCCCGGCTCCTACCCCTTCACCCGAGGGCCGTATCCGTCCATGTACCGCGGACGGCTGTGGACGATGCGCCAGTACGCCGGCATGGCCACGGCCGACGAGACGAACACGCGCTTCCGGTTCCTGCTCGATCAGGGCCAGACCGGGCTCAGCGTGGCGTTCGACCTGCCGACGCAGATGGGGTTGGACTCCGACCATCCGCGCGCCGAGGGCGAGGTGGGCAAGACCGGGGTGGCGATCGACTCGGTGGAGGACATGAGCCGGCTGCTCCACGGCATCCCGCTCGATCGGGTCTCGACGTCGATGACGATCAACGCCACGGCGCCGATCCTGCTGCTGCTCTACGAATTGGTGGCGGAGGAACAGGGCGTGGCGTCCTCGGCGATCAGCGGCACCGTGCAGAACGACATCCTGAAGGAGTACGCCGCGCGCGGAACCTACATCTACCCACCCGAACCATCGATGCGCCTGATCACCGATCTGTTCGCCTACTGCGGCGAGCGCGTGCCGAAGTGGAACACGATCTCGATCAGCGGCTATCACATGCGGGAGGCCGGCTCGACCGCGGCCCAGGAGATCGCCTTCACCCTTGCCGACGGCATCGCCTACGTTCAGGCCGCGCTCGATGCCGGGCTCGCCGTGGACGACTTCGGGCCCAGGCTCTCGTTCTTCTTCGCGTGCCACATGAACTTCTTCGAGGAGGTGGCGAAGTTCCGTGCGGCTCGGCGCCTGTGGGCCAAGATCATGCGTGAGCGGTTCGGTGCGCGAGACCCGAAGAGTTGGGCGTTGCGGTTCCACACGCAGACGGGCGGTGCGACCCTGACCGCGCAGCAGCCGCACAACAACATCGTGCGAACGGCGCTGGAGGCGTTGGCCGCGGTGATGGGCGGCACGCAATCGCTCCACACGAACGCGTTCGACGAAGCGCTGGCGCTGCCCACCGAACACAGCGCCAGGATCGCGCTGCGCACCCAGCAGGTGATCGGCTACGAGACGGGGGTGACCGAAACGGTGGATCCGCTCGCCGGCTCCTACTTCGTGGAATCGCTCACCGACGAACTCGAACGGCTCGCCACGGCGATGATCGAGAAGATCGACGGCATGGGAGGCGCCGTGCGCGCGATCGAGACGGGCTACTACCAGGACGAGATCCACGACGCGGCGTTCCGGATCCAGCAGGGGATCGAATCCGGCCAACGGGTGGTGGTGGGTGTGAATCGCTTCGTCGATGCCGGCGAACGGCCGCTCCAGCTGCAGCGGATCGCCGAAGAAGAGACCGCGCGGCAGATCGCCAGGGTGGGGATGTTGCGGTCCTCGCGCGACCAGGGGGCGGTGGATGCGGCGCTGACGTCGGTCGTGGAGACGGCCGCCGGCACCGCCAACCTGCTGCCGCCGATGAAGGACGCGCTCCGAGTCCGGGCCACGCTGGGCGAGGTCTCCGACGCGCTCCGCGGCGTGTTCGGCGAGTACCGGCCCACCTCGTGACCCGGCCCGACCGACCCACTGCTCAGCTTCTCGCGAGAGCCCAGATCGCGTGGACGACCGA
>DATLPI010000005.1:0-6591 GCA_035535815.1 Actinomycetota bacterium | reverse complement strand
TCGTACGCGCCCGGTTTCCGCGATGGGGGCCTGTCGCATGTTGACGACCGGCTATGCGTGGGTCGTCTTCAGTCCTTTGAACTCAAGGAAGGCGTGGCTGTGGATGAAGATCAGCTGACGGCGGCTCGGAAGCATCCCCGGTCGCGGGCAGAGAGCCCGCTCCGGGGATGCTTCGACGATTGGTCATCCGGCGATCAGTCACCCAGGCGGATCGACCAGATCTCTCCTCCCAGTGTGACGACGTACGCGGTCCTTCCGATGAACTCGAGCGAGGTCGGCTGGTTCAGATGCCACGCGACCGCTGTGAACCCGCCGTCACCGTCGACCATGAGGAGCCGACCGGTGTTGGGGTCCGCCGGCGAGCCCTCGGCGTGACCGGGTGTGAAGTGACCCTGCGACAAGCCGAACAAGTGACCTCCTGCACCGAACTCGACGTCCACGAGCAGTCGCCCACCGGACGCGACTTCGGCGACCGTGTCCGATCCCGCCCGGAGCCTCACGATCTTGCCGTTTCGGGGCAGGTGCGGAACCGGGCCGGCCTCTGCTATATAGACCCGCTCGTCCCGAACCTCGAGCCCGGTCGGCACGATGTTGTCGAAAGCGATCCGCTCCCTGACCGTCCCATCGAGTCGGACCCGATAGACCCGGTTGTGGTGGCCGTCGGTCACCAGGAATCCGCCACGGAAGTTCGCTATCGCGTACTGGAGCCCAGACGGGATGAAGAAATCCGTTGCGGGCGGGTGGGCCAGGGCGAACGCGCCGATATCTGCGATCACGGTGAAGTGCGTCGGGTCGTCAACGCGGTAGATGCCGTCGACATCGCTCCCTCCGACATCAGGCCCGACGAGCGTGACGAGCACGTAGGCGGTGCCGCCCTTGAACACGACGTCCATCGCACCGCCGATGCCGATGATCGATGGCGGCAGGCCGCTCGCGTAGGTGGTGACGCTGCCGGTCTGCGGATCCACCCGCGAGACACGCCCCGCGAGTCCTTCCGTCACGTACAACGCTCCGTCGGGCCCGACCGTGCTACCCGATCCTCCTGCGAGTCCGGTGACCAAACGGGTCTTCGTGGCCGCGATCGCGGGTGGCGCGATCGTCGCGGGTACGAGCACTACGAGCCCGACTATCGCAAGTGCGGCGACGAGGCGAGATCTCAGCGTGGAAGTAGACGTGCGCATTTACGGGACCCCCTCGGTTGGTCGACGTCCATCTGGTTGAGCCAGGATCCCCCCATGAGCTGCTCCTTTCCACGGGGCCCCGACCGGGGTGAGCCCGCGTGGGGCCTAGCTATGCCCCGGATACCCGATTCTTCCCCGCCACAGAGACCGAGTCGCCATACGGTCGGCGTAGAGGATGTAGTCCGGCCTCGCCGGTCTGTTCGCCCGCCAACGGGCCTCCTCCAGGAGCACCTCGCGCATCTCGTCACGTGTCATGTGTCCTCCACGGGAACGTTCGTCCCTCGAGCTAGTCTCGGATCGCGAGAAAGCCGAGCTGTCCGTGTCGGTTCCAAGTCGTGAGGTTGCAGCGACTGGCGGGTGAGCAAGGCTAGTGTTCCCTCAGACCATGAGCAGCGGGCCCTTCTCGAATCTCACGCCGCAAGAGCATCAGGTTCTTGGTCTCTTGGCGCAGGGAGCGGACGGTGGCACGATCGCAGCGAGTCTCGGACTCAGCCGGAAGATGGTCCGTGCCGACGTCCAGAGCATCATGCAGAAGCTCGAGGTTCACTCGCGAGTCGAAGCGGCGGCACATTATCTACGGTCGGATCCCGATGCCAGGTTGCGCTTCGAGCTTCGCGGGCTCCCGCCCAAGGACCGCGAGGCGCTCCTTCGCTGGCTTCTTGCCGACGAGGAGGATCGAGAGGACATCGCGTCCCAGGCACTCAAGAGACGCAGGGGCGGCGCTGCTCTCGCCGAGCACATAACCACGCTGACGACGCACCCGGACCAGCATGAGCGCTTCATCCGACTCCTTCGAGAGATTGAGTCCGCAGACGGCTAAAGCGCCGTCGAGCGCGATGCGAGTCGGAACCCCGGGCTGTACAGGAAACCGGATCTGCAAGCAATCGGATTTGCAAGCTGTACTGGTTGCCGCGGACCGTTCGTGGGCTGAGGAAGGGCTGACGTCTTGCCCGGTGAGCATCGCGGCTCACGACTGACTGCCGCGGGGCACCTTCTCCGCGTTTCTGCCGAACCCGGTCCTCAGCTCGTCTTAGGCTTGAACTCCGTCGCCTCTACGTCGCTGAGGTTCGCCCGCAGCACCTCGATGATCGACGACTTGATCTGCTCCATCGCATACGTCTCGAAGGTGTCCCCCTCGCCCCGATGGAATGTCTCAAGGGCGGAAGACAGCCCCGCGTACCCAGATATGGCCAGGCGGCCTTGTTCCATCCCCAACGACCACTTCATCTGGACGTCGCTCGCGAGGGACACGAGGAGCGGCAGGTAGTGCTGGAACAACGCGCGGCGTGCGTCGTCATCCTGCCGATCCTCGAACGCAGCCCACAAGACCCCGAGGTCGTCGTCAACGACTTCCCGGGTGAACCTCACGACTCTCTCGTCGCGTCTACTGTCCTCCAAACGAGGCTCCGTTCCCGATGACTCGCTTGCGCGCATGTACTCAGACTCAGACGTACGCCGCCACCGCCACGACCCGAGCTCTTCCTCGAGGATCTCATTGCATAGGTCGATGCATTCATCGCAGATGTGCGCGCCCGTACCTGCGATGAGCTTCGCCACTTTCGTCAGACCCTTACCGCAGAACGAGCAGACGATGCTTTCCACTCTCACCTCACCTGGAGCACGCGTTCTACTTCCGCAGCATACGGCAGCACGTCGAGTGGACTTGTCGAGGCGAGCCAAGCGAGATCCGTGCCTCTCCGGAGCGCAGGGATGTCGAAGCGCGACGAGCGAGGCGACGACTGGGCTGACATCATCGACTTCCTGACGATGTACCTGGAGGTGCGGAGGAAGGTGGTTCGGGTGCTTGCGGAGATCGACGCCTCCTGAACACTCCTCAGAAGTCCCGATCGTCACGCTGTCGCCTGGTCACCCGCGAGATCTGAGAGCGATAGCTCCCCCTGTATTAGCGCGATCACCACGGCGCGGGTCGTGTTCGGCGCGTGGAGGCGCCACCTGACCTCGGCGAGGTGTTGCTTCACGGTGGATTCTGAGAGCCAGAGGCGGTCTGCGACCTCGCGGGCGCGGAGACCCTGCGCCGTGAGCCGGAGAACCTCGCGATGACGATCGGTAAGCATCGTCCTGAGCATGGTGGAGGTACCGGCCGGCTCGCATCACCTTCCGGAGTGGTTGCGATATCCCCCATGGCTATCGGCCGGAGGCTGACATCATCGACTTGCTGACGATGTGCCCGGAGGCTCGTCGGCAGGTAGTGCGTCTGCTCGGGAAATCGAAGCCGGACCGTGAGTTACATCCGAGAGGCGTAGGCTCAAGAACTATGCTCGGCGGTGGATGCACGGCCATCCTCAAGACCACGGACGTCGCTGCCACACTCGACTGGTACCGCAGGGTCGGGTTCGAAGTCCGAGACGTCTTTCCTGATGACGGTGAGCCCACGTGGTGCGAGGTTTCCCGCGACGGGGTCGTCCTGCAGTTCCTCGGGGGTGAGACGCCGTGGCCGGGACCTCCCGCCTTCACGGGAACTCTCTACTTCCATCCGGAGAGCGTGGACGCGCTCTTCGAGCAGATCAAAGAGCACACCACTCCTACCTGGGGTCCGGAGGATCGAGAATGGGGCGCTCGGGAGCTTGGCTGCGTAACCCCAACGGGTACTTCCTCACCTTCACGGAGCCTGCCTAGCCCGCCGCGATCAAGCCGACCGCGACGCGATTTCCTCAGGCCTCATGCAATACGGCGACCAGAACGGTCAGGATTGGGCCGACATCATCGACTTCCTGACGATGCACCCGCATGCGCGGCGGAAGGTCGTGCGACTAGGCCCAGAGAGATCGAGGCTGCCGACCAACTTAGGAGGACGGGCCAGGCGGGCAACCGGAGAGGAGGCTTGCCCGTCGCTCGCATCCCCCCGTTTGGCGCTTAGGGCCCGCCCCGCGCACCTAGCGTAGGCTCCACTACGGAGGTGAGGGCATGGCTAGCGATGTAGTTCGTGCTGCACCCATGAGCACCTCGATCCTCGAAGCGTGGTGGTTCCGCTTCGTCGTGCGAGCTGTCCTCGCCATGCTTGCTTTCCTGATGCTTCGGCTATCCGAGGATCAACTCCGCACACTCTCGTTGGGGCACTCCGTGGATCTCCGGTTCGACACGTCGCTATGGCTCGAATCGATCGGCTCGACGGTCGCTGCCGGCCTCCTCTTCGGATTGGCGACCTGGTTTCCCTTCACCAAGGTTCGCCTCTTGCCAAGCCGTTTCCTATTTGCCGCTGCCGCGCTCCTGCCCGTCGCTCACTTCTGGTGGAGCTTCATCGAGGGTCACGGGAATCCGAGTGGATGGCTAGGAGCCGCTTACTGGTTCGACAACTTTCAAAGCCAGTACGTGTTCGCGGCACTCGCGGGGGTCGCGATCGCGTCCGTTCTCGGGACTAAACGCTCCGGCCCGTCGCCGGAGTAGCGCCGGGTATGGACGGTGCTGACCTGCGGACCTACCTCCTAGCGCTTCCCCCCAAGGGTCAGGAGTCGTTCCGCGGGGTCCTAAAACGCGACCGTGTCATTCGCAGGTCGTTACCCGCCGACACCCTTGACAACGCCGCGTGGTCGGAAGTCGTGGTCGCGCTGATGCTCGATCCCGACCTCCAGCGTCGGACGCTGCGGATGGTCGTGCGGCTTCAGCAGGTATAAGCGCGGGAGTGCTGACCCCTGGACAGGCTTCGCTGGCTTGCTCGCGCTCGCGGGCCTATATAGCTTCGATGTGAGATGCGGAGGCTCTGCGCGGCGTTCGCGAGCATCACGCTGGCATCGATCATCGCGCTATCGACGTTGAATCACGCCAACGCCGGAGGTGGTTGCCCGCTCATCGAGATCTTGGTGAGTCGGGAGGGGAGCGGCGGGGGCCGCGCTAGCCTCGTCTGCCGCGAACGCGTTGGAGGCGTCGTGGGCTGGCTCGGTGTGACACCCGGCGTAGCGGTGTCGAGCCAGCCGCCGCAAGGAGACCTTCACGAGAGCTTCACGGTCACGATCTTCCTGCAGCACCCGCTCCACTCGGAGGGGTTCCGACCCATCCTCACGGAGACGGTCTATCCGCTCGCGGACGGCGGGCCCGTCGCGTTGGTGCGATCGAGGACCATCTACCACGAGTTCGGCCTCTACCCACGGTGGGTCGTCTCGGCTGGCTGGCGAACGCTGGACCCGACCGAACGCATGCCTCGGGTGCTGGAGGTTCTTGGGATGCCTTCGCCAGAGTTCCAGCCCTCGCCGTCAACCGGCGGGACGGGACAGGCGACGGAATCGACTCGATCCCCGGCCTCTCTGTCCACCGTCGCTGCGGGACCAGCGACGGAACCCACAAGACCGAAACCGGACCTGATCACCTTGGCGTTCCTGCTCACAGTCCTCGCCACGGCTGCATTGCTCGTGCGCCGAGGCGTTGCCCGAAGCCGGAAGGACGCACAGGAACGCGACGCGACGGAGACTCGCGTGGGCCCTGGCGATGTCTGACTCCAGCCTTCGCGCCGTTCTCGAGATGCTCGACCCACTCACCCGCGACGCCCTCCGCCGCGTTCTGATCCAGGACCAGGCAGACCGTGAAGCGGTCTCCTCTCAGCTGCTCCGTTACCGCGACGGACATGGCGACGACTGGGCCGACATCATCGACATGCTGACGATGCATCCGGAGACGCGGCGGATGCTGGCTAGGATGCTCGCGGAGATCGACGCAGCGAGTGACTGACGGTTCTCAGCTGACGCGGAACAGCTCGATGGTGATTCCGAAGGTTAGGGATCTGACCGGTGCCGGCTCGAACATCGGAGCAAGTGACTCGTGGATGAAAGCGCGTTGCTGGGCTTCAGATTCTCGCCCCTCCTGAACCGCCGCGATCCTCTCGCTGTGAGTCATCAGGTAGTCAGTCAGCTCATCGAGGGTCATCATGACCTCGCGGAATAGCGTTTCGGTCCGCAACGACCGGAATCCCATGCTTGCAAGATCGTGTTCGTTCCTGGCCGGGTGCGGATATCTGGGGGCGCAGGAGTGAGCCATCCAGTCTCCAAAGCTGTCAACGCCAATCATCTCAGCGCAGAATCGGATGTCGTAGACAGCCAAGCGCCCATCGGCCGAGAGAACACGCCGAACCTCTTCGATCGCAGCCAGACGATACGGGCTAGGCTCTCGCTCTCTCGAAGCCTCAGCTGCCGATCGAATAGGTCACTTCGTCGAGGACGCCTTTGTACCAGTCGCCTCCGTTCTTGTGCGAGCCGAGGCGAATGGGGTCCGTCACCGTGATCGCGCCCGTCGCCTTCGTCACCGAGAAGCTCGCGCCGTCGACCGTCTCGACGATCTGAGTGCCGTTGCGGACGCAGGTCACCTGGTGCCACTGCCCGTCGACCACGTTCGGTCCTGCCTGCAGCTGCTTCTTGCCGAGCGCACCGCGGAACATGCACGATGCCTGCCCGTTCCCCTGGAC
>DATLPI010000004.1:0-10961 GCA_035535815.1 Actinomycetota bacterium | reverse complement strand
CGAAGGGCTGGTGGCTGCCACTCGCGACCGGGATCCCGCCGACGGTGGCCACCGCCATCGATGTGAACCCGTCGCGCATCCGGTCGGCCGTGAACTCGAGCGTGCTCGCGGGGATCGCGGCCGCCGCCGTCGGCAACACCTCGATCCCGGCCTCGCCCACTCCGGTGCCGGGCGCGCCGAAGCCCACCGTGGCCACCGCGACGGCGGTCGCGAGGTCGTCCTCGGGGCCGACGATCCGGACCTCGATCTGCTCGTCCTCCGGGACGAGCGCTCGGAACCCGTCGAGCGGCAGATGCATCAGCGGCATCTCGCTCACCTCGAGCCCCGCCGCCCTCGTGGCGTCGCGGACCCCGGGGGCGAGGTCGGCCACCCATTCGAACTCCTGCGGCTGGCCGAGCTCGCGTTGGCGGGCCAGGACCGTTTCCACGCTGTCGACGTCGAAGAGGGTCTGGCCCGGCGTCGGTCGCGCGTAGTACCGCCATCCGTTGCCGGTGTTGATGAAGAGCGTGAACGGGCCGAACTCCTCGGTGATGGTGACCCCTCGCGGCACCCCGTCGAGGTAGGCGTCGATGCGTTGCAGGAGCGGGTTGGTGTCGGCCATGCGTGCAGGCTACGAGGTCGGCGATGTCCTGGCGGCGGGCTAGCATCGGCGGCATGAGCGTTCCGGCCAAGATCAACATCGTCACCCTGGGGGTGGCCGACGTCGAACGGGCGGCCGCGTTCTTCTCCACGTTGGGGTGGGAACGATGCGCATCCGGTGGGGACGAGATCACCTGGTTCCGCACCAACGGCGCCTATCTGGGGCTGTTCGGCTACGCCTCGCTGGCGGCCGACGCCGACCTGCCGCCGGAACCTCGCGCGCCGTTCGGCGGCATCACGCTCGCGATCAACGTCGAGACCGAGCAAGCGGTCACCGATGCGCTCGACGCCGCGGTCGCCGCGGGCGGGACGCTGCTGAAAGCGGCCGAACGCATGGATTGGGGCGGGTTCTCGGGCTACTTCGCCGATCCCGACGGACATCCGTGGGAGGTCGCCTTCAACCCGTTCTTCCCGATCGGGCCCGACGGGTCGATCACGATCGACTGAGTCAGTACCGCGAGCCTTCGGCGACGGGCAGCGCATCCAGGTCGGCGAGGTCCTCGGGTGAGAGCACGACGCCGCCGGCGCCCAGGTTCTGCTCAAGGTAGCGAAGCCGCTTCGTGCCGGGGATCGGCAGCACGTGCTCGCCCTGGGCCAACGTCCAGGCCAGGGCGACCTGCGCGGGCGTGGCACCCACGCGTTCGGCCACCTCGCGAACCCGCGCCACGATCGCCTGGTTCGCGTCGACCGCCTCGGCGGTGAATCGCGGGTTGTTCGAACGGAAGTCGGACCGGTCGAAGCTCGCCGCCGAGATCGCCCCGGTGAGGAACCCGCGCCCCAGCGGGGAGAACGGCACGAACCGGGCGCCGTGCTCGGCGCACCAGGGCACGACATCCACGAGCGGGTCGCGCGACCACAGGCTCATCTCCGATTGGATCGCCGCGACTGGATGGATCGTGTGCGCCCGTTCGGCCTCCGCGACCGTGACCTCCGAGAGCCCGAGGGCGCGCACCTTGCCGGCGTCGACGAGCTCGGCCATCGCGCCCCAGGTCTCCTCGAGCGGCACGTCCGGATCGATGCGGTGGAGGTAGTAGAGGTCGACGACGTCGGTGCGCAGCCGTCCGAGTGAAGCGTCGATCGCCGACCGCACGTGTTGAGGGCTCGCATCGCGGTCGAGCGGGTAGCCGCCGTTCGGGCCGACGAGCAGGCCCACCTTGGTGGCCACCTCCACGCGATCGCGCCGGTCGTGGATGGCGGCGCCGACGAGCTCTTCGTTGGAGAACGGGCCGTACACATCGGCGGTGTCGAGCATCGAGACACCGAGATCGATGGCGCGGTGGATCACATCGACCGGGTCGTCTTCGGCGTCGGCATCGACGTAGCCGAAGCTCATCGGCATGCATCCCAGCCCGATCCTGCCGGTTCCTCCCATGCCTGCACCCTATCGCCGTCACCGGGAACCTCCGCTGTAGTCCGGTCGGGGGGACCCCGTCCGGCCGAACGCGCCTCGGCCCATCGGCTTTCGGGTTTGGGCTGTGCGCCCGATGCGTGCCGGGGTGTCGCGATGGGAAGGTCGACCCGATGGTCTCGGGTGAGGGGGAGCCGGTCGTTGACGTCGCACGCGGCGTGCTGTCGCTGCCTGACCTGCCCGCTCCCGAGCTCACCGATCATCTCCCCGAAGGTCCTTCATGGCGCTATGAACCGGACTGGGACGGGCTGCGTGTGGTGGTGCACCGGCGTTCGGGCCACACAACCTTGGTGTCCGACCGAGGAAAGGCGATGGACCGCTACTTCCCCGAGGTTGTGCGGCATGCGTCACGGCTTCCCCTCGACTGCACGGTGCGCGGCTCGATCGTGGTGGTTCGGCCGTCCGGGTTCTCCTTCGATCGGATGCGGTTGCGCATCCACCCCTCAGCGTCGCGGGTCGCCGAACTCACCGAGCGCTGGCCCGCCACGCTCGTGCTGACCGACCTGCTGTCGCGCGACACCTGGGATCTGCGACCCTGCGACCTCACGGCACGGCGCTCGTTGCTGGTGTCGATCGCGGAGGACTCGGACATCCCTGCGGCCTCGGCCGATCTCTCCCAGATGGCAACCGGCACGCCGGCAGTGGTGACGCCGCACACGCCGTTCGTCAGCTTCGCGATCCGCTGGCTCGAGGATCGGGACGAATCGGGTCGCGACGGCGTGATCGCGCTTCTGACCGACGGCACCACGGTGGTGCGGGTGCCCAGGCTCCGAACGGCGACCTGCGTGGTGACCGGGATCCGGCGCGAGGGCTCCGGCCCCCCGCACGCGCTGCGCCTTGGGCTCTACGACGGCGATGACCTGGTCGACATGGGGCGGACCACCTCGCTCCGTGGGTCGAGGGAGCGGCGTGGAGCGGCGCTCGCGCTCGCCGGGCTCGAGCGCGATGACATCCCCGCCGTGAACGGATGGATCGACGTCAAGCCCGAGATGGCCTGCGAGGTCCGGTTCGCGCGGCTGCGCGGACGACGGTTCCGATCGGCGGCGCGGTTCGTGCGATGGCTGCCGGCGATGGATCCGGAGCGATGCACCCTCCAGCAGCTCGACGCGATGGCTCCGCCCCCGCCGCAGCCTGCCGACGATCGCGACGTGATCCGCCTCGACGTCTGAGGCCCGTCAGCGCACCACCTTCGTGTTGAACATCGCGGTGTCCAATGTGCCCAACTCGCGGAGCCAGATCAGGAGATGGGCCTCCATGGCGCGCGCCGCGGTGATGTCGCCCAGATCGAGGATGTCCCGCCATCCGAACGAGGCCAGGATCGCGGTGGCCTGGACCTTGGCGTCGGCGTCGTTGCCGCACAAGGGGATCGTGTGGTCGCCGCCGGCGAGCGCGCCCGGGTCGATCATCAACGCCGCCGTCATCGTGTTCCACACCTTCACGAATCGAGCTTGTGGGAAGGCCGCCTGCAACCGTTCGCCGAGCGAATCGGTGTTGGCGACGAACAGGCTCGGCGGCCACCCGGACGCGTGGTCGATGGGGTTGGACGCGTCGAGCACGATCGTCCCGGCAAGGTGATCGGCCCCGGCACTCAGTGCGGCCTCGGATCCTTCGCCGTCGGTGGCGTTCACGACGATCTCGCCGTGCGCCATCGCGTCGGCCTGGGTCGCGAGCCCGATCTCCGCGTGATCGGCCTTCCACTGCGCGAACGGGGGGTTGCCCATGGCGTCGCCCTCGGTGCGGGCCATCAACGCATCGACGTCGCGTGTTCCGATCACGACGTCGTGGCCCTTCTCGGTGAAGCCCTGCGCCAAGGTCCGTCCGACGGTTCCCGTTCCCACGATGCCGACCTTCATCTCCCGCTCCCTTCGTCGTTGCTCCATCATCGGACATGCCCCGCGTCCCGGCCCCCGAGGCCGCGCGGATCGAGGGATGACCTTCACGCCCGTCTCGCGTTACGGTTCCCCCATGACAGCGAAAGGAAGCGGCACGCCGGAGGACCCGTGGGTGCTGCAGACGCCGAGCCTCCAGTCGGAGTTCCTGATGGCCCAGGCGCCGGACGCGGATCCGCCGGCGCTGATCTGCACGGTCGGCAAGACCGAACTGCGCTATCACCTGCGTGCGATCGAGGACCTGCACGCGATGTTGGTGGCCCACGGTGACTGGATGCCGCTGGGCAACGCCGACGAGCAGAAGCCCGCGAAGGACGGCACCGTCGAGGCGTGGGCCCGGTCCACCGACAATCCCGTGGGCGGGTGGTACGGCCTGAAGAAAGGGTTGCGCGGGCGTTTCGGCAACTACGTTCCGCCGGTGCTCGAGGAGCTGGGCCTCGCCGAGGTGGAGCACAACCCCCGCAACAACCGGATGCGCGCTCTCTGACCGCGCACGGTTGTGTGCGATCTGACCGCACCACCGTCGTGTGCGTCCTGACATAGGCTGATCGCAGCCCGTGTTCCCCGATGGAAAGGACGCCCCTATGACCACCGTCGGTCTCCTCGTTCGCCTCAAGGCCAAGGAAGGCAAGGAGCAGGAGGTGCAGCGGTTCCTCGAGTCCGGGCGCACCCTGGTCGAGGCCGAACCCGCCACCACCGCGTGGTTCGCGATCAAGCTGGGGCCGTCGGAGTTCGGGATCTTCGACGCGTTCCCGGATGATGCCGGACGCCAGGCCCACCTCGCCGGGCGCGTCGCCGAGGCGCTCATGGCCCAGGCCGACGACCTGCTGTCCGAGCCACCGGACCTCCAGCCGGTCGACGTGCTGGCCGAGAAGCTGCCTGGCTGACCCGACGCCGTTCACCGCGTAGCCTTCGCCACGTAGCCTCACCTGTGGCCGATCCGAAGGAGGGCGTGATGCGGTGGTGGGTGGTCCTGCACGTGGTGATCGCGTTCGGCTTCGTCGCCGGCCTCATCGGCCGCAACATCACCCTCGCGAAAGCGCGTTCCACCGATGACCTGGGTCAGGTGGGGGCGCTGGTGGGCCTGGCGACACGCTTCGAGAGGCTGCTGGTGATCCCCGGCTCGTTCGCCGTGCTGGTGGCGGGCCTGATCGCGATGGTGGCGCAGGGTCGCTCGCTCTCGGGCCCAGGGAACGGCTGGCTGCTGGTGTCCCTCGTGCTGTTCGTGGCGCTCTTCGCGTTCGTGCCGACGGTGTTCCTGCCGCGAGGCAAGGTGTTCGAGGCGGCGCTCGAAGATGCCACCGCGAAGGGCACGATGACGCCGGAGCTCCAGCGGGCGTTCGCCGATCCGGTGGTGGCGTTCGCTCGCAACGCCGAGCTGGTCGCTGTGGTCGTCATCATCGCGCTGATTGTGGCGAAGCCGTTCTGACCCGGATCACGCGCGGTGACCGGCGTCGAGGAACGCATCGTGGTCGTCGCCCAGCAGGAACCGTGGTCCGCTGCCGTTGACGCTCGCGGCGTCCTCGGGGTTGTACAAGCGGCAGGTCGCGAGCGACAGACAGCCGCAGCCGATGCAGCTGATGAGGTCGTCGCGCAGCGCCTCGAGGTCCGCGATGCGTTCGTCCAGCCCGCGTCGCCAGGTACGCGAGAGCTTGGCCCACTGCGCCTTCGTCGGGGCTCGGTCCGGCGGCAGCGTGGCGAGCGCCCCGGCGACATCGTCCAGGGACAGGCCCACGCGTTTCGCTGCGCGGATGAATGCGAGCCGCCGCAGCGTGTGCCGTGCGAACGCCCGCTGGTTGCCCGGCGTCCTCGTCGACGTGACCAATCCTTCGGCTTCGTAGAAGCGGATCGCCGAGGTGGCGAGGCCGCTCCGTTCCGCGACCTCACCGATCGACAGCAGGTCATCGCGGGCCATCGTCATCGCAGTAACCTCCGCGCGGGGACTTGACGTCAAGTGAACTTGAAGTTCTAGGGTTCGTCGTCATGGATACCACGACCGATCCGTTGTCGCACGTGCGTGCCCTGATGGCGCGGGCCACCGGCGACGAGAAGCATGACGAGAGCACCACGTCCACGCTCGATGTCCTCTGGGTGCTCTACGACCGGATCCTGCGCATCGACCCGGCGCATCCGGACGCCGAGGATCGGGACCGGTTCATCCTGAGCAAGGGGCATGGCCCGGCGTCGCTGTACGCGATCTTGGCGGCGAAGGGGTTCTTCCCGCCCGAGTGGCTCGATGCGTTCCTGGACCACGAAGGACACCTCGGCTCGCACCCGGACCGGATGCAGGTGCCCGGTATCGAGGCTTCGACGGGATCGCTCGGTCACGGGTTGCCGATGGCGGTCGGCGTTGCGCAGGCGTTGCGAGCGAAGGGCCGTCCGGGCACCCGGGTCGTCGTGCTCACGGGTGATGCCGATCTCAATGAGGGCTCGAACTGGGAAGCCGTCATGCTGGCGCCCAACCTCGGCTTGGGCAACATCACCTGGCTCATCGTCGACAACCACAGCTCCTCGTGGCCGATGGGGCCGTGGGACAAGTGGCTGCCACCGTTCGGATGGGACGTGCGCGCCGTCGACGGCCACGATCATGACGCGCTCGCGGCGGCGCTCGGGGTTCGTCACGCGCAACAGCCGGTGGCGGTCGTCGCGGACATCCCGGAAGGGGAGTGGTGATGGCCGGCATGCGTGAGGCGTTCGCGGCCACGGCCACGGACCTGCTCGAAACGGACGACCGGGTGGCCATCGTGGTCGCCGACATCAGCGTGACCCTGTTGGCGCGCGCGATCCGGCACGATCCCCTGCGCGCCGTCAACGTGGGGATCGCCGAGCAGACCATGGTGGGCGTCGCGGCCGGGTTCGCCATGGAGGGGTTCCACCCGATCGCGCATTCGCTGTCGCCGTTCATGGCCGAACGTCCCTACGAGCAGTTGAAGCTCGACTTCGGGTATCAGGGACTCGGTGGAACGTTCGTGGGCTCGGGCGGCTCCTATGACTACGCCGGGGAGGGCGGGACCCATCATTCGCCGGCGGACGCGTCCCTGATGATCGCGATCCCGCGCATGCAGATGCTGGTGCCGGGTCACGGCCGTGAGGTGGACCAACTGCTTCGGGCGGTGGTCGCGAACGGCGAGCCCACCTACGTGCGCACGAGCCTGGCGACGAACGACGAACCGCACGATGTGGCACCAGGCCGGCTCGAGGTGATCCGTCGCGGCGGCGGGCCCACGGTGGTGGCGTTCGGGCCCATGCTCACGCGCGCGCTGGAGGCCACCGCCCATCTGGACGCCACGGTGGTGTACGCCACGAGCCTCGAGCCGTTCGACGGTGCGACGCTCCGCGAGCTCGCCGGTGACGCCCCCGACGTCGTGGTCATCGAGCCGTGGTACGAAGGCACCGCGGCTCCCGTGATCTCGCCCGTGTTCGCCGATGTGATGGCCCGCGTGCGGTCGATCGGTGTTCCACGCCGGTTCATCCATCGCTACGGCACGTGGCAGGAACTCGACGCTGCGCTCGGCATGGACGCCGCGGGCATCCGATCACGCCTGTGATGCAAGCGATCCGGTGATCCTCTCAGGTGGCCGGAGCGGCGCGTCGATGCTCAAGCATGCAGGAAGCGCAGCGTTCGACCGATGCCCTCGTGGACCCGGCTCAGCTGTTCGCGGCCGGTCCCGAGGCCCTGCTCGTCGTGCGCGAAGGCCGGATCGCATGCGCGAACGAACGCGCGCTCGATCTGGTCGGGCGCCCGATCGCCGGTCTCGACCTCCACGAGGTGATCCCCGATTGGCGCGCCGCACCCGATGATGCCGTGCCGTTCGAGGCGATGCTCCGTTGTGCGGACCGCGAACTCGCGGTCGAGGTGCGCGTTCGTGAACTCGAGGACGGGGTCACGGTCGCGTCGCTGCGAGACGCCCGCGCGCTGATCGCCGGTCGAGAGGCCGAAGCCGCGCTCGTGGACGCGGAGGAGCGCTACCGCGGCCTCGTGGAACAGATCCCCGCCGTGGTCTACGCCGACGACGGCAACGTCACCACCTACGTCAACCCGCAGATCGAGCAGATCCTGGGCGTGACCCCGCAGGCCTACCGGGACGATCCGAACATGTGGATCAGCATGGTGCACCCGGACGACCGGGAGACCGTGGAGTCCCAGAGCCAAGCGTTCATCGACGGGGTGGGCGGCGACCTCGCCGACTACCGGATGGTCCGTCCCGACGGCGGCATCGTGTGGGTGCGCGACCGCGCCTACGCCCACCGCGACGACGACGGCCGCGTGCTGTGGGAGCACGGCATCCTGTTCGACGTCACCGAGCTGAAGGAGGCCGAAGCGCGGATCGCGCATATGGCCTTCCACGACGGCCTGACCGGGCTCGCCAACCGCGAGCTCTTCGAAGAGACCTTGGCGCTCGCCGTGCAGCGTGCGAAGCGCGACGGGACGGTGGTCGCCGTCCTGTACCTGGACCTGGACAACTTCAAGCTGGTGAACGACTCGCTCGGCCACCATGCGGGCGACCGCCTGCTGATCCAGCTCGCGGATCGGCTCGCCGCCTGCACCCGCGACACCGATCTGGTGGCGAGGCAGGGCGGCGATGAGTTCCTCATGCTGCTCGCCGACCTCGGCCACGCAGACTACGTCGAGGCGATCCGCGCGGTCACCGACCGAGTGAACGAGGCGATGGCTGCGCCGTTCGACCTCGAGGGCACGGAGTTCTTCGCGCGCGGCTCCATCGGCATCAGCGTGCATCCCCACGACGCGCACGATGTCGAGACCTTGATGCGCAACGCCGACGTCGCGATGTACCGCGCGAAGAGGCTCGATCCCGGCGGCCACGCGTTCTTCGCGGCCGATGCCGACGATGCGCAGCACCGGTTGTCGTTCGCCACGCGCCTCCGGCAGGCGGTCGAGGACGAGAGCTGGTTGTTGCACTACCAACCGGTCGTCGACCTCGCCGACCGGCGCATCGTGGGCGCCGAGGCGCTGATCCGCTGGGACGACGTCGCGGCCGGCATCGTCCCGCCCGGGGAGTTCATCCCGGTGGCGGAGGAACTGGGCCTGATCGAAGCGATCGGTGACTGGGTGGTGGACGAGGTCGCACGCCAGCAACGTCGATGGCTCGATGCCGGGCTCCACCTGGAGGTCTCGTTCAACCTGTCGCCGCGGCAGATGTGGACGCCCCGCCTCGGCGAGCGGCTGATCGGCAAGTTGCAGGACGCAGGGGTCGACCCTTCGTGCATGCAGGCCGAGATCACCGAGACCAGCGCGATGGCCGACCCCGAGCGGACCCAGCGCATCCTGCGTGAGCTCCACGGGTGCGGTCTCCGGCTCGCGCTCGACGACTTCGGCACCGGGCTCTCCTCGCTGGCGCGTCTGAAGCACATGCCGGTCGACGTGTTGAAGATCGACCGGGAGTTCGTCCGTCACGTCGACCGGGACGTCCGACTGGCGGGGATGGTGCGGGCGATGATCCAGGTGGCCCAGAGCCTGGACATGGTGCCGCTCGCCGAAGGCGTCGAGACCGAAGGCGAGTACATCTTCCTGCGGTCGAACGGCTGTCGCCTGGCGCAGGGCTTCTGGTTCGCCCACCCGATGGGGGCCCGCGAGTTCGAGCTGCTGGCTGCCTCAGGCGAACCCCTCGGCCCGTCCACGATCTGACGCGTCCTCCTCGGGTCGCGCTTTCCGAGTTGACAAGGCTAACGCTGTTAGCTATCGTGAGGCTAACGGCGTTAGCTATCAGGCGATATCGGGAGGACGAGATGGGGTTCAGGAACGAGATCCGCAGCGAGACCACGATCGAGGGCACGCCCGACGAGGTGTGGGGGGTCCTGAGCGACTTCGCCTCCTACCCCGAGTGGAACCCGGGCATGGCACAGGTGCTGGGCGAGGCGAACGTCGGGACGCGGCTCCATATCCGGTTCCAGCTCAACGGCGGACGGGTCATGACGATGAAGCCCACCGTGCTGGTGGCTGAACCCGGCCGTGAGCTCCGGTGGCTCGGTCGCCTGCTGCTGCCGGGCATCTTCGACGGCGAGCACCGGTTCGAGATCCACGAGGCCGAACCCGGGCGCGTGCGCTTCGTCCAAGGGGAGCGGTTCAAGGGCCTGTTGGTGCCGTTCCTCAGGAAGCTGATCGAGGTCGACACCGCGACCACCTTCACGAAGGTGAACGCCGCACTCGCCGCGCGGGTGATCGAGTTGCGCGTCGCCGGTGCCGCGTGAGCGTGACGGCACCGGAGACGGCGGCGCTGTCGCCGCGACTCGCCCAGATCGTCGAGGCGGCCGAGGACCTGCTCGAGGAACAGGGCCCCGACGGCCTCACGATGCGAACGCTGGCGGCCCGGTTGGGCATCCAGGCACCGTCGCTGTACAAGCACGTAGCCGGCAAGGACGAGCTCGAGGTGCTGCTGATCGCCCAGGCCCTCCGCGATCAGGGCGATGCGATCAACGCTGCGGTCGTCGCGCTCGGACCCCGGGCGTCGCGGCGCGCCTCGTTGAAGGCGCTCGCGAAGGCCTATCGCGCGTGGGCACTGGCGCATCCCCACCTCTACCGGCTCGCGACGGAGGGGCCGTTGCCGCGCGCCGAACTGCCGGAAGGGCTCGAGGCGTGGGCGGCCGCACCCCTCGTGCACGCGGCAGGGAGTGAAGCCACGGCGCGGGCGGCGTGGGCGTTCGCTCACGGCATGACGATCCTGGAGCTGGATGGCCGGTTCCCACCTGATGCCGACCTGGATCGTGCATGGGATGCCGGCATCACGGCCTTGAGCTGAGCGCGGGTGTCTCTCGCGCCTGCGACGATGCCGGTCGCCCATCACACCAAGGAGCGTGATCGCATGCCCCGCACCACCGTCGAGTTCGAGGTCACCGGCTGGGAGCCCGCCGACGCGAACGAGCATCCCGACGGGCTCGTCCTCGGCCGGGCCGTCGTGCGCAAGGTGTTCCGCGGAGAGCTCGAGGCCACGAGCGTCACCGACCTGCTCACCGTCGGTCGCGGGGACGACGGGCTCGCCTACACCGCGATCGAACGCGTCGAGGGA
>DATLPI010000003.1:0-4491 GCA_035535815.1 Actinomycetota bacterium | reverse complement strand
AACTCCCCGAGGGCACGCGCGCCGTCCGGCGGTTCGACGCGCTGCAGTTCCGCACGTCGATCAACCCCGACTACGACGTGAACCAGGCCTTCCAGTTCCAGGACCTGTCGGTGGTGCTGGTCGATGGCTCGGGCCAGCGCGCGTCGGTCGCCGCTTCAGACGTGGGCAACGACGCGCTGGCCTATCCGTCGGGACTCCGCCGCTTCTACGGTCATGTCATCCTGCAGCAGCTGCGGTTCCCGCTCTCCGCGTTCACGGGGGTCGATCTTCGGGATGTCCGCAGCGTCCAGATCCGATTCGATCGGACGATGGCGGGTGTGATCGACGTGGCGGATCTCAACTTCAGCGCGGGGGCGTCCTAGCAGGGAAGGTCAGGACACCTCGTCCAGGCCGGCCGGCGGCAGGAGCGCCGACGATCCGGCCAAAGAACCGCCCAAAGAACCGGCTGATGGACCGGATGCCGCGCGGTCGTCGGGCGGCACCAGCTCGGTCGGGCCGGCCGCCGGGAGGAACACCCGGAACGAGGCTCCGCCGCCGTCCCGTTCCTGGACCCATGCGCGTCCGCCGTGCAGCTCGGCGAACCGGCGCACCAGCGTCAGTCCGACGCCGACGCCCGGAGAGTGCTGGGGAGCTTCGGGCCCCTGGCGGAAGGGTTCGAACACGATGTCGCGGATCTCGGCCGGGACACCGGGCCCGCTGTCCTCGACCGCGATCGTGACGCCGTCGGGTTCGGGCCACACCCGCACCCAGATCGACGCGTTCGATGGGGTGTGCCGCACGGTGTTGGCGAGCAGGTTCTCCACGATGCGCTCGACCTTGGCGGCATCGATCGGTTGGACGACGGGTTGGAGGTCGGTCACCAGCCGCGAATCCTCGATGAGGTCGGTCTCGTCCAGGACACGCTGGAGGAGGGCGCCGACGTCGGTCGACTCGAGCTTGGGAGCCACGATGCCGCGCGCGAGCCGGTCGAGGTCGAGCAGGTTCGTCACCATGCGGTCCAATCGCCGGGCGTTCGAAGCGATGCGATGCGCCAGATCCCTCGCGTCGTCGTCATCGATCTGGATGTCCCCGCGTTCCAACGTGATCGCGAGGCCCAGGATCGCCGCGAGCGGCGTACGGAGGTCGTGTGAGACCGCCTGCAGGAACGTGTTCTTCATCTCATCGAGGGCCCGCAGACGCTGGGTGGCCTCGCGCTCCACATCGAGGGCGCGCTCCAGCTGCGCCTCGGCTTCCTTGCGCTCGGTGACGTCGAGCAGGAAGCCCTGCCAATAGGGGGGTTTGCCCGGGAGGCGCACCAGCGTGGCCTCATCCTGGACCCAGACGATCCGCCCGTCCTTACTGATCATCCGGTACTCCATCGAGAAGGCGGAATCACCCTCCGCCAGGTTGCTCTCGGCGTCGGCTTCGAACACCCGTTCCCGGTCGTCGGGGTGGACGATCGCCCGCCAGAGCGTCGGGTCGTCCTGGATGTCCTCCAGCGTGTAGCCGAGCATCTCGGTGTTGCCCGGGGCGATGTACGTGGTGCGCGACACCGCCGGATCGTCCGGATCGATGTCCTGGGTGTAGAAGATCGCCTGGTTCTGCTCGACGATCGTGCGGAACTTCAGCTCGGCCTCGCGGAGCTGGTCCTCGGCGCGCTTGCGTTCGGTGATATCGAGCATGAACCCCTGCCAGAAGCCCTCTCCGTCCCGCTCCGGCACGAACGTGGCCTCATCACGCACCCACACCCAGTGGCCGTCCTTGTGCCGGAATCGGTAGTCCAGCGTGTAGGCCTCCAGGGTCTCGTTGGACCGTTCGTCCGCGGTGACGACCGTTTCCGCGTCATCCGGGTGGATGCGGTCGCGCCAGAAGTCGGTGGTCCAGGTCCACTCCTCGGCCGTGTAGCCGAACAGATCGGTGACCTGCGGACTGATGTAGAACTTGGCCGGATCGGCATCCGGAGCCTCGGTGTAGACGACCGCCGGGATGTGTTCGACCACGGCGCGATAGCGCTCGTCGGCCTCACGCAGGTCCTGCTGGGCACGCTTCTGGTCGGTGATGTCCAGCATCACGCCCTGCCAGAACAACGGCAGGTCATCGTCGTCGAGCACACGGACCGCTTCGTCGCGCAGCCAACGGTATGACCCATCGGCCGCCCGGAACCGGTATTCGGCGAGGAAGGTGGCACCCGATTCGTTCACCCGATCGTTGATCTCGATGACGCCTGCCAGGTCGTCGGGGTGCACGTGCTGTTTCCAGAAGTCCTCGGTCCACCGCCACTGATCGGGGGTGTAGCCCAGGATCCGTTCCACCTGCGGACTCACGTAGAGGTCCTCGGGGTCGGCGTCGAGGCCTTCCGCGTACACGATCGCGGGGATGTGTTCGACCAGCGCGCGGTGTCGCTCCTCGGCTTCGCGGACCCGCTGCTCGGCCGACTTCTGGTCGGTGATATCGACCATGATGCCCTGCCACATCGATGGCGCGCCCCGTTCGTCCACGACCAGGACCGACTCGTCGTGGAACCACACGACCCGTCCGTCGGCAGCGATCATCCGGTACTCGGCCACCCACGGCTCGCCAGCGACCCTCGCGGCGGCGCCGTCGTTGACGACACGGTCGCGGTCGTCGGGATGCATCATCGCCGCCCACGCGCCGGGCTCCTGCCACGCCTCTTGTGGCACACCCAGCAAGGTGGAGATCTGTGGGCTCACGTAGGCCACGGCCCCTGCCTCCAACCCCTTGGACGGCAGTTCCATGTACACGATGGCCGGTGAGCGCTCGACCAGCAGCCGGAACCGTTCCTCAGCCTGGGCGAGTTGCTGTTCCGCGTACTTCCGGTCGGTGATATCGATCATCACGCCCTGCCACAGCAACGGCTCGCCATCGGCGTCGTCGATCAGGACCGACTCGTCGTGGAACCACACGACCTGTCCATCCTTGGCGACCATCCGGTAGTCCTGCCGGTAGGTCCGCTCTCCGGCGGCGATCACACGCTCGCTCTCGGCGTCGACCAGCGGCAGATCGTCGGGGTGAGTGGCCTCCCGCCAGAAGCCCGGACGTCGCCACTCCTCCTGTGTGTACCCCAGCAGCCCCTTGATGTGCGGGCTCACGAACGTTTCCACCTGGTCGCCGTCGTAGACGCCGTCGTGCAGGTACTCCTGATACGTCACCGCCGGGGTCTGTTCGACGATCGTACGGAACCGCTCGTCGGCGACCCGGAGCTGGTGCTGGGCCGCGCGGCGATCCGTGATGTCCGTCATGAACCCGAGGAAGTAGTCGACGCTGCCGTCGTCGCGGTAGATCGCCTGCGAGCCGTCGTGGACCCACCGGTAGGTCCCGTCGGCGGCACGCATCCGGTATTCCTCGTCGAAGGGCTCGGTGTCTTCGGCGCTGAACGCTCCCGCCGCTTCCAACCGGGCCCGGTCGTCCGGGTGCATGAGGCTGAACCAGAAGCGGGCGTCCTCCAGGAAGCGCTCGGGCGGGAAGCCCAGGATCTGCTCGATCTGCGGGCTCACGAATCCCATCCGCACGACGTTGTCCGAGTCCAGTTCGTCGGAGTAGGTGACGGCGGGGATCAGCTCCACGACGTGGCCCCATCGGTCCTCAGCCCGGCGGCGCTGTTCGTCGACCCGTTGACGGGTGATCGCCGCGCCCAACAACGTGGCGGTGGCGCGCAAAGCTTGCTCCTCGGCGGGTCCCCAGGTCCTGGCCTCCTCGCAATCGTCGAACCCGATCGCACCCCACCACCAATCGCGGGTGAACACGGGATGCTCTGCGATCGAGAGGGTGCCCTGGGCTTCGAACTCGGGCCGTTCCTCGGCCGGGAGATCGGCGACGGCCGAGACCACCGGCTCCCCTGCGGCGTGCCATGCGGCCCACCGCGGCAGGTCGCGCCACGGCGCGTCGTTCAGGAACTGGTTGTCCTTCTGCGAGTCGACCCCCGGCGCGCACCACTCGAACCGCACGCTGCCCAGCAGCTCCTCCTCATCGTCGAAATGGTTCTCGATGATGTAGGCGCGGGAGACGTCGGCGGCGGCACCGATCCGGGCGAGGACCTCGTCGGCGGCATCCCGCCAGTCGGGGGTGAGCAACAGACGCTCGGCCGCGAACGCCACGGCTTCCAGGATGGCGCCGTGCCGCAAGGCCGTGGTCCGTGGTGCTCGCGCCGCGCGCGCCGTATCCGACAACCGCTCGCTCCTCGCCCTCGTCGGGCGCGTCGATCACACCCCTCGTGGGGCCCTGAGGGGATTATCGGCCGGAGATGGTCCCGGTGAAGCCCCCGACGATGGGGTTTCGACGATGGTTCGAACGGGCTAGGCGGGGTCCGCGACCAGGCCCGGTGTCGCGGCTGCCGTGGGGAGCTCGTCGGCCGACGGCCAACGTTCCCGCGACCTGGCGGCCAGCTTGAACATCAGCTCCACAGCCTTGGGATCCTCCGTGGCCGGACGGGCTTCGATGACGCCGTCCGCCAGCGCTCGCGACCACAGGTCCGCCCCTCGGTCGGTGCGCACG
>DATLPI010000002.1:0-10121 GCA_035535815.1 Actinomycetota bacterium | reverse complement strand
ACCGACCCGGACAGGAACGCGGCCGTGTCGTAGACGAACGTCAGGGCGATCACGGCCACGACGAGGTCGGTGCCGTTCGCGGCGTCCAGCATGATGAACAGGTAGCTGCCGAGCAGCGGGATCCAGGCCAGGTTGAGGATCGTGAGCCCGATGTTCACCGCGGTGTCCTTGCGGGTCGCCGCCGGACTGGACATGAACCAGAGGAAGGTGGCCACGACCCCCATCGCGAACATCGCCAGCACGGCGCCCTCGCCCTTGAAGTAGGCGCCGGCGAGCATCAGCGCGCCCGTGACCAGCCCCACGGCGGTGGCCGGCTGGCGGTGGTGCTTGACCATGACGCCGTACAGCTCGCCCTGGGCCAGCAGCACCACGGCGCCGGCGATGACACCGAACACGCCCTTGCCGATCAGCAATGACACCAACGCGATGGCCGCGAGGATCGCGCCCGTCATGAAGGCGGCGGGCACGTCACGATCGCCCCCCTGGGAACTCCGGCGCTCGGCATCGGCACCCACTTCGACGGAGGTGGGTTCCTGCCAGCTGGGCCCGCCGAGGCCTTCGCCGCCGGCACCCACCATCACGGTCTGGGGCTCGTCTTCGGGCTGGAGGTCGGACAGGATGTCCTGCTCGACCTCGTCGGCGCCGAGCTCACCCAGGAGGTCGCCACCGACCGCAGGCCCCGCGTAGGACTCCGGGGTCTCGTCATCTTCGAACCCCACCACACCACCGACGATGACCTCCTCCTCGGGAAGGGCGGACGCCGGCTCGTTCGCGGTGGGAGCGAAATGGTCGGCGGCAGCTTCGAGTTCCTCGTCCGACGGCGCGGCGGTCACGACGACCTCCTCCTCGATCGTGGACATGGGCTGGGTGTCGGTGCCGATGATGCCGGAGACGTCCGGTTGCTCGTCGTCATCGACGAGGGACCATCCATCGCCCGGCTCTGCGTCCGTGGGGTCGTCGGAGGCGAACAGGCCCGCCTGATCCGTGGTGGTCTCGCCGATGGGCGCGTCGCTGACCTGGAGGTCGTCGAGGCTCACCACCTCGGTCGCGGTGTCGAGCTCGGGCGCGTCGTCGGGCTCGTCGGTGCCGATGCCTTCGATCGTGTCGAGGACGGTGGTGTCGTACCACTCCTCATCGTCGTCGTCGTCGGCCGAGGCCGAGACGGACGCGGGTTCGTCGAGCACGGTGGGATCGTCCTCGGAGTGCTCCGGGGTGCGCGAGCCGGTCGCGAGCGGAGCGGGGTCCGGCGCCCGGACCGCCACGTGCTCCTCGCTGGGCGTCTCGCGGGCGCCGGCCGACGCCGGCTCGTCCCAATCGACGTCCTTGATGGGCGCGAAGAACTTGTCCAGGTCTTCGAACAGATCGTCGCCGTCGCGCTTGTCGTCCGCCACTAGACCTCCATGAGCTCCTGTTCCTTGTGGCCTTGGATCTCATCGATCTCGGCCACGAAGCGGTCGGTCACCTTCTGGAGCTCTTTCTCCCCTCTCGCAAGGTCATCTTGGGAGATACCGCCCTCTCGCTCAAGCTTCTCCATCTCTTCCTTGGAATGTCGCCGAACGTTGCGGACCGCCACTCGGCCCTCTTCGGCTCGGTGATGGAGCTGTTTCACCAGGTCTTTGCGCCGCTCCTCGGTGAGCGGCGGGAAGGCCAGACGGATCACCTGGCCGTCGTTGGACGGGGTGATCCCCAGGTCGGAGGATTGGATGGCCTTCTCGATGGCCCCGATGGCTCCCTTGTCGAAGGGGGTGACCGCCAGCAGGCGGGGCTCGGGGATCGTGACCGAGGCGAGCTGGTTCAGCGGGACCGGGGTGCCGTAGTACTCCACGGTCACGCGGTTTAGCACCGAGGCGGATGCGCGCCCGGTCCGGATGCCGGACAGGTCCTCCTTCAGGTGCGAGACCGCCTGCTCCATCTTGTGGTCGGCGTCCTTGAGGGCGGTATCGATCGTCATCGGGCTCCTTGTCAGTGGACGAGCGTGCCGATCGGCTCGCCGCCGACCACACGTCGGATGTTCCCTTCTTCGCCCAGGTCGAACACGATGATGGGCAGCTTGTTCTCCATGCAGAGCGAGATGGCGGTGGCGTCCATCACCTGGTAGCCCTCCTTGAGGACCTCCACGTACTCGATGGCATCGAACCGGGTGGCGCTGGCATCCAGGTGCGGGTCGGCCGTGTAGACGCCGTCGACCTTGGTGCCCTTCAGCAGGGCCTCGGCCCCGATCTCGAGGGCGCGCTGGGCCGCGCACGTGTCGGTGGAGAAGAACGGCACCCCCAGCCCTGCGGCGAAGATGACGACGCGCCCCTTCTCCAGGTGCCGGCGGGCGCGCAGCGGCGTGAACGGTTCCGCGAGCTGGGACATGGAGATCGCCGTCTGCACCCGCGTGGTGACGTGGATCTTCTCGAGGGCATCCTGCAGGGCCAGCGCGTTCATGACCGTGGCGAGCATGCCCATGTAGTCGGCGCGGTTGCGCTCGATGCCGGGTGCTTGCCGGCCGCGCCAGATGTTGCCACCGCCCACCACGACGGCGGTCTGGACCCCGAGGTCGACCACCTCAGCGAGTTGCCGCGCCACGAGCGCCGTGGCGTCGGTGTTGATGCCGCTTTCGGCGTCGGCGGGAGCGAAGGCTTCACCGGAGAGCTTCAACAGGACCCGGTTGTACTGGGGTCGGGTCCCCTGCTGTTGGTCGGCCATAGGCTCCTCGGTCCCCCCTCGGACCTCGCTCTTCGTGCCTACTCGGTGTCTTCGCCGAGCTTGTACCGGACGAACCGCTTCACCGCAACCTTCTCACCTACGCGTGCGGAGGTCTCGTCGAGCAGCTGCTGCACCGTCTTGCTGTCGTCCTTCACGAACGGCTGGTCGAGCAGCACGATCTCCTTGAAGTAGCTGTTGATCTTGCCTTCGACGATCTTGTCGACCACGTTCTCGGGCTTGCCCGATTCCTGCGCCTGCTTGGCGAAGATCTGGCTCTCGTGGTCGATCTCGTCCTGCGAGACCTCCTCGCGGCTGACGAAGCGCGGTGCGGCCGGGCTGGCGATGTGCAGCGCGATGTCCTTGGCGAGCGCTTTGAACTCATCGGTGTTGGCCACGAAGTCGGTCTCGCAGTTCAGCTCGAGCAGGACCCCCACGGTGTTGTTGAAGTGGATGTAGGCCTCGATCAAGCCCTGGTTGGCCGAGCGGCCGGCGCGCTTGGCGGCCGAGGCCAGGCCCTTCTCGCGCAGGAGTTCGACGGCTTTCTCCATATCGCCGCCGGTCTCGACCAGCGCGTTCTTGCAGTCCATCATGCCCGCGCCCGTTCGTTCGCGGAGCTCTTTGACCTGTGCCGCTGAGATGTCGCTCATGGGGATGACTTACTCCTGGGTGGTGTCGGCTGGGACGGGCTCCGGCGTGGTGACCACCTCGGCCTCGGGAGGCGTGGTGGCCGGAGCTGCTGCAGCTTCCGTCGCCGGCGGGGCCTCGGGCTGCTCGGCGGCCTCGGCCGCAGCGGCCGCCGTTTCCGCATCGGACGGAGCGTCCGGCTCGAAGACCGTGGAGGCGGCGATGGCTGCGGCGTCCTCGGCGCTGGGCGTCTCGTGCTCTTCCACCCGCGCGGGCGCGGCGGTGGCCTTGGGGCCGGTGGCCTTGGGCGCAGCGCCGGTGACCCGCTCGACGGCCTCGTCCTTCGCCATGCCGTAGCCGGCGGCCAGGGCGTCGGCGACGACGCGGGTGACCAGGTTCACGGCGCGGATGGCGTCGTCGTTGCCGGGGATCACGAAGTCGACCTCGTCGGGATCGCAGTTGGTGTCGACGATGGCGATCACGGGGATGTTCAGCTTGCGGGCCTCGTTGACGGCGATGTGCTCCTTCTTCGTGTCGATCACGAAGATCGCGTCGGGCAGCCGTTCGAGGTCCTGGATGCCGCCGAGGTTGCGCTGGAGCTTGTCGCGCTCGTGGCGCAGGCGGATCGCTTCCTTCTTCGGCAGGTAGTCGAGCGCACCGGTGCGGTCCATCTCGCGCAGTTCGCGCAGGCGCAGCAGGCGCTTGGACACCGTGGTGAAGTTCGTGAGCATGCCGCCGAGCCAACGGTGGTTCACGTAGGGCATGCCCACGCGGCCGGATTGCTCCTGCACGACCTCCTGGGCCTGCTTCTTCGTCCCGACGAACAGGACGATGCCGCGACGGCGACCCAGGTTCCGCACGAACTCGTAGGTCTCCTCGAGGCCGGACAGGGACTTCTCGAGGTCGATGATGTAGATCCCGGAACGCTCCCCGTACAGGTAGCGATGCATCTTCGGGTTCCACCGGCGCGTCTGGTGGCCGAAATGCACGCCCGCCTCGAGGAGCTCCCGCCTGGTGACGACAGGCATGGTGCCTCCTTCGTTCGGTTGTCATCCTCCGCTCGGATCAACCCGTCACCGACCCGCCCGGAAGGGCGCGGGACCTCGGCGATGCGGTCCTCGAGCGTGTGAGCTCGGCGCGAACGCGCCGGCGCGGGGAGTCTAGCAGCGGGGCCGATCCGGCGACCCGAGGGCTATCGACGTCGGCCGCGGCCCGCCGGCTGACGCCGGGGCGCCGCCTCGGGCACCACATCGGCGACGCTCAGGTATCGGAACACCAGCGCCGCGAGGACCGCCACATGGGCCAACCCCACCACCAGGCCCACCACCCAGGCCGCGATCGACGGATTGACCCCCACCACCGCGCCGGGCTTGCCGGGGATGGCCAGGACCGCCACGAACGTGACGACGTAGATGGCCGCGAACATCAGGTTGCCGGCCCCGGGCATGCGCCCCGCCCGTACCGAGCGGCCGAGCGTGTCGGCGAGGCCCCGTCGCTCGGTTGCGGCGATCGCGGGCGCGAACCCGAGCAGGTACACGCCCGCCACGAGTGAAGCGAGCAGGATCAGCAGTCCGAACCCCTGGCCGAGCAGCGGCCCGATGAAGCTCGAGGCCATGAGCAGGCCGAGGCAGGCCACGTTGACGGCGAGCGTCACGGGCAGGACCCGCAGCGAGCGGACCGCCGACCAGCGGGTCGCCGATCCCGTCTGCAGGACATCGACCACCATGACCGTCAGCACCGCCTGAACGATGGCGCGGAGGCCGATGAAGACGAGCAGCGCGAGGAACCCGGTGGTGACCCCGAACACGCTGATCGACAGGTTGAGGTCGTTGAACGTGCCCACCGGGGGGACCCCGAGCACGTTCACCAGCAGCGCGAACGGTCCCTCATAGCCGAGGGCCACGAGGACGAGCCACATCGCCAGCAGCAGCAGGATGGAGGTGAGGACCAGCGGGATCGACGATGCCACGGTCACGGCCCCGCGTCGGAGGCTCGTGAGGATCGACGGCATCGGCGTCGAGCCCGGGACGCGGGGCGCAAGGATCGAGTCGAAGAGTCCTCGCCGGCGCGCCGGTTGGGCCGCGTCGGACGACGGTGGCGGGGGCTCTCGATAGCCGCTGGGGCGCTTCTTGTTCTTGTTCGTCACCGGTCGTCCTCGTCATGGTCATCGTGCGCAGGGTCCCCGTCATCATCGTCGGCTTCGTCTTCGTCTTCGTCGTCGTCGTCGTCTTCGTCGATGTCGTCGTCGTCTTCGTATTCATCTTCGTCAGCGAAGTCGAGCCGATCTTCACCGTTCGGGAACGCGGGGCCCATCCGGCCGGCGAGGACCCGGCCCGCGAGCAGGACGATGCCCGCGACCACCAGCGCGGCGACGGCGAAGGCGCCGAGGAGCAGGCCCAGGTTCAACGTCGTGGGCGACACCTCGCGGACGAGCGCCACGTCGTCGTCGTGAGCGAACGCGACCAGGCCCGCGCCGGCGCCGGCCCGAACCGCGATCACGCGATCACCTGCGACGGCGAGCGCCCGGAGCGGGGAGCCGTCGCCGTCGTCGCGCCAGACCAGGTCGCCGCCCGAGGCCTCGAGGGCGACCAGCGAGCCGTCGATCGTGCCCACGAGCACGTGGTCACCGACGGCGATCGGCGCGGTGCGCAGGACGCCTTCGTTGAGGGCGAACTCCCACACCCGGGTCCCGGTGGCGGGATCGAGGCGATAGGTCTCGCCCTGGGCGTCGGTGACGTAGACCGCGTCGTCGGTCACCACCGGCGGCGTGCTCGCGGTGAGGTCGAAGAAGCGCGGGAAGCGCGTGCGCCACCGGCGACCGCCCGTGTCCAGGGCGAAGGCGTCGATGCTCGACTCCTGACCACCGGTGAAGGCGACGTAGACCGTCCCGTCGGCGATCGACGCCGTGGAGACGATGGCGGCCTGGCTCTGGTCGTCGGCGCGCCAACGCTCTTCGCCGGTGGACGCATCCAGGGCCACGACCGTGGGGTGGGGCTCCTCCCGGCTCGCCTGGAGGCCGACCACCACCGTCCCATCCGTGAACGCGGGTTGCGTGGCGACGGGGCGGCCGAGCTCAGCGGTCCACGCCACCTTCCCCTTCGCGAGGTCGACGGCGTAGATCGTGCCGCCGTTCACCCCGAGGTAGGCCATGCCGTCGCCGACGGTGACCCCGGTCCGGCTCACGGCGTCGAGTTCCACCGTGTCCCACAGCGGCTCCTGGGTCTCGAGATCGAACGCGGCCAGGTGCGAATCGAAGGGCTCGTCCTGTGTGCCGCCACCGGTCGACGACGGAGAGGGGCTCGCGGAACCGGAGGCCGAGGCGGACGGAGAGGCAGAACCGGCGGCATCCGGAGGGCCTTCGCCGAACCCCTCCGTGTAGACCACCGCGTCCCGGCCGCCGATGGACGTGATGGCCGCGGGCACCGACGGTCCGAGATCACGATCGACGCTCCACGACTGGGTCCCGGCCGCGGCGTCGACCCCGATGACCGCCTCCGGACCGACGGCCACGATGAGGTCTCCGGCACTGACCGGGGCCGACAGGCCGTACTGGTCGCCGGGTCCGCCGGGGGCCACGGCCAGGGTCCAGTCGACCGAGTAGCCCGGCGCCGGGCCGTCGGGGGCAACGCCGGTGTGCTCGGGACCGCCCTGGAACTGCGGCCATCCTCCGGCGGTCTGGGCCGAGACCGGCAGGGCCGTCACGAGGAGGGCTGCGAACGTCCCCACCACGGCCGAGGCGATACGTCGCGCACGCCGGCGGCGACCGGCGAAGAGGTGAACGTTCGAGGAGGGGTCCAAGGCCGCGACATTCTAGGCGCCCGAGGGCCGGGTGCCTCAGGTGAGGCCGGGGGTCACGCGGCGAGGAGCGGGGCGAGGTGGATGAACCCGCTCACCGACATCGGACCCAGATAGGTGAGCGGATCGACGTAGACGTCGTGAAGCTTCACGCCCATGTGCACGCTGGGCACCAGGTCGCCCGGATGGCCCGCGCCGGAGCGAGCCACCAGGGCGCCCGCGGCCACGACGTCGCCCTTCTTCACGGCGAGGGCCGACACCCACGAGTAGGTCGACTCCACCCCGCCTCCGTGATCGATCGTGACGAAGAGGTGACCTGCCACCGGGCCCGCGAACGTGATCGTGCCCGGCGCGGGCGCCAGGACCGGCGTACCGGCTGCCGCGGCGATGTCGATCCCCCGATGTCCGGACCCGAACGGCGAGGCCGGTGGATCGAATCCGTTGATGACCGGCCCGGTCACGGGCCATGACCACGGACCTGCCGCCGATGCCGGGGTGGCAGCGGTGATCACCACGGCGACGAGGATGAGCACGAACCACGCTTTCCGCATGGGCCGACCCTAGCGAGGCGTCTTCGCCCTAGCCGTGACGAACGTCACGCTCGGGCCAGGATCGTGGCCTACTCGACCTCGGTGAGTTGCCCTCTGAGGCCGCCGACCGCCTTCGTGTGGATCTGGCAGACACGGGACTCGGTGACACCGAGGATCTCCCCGATCTCCGCGAGCGTGAGCCCTTCGAAGTAGTAGAGCGTCACGACGATCTTCTCGCGCTCGGAGAGTTCGTTGATGGCGGCGGCGAGCAGCCCCCGCGTCTCCTGGGACTCGACGCCTTGCGTGGGGTCGATCCCTCGGTCGGCGAGCGTGTCGATCAGCGACACCTGCTCGCCGCGATCGGCCCCGACCGACACCATCTCGTCGAGGGCGAGCACGGAGACGAACGAGATCTGCGACACGACGTCGTGCAGCTCCCGCAGCGAGATGCCGAGGCGCTCGGCCAACTCCTTCTCGCTGGGCTGGCGCTTCAGCATGGCCTCGAGGTCGGCGTTGGCCTTCTCGATCTCGCGGGCCTTGAACCGGATCGAACGCGGCACCCAGTCCATGGCGCGCAGTTCGTCGATGATGGCGCCCTTGATCCGCGGGATCGCGTAGGTCTCGAACTTGTTGCCCCGGCCCGGCTCGAACTTGCCGAGCGCGTCCATCAGCCCGAACATGCCGTAGCTGACCAGATCGGCCTGCTCGACGGTGGCGGGCAAGCCGGTCGCCACACGCGAGGCGACGTACTTCACGAGCGGGGCGTAGTGCAGGATCAGCTTCTCGCGCGATGCTACGGCGCCAGAGGTCTTGAACTCGTGCCAGTGACCGCCGAGCTCGTCGTCGACGTGCGGCGGGATCGTGACCGTCGCCGTGGAGCCGGCACCCGCGACGGCCTTGACCTTGGTCTTCGCCTTGGCGGCCCTGGGCGCGGGCTTCGTGGCCGTCTTCGTGGCGGGCTTCTTCGTGGCTGCCACGCTCATGCCCTCGGGTGGGACTGCTCGTAGGCCTGGAAGAGTCGCGCCCGGGATACATGGGTGTAACGCTGCGTCGTCGCGACGCTCGCGTGCCCAAGAAGCTCTTGTACCGCTCGGATGTCGGCTCCCCCTTCCAACAGATGCGTAGCGAACGTATGCCGCAGGGTGTGCGGGCTGACCCGCCGCCCCGGCAGCAACCGGTCGACATATAGTCCCACCATCGTACGGATATCGCGTTGGCTGAAGCGTTTCTTCCGCTTGTTGTAGAAGAGTTCTCGGCCGCTTCCCGGAGACATGACGGATCTACCCGCCTTCAGGTAGGCATCCAGCGCGGTCACGCAGTCGTCCGACATGGGCACTTCTCGCTCCTTCGAGCCCTTCCCCATCACGAGGACGCGGCCCCGGTCGAGGTCGATCCGGTCGAGCGTGAGGGTGGCGACCTCGCCCACGCGCAGGCCCGACCCGTAAAGGAGTTCCAGCACGGCTCGATCGCGCAGGGCGACCGCATGATCGAGCGGGTCGGCGTCGGGGGCCTCTTCCGCAGGGGCCTCGGCCAGCGCCGCCGCCTCTGCGGGACGGAGCACGGTCGGCAGCCGGTTGACCACCTTGGGCCGGCCCAGCAGGAGCGACGGGTCGTCGGTGAGGCGGCCCGTGGCCACCGCCCAACGGTAGAAGGTGTGGATGGCCCCCACCCGCCGAGCCACCGATGCTCGCGCGTAGCCGAGCGTGTGTTGTTGGGCCAGGAACCGGCGCAGCAACGGGTAGGTCACGGTTCCCAGCGACGAGCCTTGGCGGACGAGGAAGGTGGAGAGCTGCGTGAGATCACGGCGGTAGGCCGCCACCGTGTTCGGCGACAGACGCCGTTCCAAGGCGAGATGGTCCGTGAAGTCCGTGATGATGCGGACCTCGGACGGGGGAAGTTCGTCGGAGGGCGTCACAGGCTCCCGTGTGTACCAGCGGTCACGGTGGCGTGCAAGCACACCCGCGCATCGGACCCCGCTACCGTGGGTCGGCCGGAGGGGGTGGAGCGCTCAGCCGTCGCTCGTAGCGACCCCCCACCACCCGGACCAGGTGCTTCATCTCCAAGGACACCAACGCCGTGACCGCCATCGGGATGGCGATCCCCGCTCGTCGGGCGAGCGCATCGGGGAGCAACGGTTCGACCATCTGCTCGTAGATCCTCCGCTCATCGTCGGGCAGCCCTGGGGGTGGGGCGACCGCAAGCCTGGCCGCCAGCCCGAGGTCGGCCAGGAGATCGTCCGCCCCACGGATCAAGGTGGCGCCTTCCCGGATCAGCGCCAGCGGGACCTGTGCCAGTGGATTCGTGACGGTGCCCGGCACGGCGAACACGTCCCGTCCGAGATCGAGGGCGTGCTCCACCGAGATCATGGACCCGCTGCCCTCGGCGCCCTCGACCACCACGAGCGCGCGGCTGAGTGCGGCCACCAACCGATTGCGCGCAGGGAACCGGAAGGGTTCGGCCTTGACCCCCGGGGCGTACTCG
>DATLPI010000001.1:0-2895 GCA_035535815.1 Actinomycetota bacterium | reverse complement strand
AGCGAGCTGATCGTCGTCGGCGCCGTGGTCATGGACCGGGCGGCCGATGGATCCGTTGACGTGAAGGAACACGGAGCAACCGCGGTCGCGGGCGGTACCGCTCTCGGTGCGGTGGGCGGCCTCGTGGTGGGCTTGTTCGCTCCGCCGCTCCTGCTCGCCACCGCCGTCGGCGCCGGCATCGGCGCCGGCATCGGCGAGCTGGAGAAGCGCCACCAGGAGAAGAAGATGGGGGTCGAGGTCGAGGAATACCTTCCTCCCGGCACCTCAGCCGTCGTCGTGCTCTTGGACGACGCGTGCGCCGACCGGGTCGAGAAGACGCTCGGCAAGGCGTCCAAGAGCATCAGCAAGGCTGTGGACTCCGGCGACGTCGACGCGATCCAGGACGCCATCACCAAGGCGGGGGGCAAGGTCGAGGACTCTCTCGAGAGTTGATCCTGGACCTCATCCGGTCGTCACGCCCGTGGCCCGCCGTGTGACGTGCCGTCGTGTTCATAGTGCCCGCCCGGCATCGGAAGGGCCGAGACGTTCATCGCCCACTTGGCTCCGTACGCCGCGAAGCCGGCGATCATCGGCGGCGGAAAGCTCGGGTCGGCGAACGTGCCGGCTGCGACCCCGAGGAGGTCTGGTGCGGCGGAGATCTCCCAATAGACGGTCGAACCGCACTCTGGACAGAAGTGAAACGTGGCCCCCCCGCTGTCGCAGGAGCGAAACTCGGCCGGCTTCGCGCCCTCGACGGGAACCGTCCGGCTCGTCGACCGGCCTTCGACCTTCGTGTGCTCGATCGGGAGTCGCGCTTGCCAGCTGAACGCGCTGCCCGTTCGCTTTTGACATTCGTAGCACTGGCACAGCGATATGCGCTCCGGATCGGGTCCGTCGTAGGTAACGCTGAGCTGCCCGCAATTGCAGGAAGCCGTACGGGTGGCCATCGTTCTCCTCCTGTTCGTTGGAACCTGGATCGAGGGTACGAGCCCTGATCGCGGCTGGTCCTCACCCATATCGCGTGATTCGTGCCACGAACCGACGATCCGTCAGCCGCTGGTGACCTCCTGGGGGACATCGACGATTGCCGCCTCCGGCGCGGTCACCCAGAGCATCCAGATCCCGTGCACGACGAACGCCAGGATCGGGAAGGCGGGGGTGATGTTCCTGGGAAGCGACAGCTCGTCCATCAGCCATTTCCCCAGCTCGAACGAGAGGGCACCGAACAGGTAGGTCGTGACGTTGGCTGCGAACCACCACATCCACCGGGTGGTGTCGTCTCGCAGGGCGGTCGCTTGCGACAGACCGATCAGGGGCCCCAGGACGAGCGCTTGGATGAAACCGTTCTTGAAGGCTTCGAGCGTGTCGCCGCCCCCCGCCAGGGTATCGACGGCCCCGGGTGCGATCGCGAAGAGCCAGACGACCAGCGCCGGCACGAGCGTGGCCATCACCCACTGGCGGCGCTGCAGGTGGCGGAGCCGGTGCTTGAGGATCCGCCATTGCCAGCGGCCCAGGACGGTGCCTTGAAACACCGCCCCGATGAGCGCGACAAGGATGATCGCCAGCACGCGATGATCCTGGGCCAGGTCCTTCGTGGTGTCGGATACGAGTTGCTGAAGCACGACGCCACCGATGACGATCACGAGGAACGCCGCGGTGTTGACCACGACCCAACGCCCGAGCAGGCGCCAATCCCACCAATCGTCCAGGTGCTCGCCTTCCGTCATGAGGACGAGCCCTCCTCGTCCGTGACCTGGGTGGCCGAGCGGTCTTTGCTCTTCTGCACCGCGCCGAGGATGACCCGGATCCCGACGCCGAGGAAGATCAGGTCGAGGATCATCTGCGCGGTCACCACCAGCCGGGTGGTCTCGGCCTTAGCTGACACATCGCCGAACCCCACGGTCGAGAAGATCGTGACCGTGAAGTACAAGGCGTCGGATCTCGTCAACGCCTCAGAGAAATCTGCCGGCTCGGTGTGTCCCATCACGTAGTACGCGGATGCGAACATCAAGATGAAGAGGGGCAGCACGACCACGAGCGCTTGGAGCGCGCGCGTTTCGGGATGGGCGGACCGCAGGATCGATCGGACCTGCCAGCCCACGAGGCCGAGGAAGATGAGGACGGCGATCACGAGCCCCGCCACCGTCGACGCCCCTGACAGGTCATCCAGGGGAAGCACGTAGTAGAGGGCCACGAGCACGCTGGCCGTCACGACCGCTCGAACGGCCGTCACGACGATGTGCACCCATGTTCGCTCGGCTGCCGGATCGTCTCCCATCGCCATCACAGCCCCTCGTGCCGCTCTACGGTTGGACCGCTCGGGTCCGATCGTCGACGACGTAGGCAAGGATTAGCGCGAGCGGGAAGAACAGCAGGCTCAGGAGGAAGTACCCGAAGAAGCTGTGTCCTTTGCGGGCAGCCACCCGCGCAGGCCAGAAGGCGATGGCGATCCACACGATGAGTGCGATGGTCCACACGAGCCATGTTCCGAGCGACCAAGCGAGCATCTCTTTTCCTCCAGTCGATACGCCGTCATGGAGCGAGGCAGGCAGCCACTGTTACCTCCTCCTCGCTGGGATACAAGCTCAGCCGCCCGAGCCACGCATCACGCGGATCGTGTGAATCGGGGCAACCCCGCCCTTTTCGGGTTCCGGCGTCCCAGATCGATCCCGGATCGGTTGAGCAGAACGGCATCCGCGCACTAGGATTCGGGGCCGAATGGCTGCCCAGCCCGATCGGTCATTGCTCGAGGCCAAGCTGGCGATCCCGAAGCCCCACCGCGGCGGGGTCAGCCGCGCTGAACTCATCGAGGTCGCGCGGGGGAGTGAGCGCCGCGTGGTGGGGATCTCCGCGCCTGCGGGCTACGGCAAGTCGACGTTCCTCGCTCAATGGGCACGAAGTGACGATCGGCCCGTC